>JAKBAX010000356.1 GCA_021808785.1 Actinomycetes bacterium | reverse complement strand
GTTCGTCTCCAACGGGCCCACCGAAGCGGTCAACAACCTCATCAAGCGGATCAAGCGGATCGGCTTCGGATTCCGGTCATTCGCCCACTACAGGATCAGGGTCCTGCTCTACGCCGGCCGCCCCAACTGGGATCGACTCCCGACAGTCACGCCCCGCTGAAATCCGAAGGGCCGGTGTTGTCCGCCCACTTGTCCGTCGAATGGCCCCAATTCCACTCCATTGTAGACCGGTCTACTTCGCCCTCGGGCACCAGCCCACCCGACGCCGCCGAGCTCGGAAGGAGTCCCGTCGCACGTCCCCGTCAACCGCATTGGATCCACAAGTCCCTCGGCCCTGACCGGATCCAACCGGTTGTCCCATACCTCAACCCAAAGCGCCGACGTTCTGCGAGTATGTTTGTGGCGCGAAGCCACTACACCGATTCCGAGACAAGCTCGGAATCGGGGCCCTTCGGGCGGCCATGAGAGCGTTGCGGGATCGTTCCCGTAGTGTCGCGGCGTGCGCGCCAAAGACGACCTGTCGCTGAGATATGCGGGGCTGCTCGAGGGGTCCTATGACTGCGTCGATCGCCTGGTCCTCAACGGATACCTGTCGATGTGTCATTCGCCGGGAGGGTTCCGGGTGTGGTGGCGAGGCTGGCATGACGGCCGCGACGACAGCTTGGACAACACCCACCTGCTGAGACTGGCCGGCCGTTTCGCCCGAAGGGTGCGGGCTTACGCCAAGGCCACAGGCATCCCCCTGATCGACTGCGAGCGAGGTGAACGCAAGCATCTGATCGCCGAGGAGTACCTGGCCACCCGTCAGGTGGGCCGCGGGGTGTTCATGATCCTGGTCGCTCGGGCCGTCTCGCCGACGTGGCGGGTCACTCGCTCCAAGTCGGGGGTGCTGGTCAACTTGGAGAAGAAACCGGCGTTCGTCAACCACTACAGCTTCCACATCATGGACCCCGACTGGGGACACGTGGTGATCAAGATCTCCAGCCACCCGCCCTTCGGGGCGCAGATCATCCTCAACGGCCACAACTACGTCGCCCGCCGAGCTGACAAAGCCGGGATCGGGTATCGAAAGGAGGGCAACTGTTTCACTATCGTTTCTGAACCGGCACGCCTGGCGCGGGCCGCAGAGGCCTTGTCGCATCCCGCGGCTATAGGGCGCCTGCGCCAGGTATGCGACCGCTGGATCTACTCGGCGGTGCTGTGCTTCGCCTTGGACCTGCCCGAGCAGGAGGCGACCGGGGCCCGCTACGACTACTCGGTCTATCAAGTCGAGTACAGCCGCAACCTTCTCTTCGAAGACGGGGCGGTCATGGACCAGGTCTTCGACCGGGTCGTGGACCGGACCCGCTCCCGCCTCGACGTGCCCCGCCTCAAAACCGTCTTCGGGGCCAAGGCCCGACCGCACCGGGACCGAAAGAAGCCGGCCACTCTCGCAGCCGTGGTCGAGACCCAAAGCTACGACCTGACCTGGTTCAAGGTCACCTTCGGGTGCCTCGGGCTCAAGGCGTACACCAAGGGCGAACGCGTGCTGCGTATCGAGGCCACCTGCCACAACGCGGCCGAGCTGGGCTGCGGACGGATCCTCGAACGACTACCCGAGATCATCGGCCGTCTCCGAGCCTGCGCCACCCGCTTCTGCGACACCCTCGACGCCACCAGCGTCGGGTTCCTCAGCGCCGCCGTCTTAGATGAGCTACCCCGCCCCGCCCAACTCGGCGCCACCCGGGTCGCCGGCATCAGCCTGGACTCCCCGCGCATACGCTCCGTACTTGACGGGCTCGCCGCCTTGTCGCCCGCACCCAAGGGCTTCACCGTCGCTGACCTGGCCGCCAAAGTCCAAGCCGCCACCGGCCAGACCGACCACGACTACAGCCTCCGCCAAGCCGCCTACGACCTCCGCAAGCTGCGGGCCCACAACCTCGTCGCCAAACCGGGTCGCTCCCGCCGCTACCACGTCCCAACCGAGGCCATCCGCACCATCGTCGCCATCACCACCCTTCGAGACCACGTCCTCGAACCCCTCCTCGCCGCTGTCCACTCCCGACAACCCCGCCCCAACCCCACCACCTGGACCAGCGTCGAACACGACTACGAAAACCTACGACTCGAAATGCAAACCCTCCTCGACGATCTCGGCATCGCCGCGTAGCTATCGACAATCATTTGTCGATAGGAGGAAGCAAGCTCCTATGGTATAGCTACGTGGTATAGCTGGTCGAGCATCTACTGAATGGCAACCCGCCGATAGATGCTCTGACCTGGGATTTCTTGGAGCGGACGACGGGATTCGAACCCGCGACCCCAACCTTGGCAAGGTTGTGCTCTACCAGCTGAGCCACGTCCGCAAGTAGACGAAGATGCTACCAGAACGATCCACCGGTCATCCGCTCGGTCGGACCGCCTGGACGCACTCGATGTGCAGATATCGCACTCCCGGGTAGGCCAGTTCCACTCCGGTGGTGCCGGACGGGCAGAGCGGGCTGCCCGGGGTGCTCGGCAGGACCTGGACCACCCGTACCGCAGCCTTGGTCGACGAGCAGGCGACCGGCTTGCTGCTGAATCCCTTGTTGGCGTTCTTGGCCAGGCACTTGCCGAGGAGCGCGGCCGATGCCTGGGCCTCCTTGGCCGCGTTGTTGCCCGGCGGCAGCACGACCTGCAAGATGGCGACCGCCACCGCGGCCACGACCAGTATCAGCGGGATGATGCGCCAGCGGCTCCGCCACCCGGGCCGGGTGATCCGCGTCGGGACGCCGAGGACCTGCCACTTGGGGGGTAGCGGCGGCGCGCCCTTGCCCCGCTCCCAGCGCACCCATTGCGAGCCGCTCTCGTCGTAGAAGCTGACGTTGCCCTGCCGGTCGCGATACCAGTGGATGCCGCGGTGGGTGGCGCGCTCGCCGTCCTCGCCCACTCGGCCCTCGGTCACTTGAGCAGCCGGGACAGGCGCCGATCGGCCAGCGGCTTCCCCCCCGTCTGGCAGGTGGCGCAGTACTGGAAGGACTTGGTGGCGAACGAGACCTCCCGGATGGTGTCGCCACAGACCGGGCACGGCTGGCCGGCCCGCCCGTGAACGGCCAAGCCGCTCTTCTTCTCGGACTTGAGCCCCGAGGCGGCCAGACCGCCCGAGCGCCGTACCGCGTCGGCCAGGACCCGTACCAGGGCCCCGTGGAGGCGCTGGTACTCCTCGTCGGAGAGCTTGGCCGCCGGCTTGTAGGGCGACAGCCGGGCCGCGTGGAGGGCTTCGTCGGAGTAGGCGTTGCCCACCCCGGCCAGCGCCGACTGGTCGGTGAGCACGTTCTTCAAGGGCCCGCTCGACCGTGACAGCACCTGGCGCAGGGTCTCGGCGGTAAACCCCGGGGACAGAGGATCAGGGCCCAGACGGGCCACCCCCTCCACCTCGGCCGGGTCGTGGACCACCCACAGGGCCAGGCGTTTCTCGGTGCCCTGCTCGGTCACGTCGAAGCCGGCTCCGCCCGACAGCCCGACCCGTAGCGCGAGCGGGCCCCGTCCCGGTTTGGCCCGGGCCGGTGGCACCTTCTCCCGCCATTGCACCCAGCCCCCGCGAGCCAGGTGCATGACCAGGTAGAGGTCCCCCGCACCGATGGTCAGGTATTTGCCGACCCGGCCGACCTCCGCCACCGGCCGGCCCACCAGAGCGTCGACGGGCGGATCGAAGGTCTTGAGCGCAGACAGGGCCGCCACCTCGGCCCGGAGGATGCTCTGGCCTCGGCACCTGTCGCGCAGGAAGTCGGCCAGTGCTTGCACCTCGGGCAGCTCAGGCATCGCTCATCGCCCTGTGTGGCCGAAACCACCGAGGCCCCGGGCCGTCTCGACCAGCTCGGGGACCTCGACGAAGGAGACCTGCTCGACCCTCTGGACCACCAGCTGGGCCACCCGGTCACCGCGGCGGATGACGAACTCGTCGGCCGGATCGGTGTTGATCAGGATCACCGCCAGCTCGTCGCGGTAGCCCGAGTCGATGAGACCCGGGGTGTTGACCAGGGTCACCCCGTGGCGCAGGGCCAGGCCGCTGCGGGGTTGCACGAAACCGGCGAAGCCCTCGGGGATGGCCAGGCGGATGCCCGTCGGTACCAGGGCCCGGCCCCCGCTCGCGGCCAGAACCGCTGCGGTCCGGGCGTGCAGATCGATCCCGGCGTCGCCCGGCCGGGCGTAGCCGGGCACCGGGAGGTCCGGATCGACTCGGATTATGGGCACCTCCAGCACGGCCCCAAGGTAGACGGCCCCAAGGTAGCGAGCGACCCGCCGCTTCCGGTGCCGGGGACGGCCGGCGGAACGCGGCGAGTAGCGTCGCGAGGATGCTGGCCTGGATGGACCTCGAGATGACGGGGCTCGATCCCGACCGCCATGTGATCGTCGAGATAGCCACACTCATCACCGACAACGATCTGCAGGTGGTGGCCGAGGGCCCCGACATCGTGGTGCGAGCGACCGAGGAGGAGCTGGCCGCCATGGACGACGTGGTGGTCAACATGCACACCCGCAGCGGTCTGCTGCCCGCCATCCGGGCCTCCCATGTCGACCTGGGCGAAGCGGG
>JAKBAX010000355.1 GCA_021808785.1 Actinomycetes bacterium | reverse complement strand
CCCGGCGCGGGTCCCGGACCGTCGGCCGCGTCAGGGTCGAAGCGTGCTTCGAAGTACCCGACCAGAGCCCGGGCCACGTCGGGGTAGGCCACCAGCGGATCGGTCATCTGGGCCCAGGAAAGGGCCACGCCGCTCTGGCGCCAGTAGCGCAGATAGGCGCGCAGCACCATCACCTGGCGCCAGTCCAGCCCAGCCGCAGTGACCAGCCGGTTGAGCGAGTCCACGTCGGCCCGCCCGTGGGCACAGGCCTCGATGGCGTCCACCAGACGGTCCCCGTGTACCTCGGCGACGAAGCGGAGGGCCTCGGGGCCATAGGGCGCGTCGGCCCGCAGGCCGATGTCGTCCACGTGGATCTCGGTGCCGTCGGCGACGGCCGGGGCCAGGCGCATGGGCACCGCCTCCACCACGACCAGACCGAAGCTCTCGAGGAGCGGAAGAGTGGTCGTGAGCTCGATCCCGGCGGCTCCGAAACGACGGAGGCGGAAGGTGCTGGACCGGTCGTGGGAAGGGCGGACCACGAGCTGGTGGCTGGCGCCCATCAGCGGCAGGGAACCCGGCAGGGGCGGGCCACCTTCGGGGGCCGGGGCCCACCCTGGCGGCCCCTCGGCCGCTTCCAGGCGGGAGACGACCGCCTGGTCCTCGATGGCCTCGGGCGGCGAGGTGATGGCCCGGTACCCGGCCGGCAGCCGTCGGAGGTAGGCGGTCATGACCGACGCCGGCCCGGTACCGGCCAGCTGCGCGACCTCGGCGTCCCAAGAAGGATCGTCGGATGAGGTCATCGATGCAGCTTCGCGCACCCACCAGGGCCGGGCCGGCACCGCTCACCGGCCGTCGACCCCCCTCCCCCTGTCCAGGCCGCGGTCGGGCCGCCGCTCGGGCCGCCGGCCCGCCCCCCGGGTCCAGGCCAGGTCGTAGCCGTCGCCGAGGACCCGGACGCTGTCCAGACGGGCCTCCGCACCCTGGCGCAGCGCCCAGCGGGCCAGGCCCTGGCGCACCGCGGCCGGCGACAGCCCGCTGCCGGTGCCGTGGAGCACGACATGGCGGGCCTGACCGGCGGCGTCGGCCAGCTTGTTGTGCACGCTACGGGGGCCCGGGATACGGGTCCGCTCGTCGATCGGAGCGAAGGACTTCACCTCCACGGGAGTTCCGCAGACGGAGAGGTCGGCGTGGCGACCACCCCTTCGGGACTCGGCCACGGAGCGCACGTGATGGCCCTCCCCAGCCAGAAGCTGGCCGACTGCCAGCTCCTCGTGGCTGAGTCGGCGGGCCGACTCGTCCAACGTGCCTCCCATCCCCGGGTGGGCATCACGACATGGTAGGGCCGGCCCGCCCCGCTCGACCGGGCGCCACGAAGGACGCTCGCCGGGGGTCGGGCCGTCCGACGGCAGGCTCACGGCCGCTCCGCCCGGGAGGCGGCCTCCGGTGCGGCGGCCGGCTCGGCTCGATCCGCAGCTCCCGCGGGGCCATTCGGACCGGACGGAGGCGACGCCGCCGGTCCGGCGCCCCGGTCGCGAAATTGCAGGTCGTGCACCAGCAGGGACTCGATGCCCCCCTTGCGCAGCGCCTCCGACACCACCCGAAGGAGGTTGGCCTCCTTGGAATCGGCCGGCCGGGAACCTTCGGGCACCCGGGCCGAGAGAGCGTACTGGTAGCGCTCGAGCAGGAGCTCGCCGTCGTCGATGTAGGGATGGCTGCGCAGCTCGGCGTGCACGCCCCCCTCGTCGAGCGAGCAGGTGCCGGGCACCTGGCCGGGGGCCACAGTGAGGCCGGTCAGGCGGGCCATCTCTGGCGCCACCTCGTCGATGGTCTTCGGTGACCGGATGAACAGGTCGATGGATCGGGACAACTTCGGAGCTCCTCTCCGCTTCGGGGCCGGATGGCCCGCAGGCTGGTGAGGCCGGTCGCCGACCGGCGATAGAGGCAGCCCGGAGGTGCGAGGAGAGGAGCTCGGCTCCTTTGTCCCTTTGATGTTCTCACGCCCCTGTGACGGGCATCAACGGGTGTTACCGATTATGAGCGAATCCCAAGGAAGCATTGAGGCCGACCCCAGCGCCCCTCCCGATCATCGAGGCCATGAGCAGCCCCGTCCTCGAGGTCGTGGTTCCGGTCTACAACGAGCAGGCCGACCTCGAAGCCAACCTCCGGCGTCTCCGTTCGTACCTGGACCGCCGGTTCCCGCTGGCCACCCTTGTGACCATCGCCGACAACGCCAGCACCGATGGCACATGGACCCGAGCCGTCCGGCTGGAGCGGGAGCTGCCCGGAGTACGGGCCGTGCACCTCGACCAGAAGGGGCGGGGCCGGGCCGTCAAGCAGGTCTGGACCACCTCGGAAGCACCTGTGGTGGCCTACATGGACGTCGACCTGGCGACCGGGCTCGATGCGCTACTGCCACTGGTGGCCCCACTGCTGTCGGGCCACGCCGAGGTGGCCATCGGCTCCCGGCTCGCGGTCAGTGCCCGGGTGGTCCGGGGCACCAAGCGGGAGCTGATATCCCGGGCCTACAACGCGCTGCTCCGCTGGGTGCTCGGGGCCGGCTTCAGCGACGCCCAGTGTGGCTTCAAGGCCATGCGCACCGACGTGGCCCGGGCCCTCGTCCCGATGATCGATGACGACGGTTGGTTCTTCGACACCGAAATGCTGATCCTGGCCGAGCGGTTCGGTATGCGGATCCACGAGGTGGCCGTCGACTGGGTGGACGACCCCGACTCCCGGGTCGACATACTGGCGACGGCGGGTGCCGACCTGCGCGGGATCTGGCGGCTGTGGCGCCACCCCCGAACCCTCCCGTCGGCCGCGTCGACCAGCACCGCTTCATCAACGGGCACCCCTCCAGCGAGCCCGGCGCCGGCGCCGGTGAGCTACCCGCTGGCCGGGCCCACCCCCGGAGAAGCAGCCGGCCTGGCCGGAGCGGCCCGGTGACCTACTCGCCCGTGCGCGCCGAGCACCACTGGACCCAGGCCGAGCCCGCTGGACCGGGCGCCGCCACACCGGACCCGGCCGGAGCCGACCAGCGCCGACCACCCGGCCGCTCCGGTGCGGCCACCCGCCTGCTCCGTGGCCGCCCGGACGATCCGGCCTGGGTGCGCCCGGGACTGATGGGACTACTGGTCGCCACCGCCGTTCTCTACACCTGGGGGCTGGGCGCCTCCGGCTGGGCCAACAGTTTCTATGCCGCGGCCGTACAGGCCGGAACCAAGAGCTGGAAGGCGTTCCTCTACGGGTCTTTCGATCCGTCCAACTTCATCACGGTGGACAAGTCGCCGGGCGCGCTATGGGTGATGGAGCTGTCGGGGCGCATCTTCGGCTTCAACTCATGGAGCATGCTCGTTCCCGAGGCCCTCGAAGGGGTCGCCACCGTAGGGCTCGTGTACCTGGCCGTCCGCCGGTGGTTCACGCCGGGGGCCGGGCTGCTGGCCGGCGCCGTCACCGCGCTGACCCCGGCCGCTGCGTTGATGTTCCGGTTCAACAACCCCGACGCCCTGATGGTGATGCTCATGGCCCTGGCCGCATACGCCACCGTGCGGGCCGTCGAGGGCCCCCGGGTCCGTTGGGCGGTGCTGGCCGGCGCCGCGGTCGGCTTCGCCTTCCTGGCCAAGATGCTGGAAGCCTTCCTGGTGGTTCCGGCCCTCGGCGCGCTGATCCTCCTCGCCGGGTACGGGCCGCTGCGCAGCCGCCTCCGCCAGCTGCTCTACGGCGCGGCCGCACTGCTAGTTTCGGCCGGCTGGTGGCTCCTGCTCGTCACGCTCACCCCCGCTGCCGACCGGCCGTATGTGGGGGGATCGCAGGACAACTCGATTTGGAACCTGCTGTTCGGCTACAACGGCTTCGGCCGCCTGACCGGCAACGAGACCGGCAGCGTGGGGGGCGGGGGCACCGGTGGCCAGTGGGGGCCGACCGGCCTGACGCGCCTGTTCGGGGCCGAGATGGGCACGCAGGCTTCATGGCTGATCCCGGCCGCGCTGATCCTGCTCGTCACCGGGCTGGTGGTGACCCGCCGGGCGCCCCGCGCCAATCGGACCCGGGCCGGCCTGCTGCTCTGGGGCGGCTGGCTGGTGGTGGCGGGGCTGAGCATCAGCCTGGGCAAGGGCATCATCCATCCCTATTACACAGTCGCCCTGGCCCCGGCCATCGGAGGCCTGATCGGTGCCGGCGGATCGCTCATGTGGGCCAACCGGGACCGGTTCGCGGCCCGGGCCGTCCTGGCCGTCGCGGTGGCGACCACCGCGGTATGGGCCGCCGCCCTCCTCGACCGGACACCCGAGTGGTTGCCGTGGCTGCGGCCCACGGTGCTCGTCGCCGGCCTGATCGGCGCCGCGGGGCTGCTGCTCTCCAAGCAGACGGCCCGCAGGCGGAGCTTGGAGGCGATCGGCGGTGGGTTGGCCGTGGCCGCCTGCCTGGCCGCCCCGCTGGCCTACGGCATCGACACCGCCAACACCCCACACAGCGGCGCCATCCCCTCGGCCGGGCCGACCAGTGCATCGACCGGAGGAGGACCCGGTGGGTTCGGTGGGCCCGGACGGCGCGCCAACTTCGCCCGCGGCAACTTCCCCGGCAA
>JAKBAX010000354.1 GCA_021808785.1 Actinomycetes bacterium | reverse complement strand
CTGGCCGTCATGGTGGTGGTCTCGCTCGCTCTCGGCTGGGTCGTCGCCGGACGAGTACTCCGACCGCTCCGCACGATCACCGCCACCACCCGCCAGATCTCCGAGGACAACCTCCACCAGCGCCTTGCCCTGGAGGGACCCCCCGACGAGCTGAAGGATCTCAGCGACACCATCGATGGGCTCTTGGCTCGCCTCGACGTGGCGTTCGAGGCCCAACGACGCTTCGCAGCCAACGTCTCCCACGAACTACGCACCCCCCTCACGGTCGGACGCACCCTCCTCGAGATGATCCTCGGCGACCCCGACGCCGACGTGGAGTCCTTCCGGGCCATCTGCCGTGACGTGCTCGAAACCGCCGCGCAGCAAGAGCGGCTCATCGAAGCGCTGCTCATCCTGGCCCGCAGCCAACGAGGCCTCGAGCGGCGCCAACCCCTCGACCTCGCCACCATCACCGCGGACGTGACCCACGCCCGCCAAGCGGCTGCGATCGCCAGCGGGCTGCGTCTCGACGTCTCGGTCCGCTCGGCCCCGTTCTCCGGAGACACCCACCTCGTGCAGCGCCTCGTGTCCAACCTCATCGACAACGCCCTGCACTACAACCACCCCGGCGGGAGCATCCACGTCCTGGTCGACACCCAGGCTCACCAGGCGCGACTCGAGGTGACCAACACCGGGCCCCACGTGCCCCCCGACCAGGTCAGCCGCCTCCTCGAACCCTTCCAACGCATGACCACCAACAGAGCAAGCCACCACGACGGCCTCGGCCTCGGCCTATCCATCGTCGCCGCCATCGCCAACTCGCACCACGCCACCCTCGACGCCCACCCACGAACAGGCGGAGGGCTCGACATCCAGATCACCTTCCCAGCCCTCACACCCGAGCCAGAACATCCCGATCCCCAAACGGCCGCTGTCGCGAAGAACCGGCCGAGAGGAGCGGCACGCCAGCGCCTGCACGCAGGCTCCGAACGCAACCGGACCACCGACGAGATCACACGACCGGCCATCGACACCTTGGGCCACCGATCAGCGCACAGCGACGACACGGCCAGCTACCAGCGCGAGCACTCGTTCCCACAGCTCAGACAAGATTGATGATCGCCTTCTCCAGACGATCCAGCCAGAACTCCCGCCACCGTCGCTCAATGAACGAAGCACAGGCTCGTTGGATCAGCCCACGGAGGATTCCGGTCAAGCTGAGCAGGGCAGCTGCACAGGGCACGCCCATGCAACGCTTGCCCGGCCGACGTCTCGGTCGCGCAAGCGCAGCGTACGGGCCACACGCGCTCGCGCCACCCTGAACCGCCGGCTGGTTCAGAACTTGCCCGCTTGGATGTCGCTGAGCGCGACGCGCGACACCTGGTAAGTGATGGTGACGTCCGGCGTCCCCCCCGGGCGCCGCCTACCAACTCGATCGGGATACCAGTATTGGCGTTGATGACCAGCGCCTTCTGGTAGTCGGCCGGCATCTCGGCGGCACCCGCAGCGAGAGTCAGGGTCGGCTGCCCATTGGTCTCGGTGTCGGTGACAGCGATCGTGGGCAGGGTCGCAAGGAGGCGGACGACACCGGCGCGGACTTGCGGGTTGCCGGCACCGGCGACGAGCGCGTTCACGTCGGTAGCCTTCGCCTCGTGCCCAAAGCCGCACGTCCACCGCAGGACAACACCACCCGGCTGCTGTGCGGCGCCATCGCCGGACCGTTGTTCGCGAGCGGCTTCACGGCTATCGGAGCGACCCGCGCCGGGTACGACTGGCAACGCCTGCCAGTGAGCTCCCTCGCGATCGGCCGTCACGGATGGTTGCAGCGCCTCAACTTCATCGTCGCGGGCCTTCTGTACTCCTGCGCTGCAGGAGGCCTGCGTCGCTCCGCCAGCCGACGTGTCGGACCACGCGCCGTCCCCGCGCTCGTCGCCGGAGTCGGCATGGGCCTGATCGGCTCGGGCATGTTCGTCACCAACCCCGTGGGCGGCTTCCCGCCCGCAACTTCCGGCGGGGCGAGCCTGGATCACACCGACTCGGGCGCCAGGGCGACGACGCTGGCCGGGAGGCTGCACAACCTCTTTGCCATCCCGATCTTCGCCGGCATCCCCATCGCGGCCATGGCCAGCGCAGCCACCGCTCTGCGGAGTAGGAACTACCGCTGGGCGTGCTACTCGGCGGCGTCAAGTCTCGCCATGATCGGAACCTTCGCTCTGTTCGGCAGCGCCTTCGGTGATGATTCTGGCCGTGCCAGTAGGGGCGGGATCTTCCAGCGCCTCTCGATCGCATCGGGGTTCGGTTGGCTCACCGGCCTGTCGCTGCGCGCTGTCTCCTCCCCCGCCGACTAGCCAGAGGTGATCTGCCAGCTATTCCAGGGTGCCGATCGGCTCGAAGTCCAGGAAGTCCCGGGGTGAGCGCCAAGCGACTCGGCGAAGTTGACGACGGCCATGACGCCGTATATCGCTGGTTACCAAGCTCTACAATCCATGGGCTGCCGGTCTTGTCCACCCATGCAGCGCTCATCTGCGCCAGCTGACAAGCGAGGAACCCGCTCCGGTGCCAGCACGCCCATGCAGCGCTTCGCCCGACGTGGCGTCGAGCTCACCCTTTCGTCATGACATTTCCGGCTTTGCTCCGTCACTCCCGACCGATGGCTCGCGCTCCGCGGATGGCGACAACGGCGAGTCCGGCGAAGAAGACGAGCGCGGCGCACAGCGCGCCGCCGAGGTCGCCCGGCGGTCGGGCGGGCCACGTCCACGGCGTGTGCCAGCCTGAGCTGAGCGCCTCTTCCGCTAGTGCCAGGTAGGCCATGGGGCCGATCCAGGAGAGCCAACCGCCGAGCGCGGCCGCAGACAGCAGCCCGACGCCGGCCATACCCGCGACGTCACGGAGTAGGGCCTCGGTTCCGCCGAGCAGGTTCGCTCCCACGGCTCCGGCGAGGAGGGCGGCGAACGAGGCCGTCGTCAGCCCTGCGGCGGCCCCACCGCGCAGGTAGGGGAGCCATCTCCCGGTGGCCCGTTCCGACTCGCCGAACGGGCTGTGGGTCGTGACCGCGACGATCGCGGCAGCAGCTGCCTCGATGATCAACGGGATCTGGAGTGAGCCGTGGCTGCCGGGCCAGCGGAGCACCCCTTGGAAGACGGCGCCGCACGCCGCCATCAGGACAAGGGCTGCCGGGACCCGGCGGCTCTCCAGATGCAACCGCATGAGACGACCGACGCCCCGGGGTCGTCGGGGCCGGGTCGTCGGATGCGCCGACGCCACTTCTGCGGCGGCGTTTCTGGACCCGGCCATGGTCATGGCAGCTGGTCCAGGGTGAGATCACCCGACCGGAGGGCTGTGAGATGGGACGTGAGCCACGCACGTTGCGCCGCGATGGGCTGTGAGGCGAAGCGCTCGGCGGCCGCGTAGATCGGCGATCCCTTCTGCGGTGGCCCTGGGAGCCCGCCATTTCCCCCGATCGTCACGGACGACGAGGGCGCGAGCAGCCCGGGCTGGCGAGCGAAGGGGACACCGACCCGGCTCAGCAGAGCCGCAAGGACCGACTGCTGGGCGGGAGTACCCCCACGAAGTCCAGCGCCCACGAACGCATGGAGGAACAGGAACCTCAGCTGGTCTTCGAGTCCCGCGATCTCCGCGGGCCGGAAATCCAGGTTGCCCAATGAGAGGTCGAAGGCCGGAAGGCTGGCGGTGACGTTGACGGTCGCGGACTGCGAGGGCCCCCCATAGCTCGCAGCGACCTGGGCGACACGCCGCGGTGCGCCAGGCAAGCCGTCGACCTCGCTGAGCACTGGATCGAGGTCCGCCGCGACGCCGGGAAGGTAGGAGCGGTAGGCGGGGTGGAGGCAGACAGGGAGGGCCCCGGCACTGCAGACGGGCGTGTAGGAGATCGCACGGTCGCTCGCACCGCCGTCGAGCAAAGGGATCACCACGCCATGGGCCTCGACGCGGGCAGTGCCGAGCAGCCCGATGCCGGTCCCGGCCACGGCCAGCCCGGCCAGGGTCACGGAGGCGGCCAACAGGGCTCTTCGCAGGCCGCCCACCGAAGACCGAAGGCCCAGCACCCCGAGGGCAGCGGTCGACAGCCCCACGAGGGCCATCAGTCGAGCAAGGGAGAGGTCGGCCAGGAACGGGTAAAAGATGCCCGAGCCGAACCCGACGCCGCCCTGGCCGCTGTTTGGCAGGATGGACCATGCCCCAACACGGTCGCTGAACCCGGCGTGTGACGACATCACCAGCAGGACGAAGGCGCCAAAGGCCGCCACCGGGGCGACGAAGCGGCCAGGAAAGACCGCGCCGGCCACGTACCCGACCGTGCTGAAAAGGAGTATGCCCGCGCCCATGGCGATGACCGGCCACCACGGTGGGCCACCCCAGCTCACCCGCCCGGCGATGACGGCGTAGAGCGCACCGACAAGCACCACGTAGCCGGCAAGCGCCCAGGCGGTCGTCGCCAGCCAAGTCACCAACTGACCTGCCCAACGGGAACGGGCCGTGACGGAGACGAGGTCAGTCGTGCCGCGGCGCCCGTCCCTCGACCCCATCCAGGCGGCTGCGCCGGTGACGAAGGGCCCGAAGTCGTTTAGTGA
>JAKBAX010000353.1 GCA_021808785.1 Actinomycetes bacterium | reverse complement strand
ACATCGCGGTGGGAGGCGATGGCCTCGAGCACCGCCAGCTGGGCCGAGGGCAGGCGGGTGAGGCCGAACACCGAGATGCGCGGTGGCAGGTCGAGCGCGCCGGGCTCCGAGCGGATCCACTCGATGGCCTGGTCGAGGCGCTCGACCGGACTGCGCCCATCCACCCGATCGCGGACCAGGCGCCACAGGTGCGGCTGCCAGGCCGCCTCACCGGGGGCGCCCCCGTCGCCACCGCCGGCCCAGTCCCGCAGCATTTCCGGGCGGTGGACGGCGTAGCGGTCGAACAGCTCGGCGATGTGGCGGGCCGTGGCCAGGCGTCTCAGCCGGGGGGCGCCCCCTTCTTCACCGACTGGGCGGGATCGGCCCGGCGGGGGCGGGGTGGCAGCCTCCAGGTGCCTGATCAGCGGGGCCAGGCGGGCGTCTCGACGGCCCCGGTCGATCGCCTCGACCACCGGCCACACCAGGCGCTCCGGCAGCCACGGATCGGCGTCGGGGTCCATCCCCGATCCCGACGCAGTGGCGCGGGCGACGAGGACGCCCGGGAAGGGGAAGCGCAGGTTGGCGCACACCCCGTCGGCCGAACGCGGCCCCGCCCCGAGGACGTGTGACAGCCGCTGGGTGATCCAGCGCTCCACCCCGCGCGTCGGCACGGAGACGACCTCGGCCGCGACCGGATCGTCGAGGGGCTCGGTCAAGAGCGCGGCGAGCGCGTCGACCAGGCGGTCCGACCTTTCGGACCGGTGCAGGATCAGCACGGGAATCCCACCACTTCACACCTCCTGCCGCGGAGGTTAGACCGGGGGTGTGACAGGGCCCCCTCCCCCGTCTTCCGGGCCGCCGGCCGGTCCCGGTGGGTGGAAGTCGACCTCGATCTCCTGCCAGTGCTTGAAGCGGTGAATCCCGGGGTAGGAGCGGTACGCGGCCAGGTCCGCCCGGGTCGGCTCCATCTCGTCGGTGAACGGGGCCTTCAGCGATCGCGGCCACAGCCGACGCCGCCACACCACGTTGATCTCGGCCGAGAAGGCGACGACCAGGGCGATCAGGTAGATCCAAGCGATGGTGGCCAGCACGACGCCGAACACGCCGTACAAGGCGCTGCCGTGCTTGACCTCGTGGACCACGTAGCGCGACCCGAAGGTCTGCAGCAGTTCCCACATGGCCCCGGAAAGGATCCCACCGGGTAGCACGTCCAGCCACGACAGGTCCACGACGGTGAGCATCCGGAAGGCGGCCGAGAACAGCCCCACGTTGATCACCAGGTCGGCCAGGTAGCCGACCACGGTCAGACCGGTCCCGATCTGCGACGACACGGTGTCGGCGTTGGAAATGGCCAGGTTGATCCCGGTCGACACCACGATGGCCGAACCGAGGATGAGCAGGAGGCCGAGACTGCGCTGGCGGGACCTGATCGGGTTGGGTTGCTCGCAGCGAGCTACTGCGTAGATGGTATTGAAGGCGTACTGGCTGGCCTGCATGGCACCCAACCCCCCGTAGACCAGACCCAGGAAACCCAGCCCGATACCGAGTCGGCTCCCCTTGAACCCCTCGATGTTCTGGCGCAGGGTGGCGCCGATGCCCGGTAGGTCGGCGACAGCACCGTTTTGGATCGACAGGCGCAAGGACGGGTCGCTCTGCAAGACGAAGCCCATGATGCTGACGAACAGCAGCAGCAGGGGGAAGAGCGAGACGAAGGCGTAGTAGGTGATGAGGGCGGCCAGGTAGGGGACCCGGTCGTCGAATGCCTTGTAGAAGACCGCCACCACGAAGCCCAGCCGGGAGTGGCGCTGCTGGTAGGCGTCGAGCCGCTCACTCCGGCTCGGCGGGGTGCCCACCATCCTCTTATATCAGTCCTGGCCGCCGGCCCGACGCATCCGGCGCCGGCGCCGGACGCGATATGGGGAGCCGTGCCGGGATCGCTCGGGTGCACAACGGGCACCGGACCGGTAGATTCCTCGGATGATCACCTTCGAGCACGTCTCGAAGCGGTACGACGACGGCACTCTGGCGGTCGACGATCTCTCGCTGGAGTGCGCCACCGGCGAGATCACCGTCCTGGTGGGTTCTTCGGGATGCGCCAGGACCACGTCGCTGCGAATGATCAACCGCCTGGTGGAACCCTCGTCGGGCGCCACATCCATCGACGGGCGCGACGTCAGGTCGTCCGAGCCATCCGAGCTGCGACGAGGAGTGGGCCAAGTGATCCAGCACGGTGGCCTCTTCGCCCACCGGACGCTCATCGACAACATCGCAACAGTGCCCCGGCCGCTCGGTCGGTCCCGGGCCGAGGCCCGCCGGCGGCCCACGAGCTGATGGAGCTGGTCGGGCTCACGACGGCCATGGCCAAGAGGTACCCACACCAGCTGTCGGGCGGACAGCAGCAACGGGTGGGGTGGCCCGGGCGCTGGCCGCCGACGCTCCCGTACTCCTCATGGACGGGCCGTTGAGCGCCGTCGACCCGGTCGTGAGGGGCGAGCTCAGGCACCAACTGCCCGGGCTCCAGGACCAGCTGCACAAGACCATCGTGTTCGTGACCCACGACATCGACGAAGCGGTCAGGCTGGGTGACCGCTACCGGAAGGAACACCATGCGTCGAGCACTCGCAGCAGTCACAGCGTCGGCGATCGTTGTTTTGTCCGCCTGCAGCAGCTCCCACCACTCGTCGGCGGCATCGCAGCAGCCAGTGGTCGTCGGATCGGCCAACTTCCCTGAGAACGAGATCCTCGCCAACGTGTACGCCGACGCCCTCCGCAACCTCTTCCCCGAGTACAACGGTGCCCTGCTCGATTTCCTGAATGCCAACGCCATCCAGTCCTCCACCGCCGACGTGGACGGCGCGCTGGCCAAGGCCCTCCCGAGCAGCATGGAGGCGCTGAAGCCGGCGCCCGGCCAGGACTCCGACTCGGTCACGGTGACGCAGGCGTTCGCCACCGCCCACAACCTGAAGTCGATCGCCGACCTGGCCCCCATCCAGAACCAGGTCACCATCGGGGCCGCCTCGGAATTCCAGAACCGGGAGGTCGGCCTGCTCGGGTTGAAGAAGCTCTACGGGCTCACATTGAAATTCGAGGCGCTCGACGAGGCCGGACCGCTGACCATCGCGGCTCTGAAGGAGGGCACGGTGCAGGCGGCCGACATCTACACGACGGATCCGGCGGTGGCCAAGGACCACTTCGTCGCCCTGAGTGACCCGAAGCATCTGTTCGCGGCACAGAACGTCATCCCGATCGTCAACAGGTCCGTGGCCACCGCCACCGTGGTCGACACCCTCAACGCGGTTTCGGCCAAGCTCACCACCGACACGCTGATCCAGATGGTCAACGCCGTGGTCAACAACCACGTCGACGCGGCCACCGTGGCATCACAGTTCGTGGCCCAGGCGAAGCTCGGATAGTCCCGGGTCATCCCACGGCGCCCGACGCCATCGAAGCCAGCCGGTCCAGGGTTTCCCGGCCCACTTCGGCGTACGTCGGGCGGCCTTCCAAGCCGATCTCCAACAGCATCAGGCCGAACAGGACGGCCCAGCCGAACGATCGGGCCTCGAGGGCCGGGTCGAGGGGGCCATAGACCGACCAGAAGCGGTCCATCCCCTCCGGAGGTACCGTCAGCCATGCCGCGCCCACGTCGCAGGCGGGATCCCCGGCACAGATGTCGCCGAAGTCGATGACCGCGACGACGGCGCCGTGTCGGACCAGGGTGTTGGCCGGATGCAGGTCGCCGTGCAGCCAGATCGCCGCTCCGGCGTGGACCGGTGCGCCGAGGGCGGTGTCCCATACCCGGCGCAGGGCGACGTCGTCCACCATCGGCGCCAGCTTGGCCATCCGCTCCTCGAACGTGTCAGCTCTACTGCCAATCGATCCGCTGCGGAACGGGTTGTACGGCGCATCTGCGGGGGCCGGCCGGTGCAGGACGCGGAGGAACCGGCCGAGTGAATCGGCGCTTCCCCCGATGTCCCGGACCGGCGCCCGGTCACCGGGCTCCCCGTCGATCCACGGCACGACGGACCAGTGCCACGGGTAGTAGGACGCCGGCACTCCGGCCCTCAGCGGTGCCGGAACGGCAAGTGGCAATCCTGGTGCCAGCAATGGGAGCCAGCGTTGCTCGTGCACGATCAGAGGTGCCGCTATGGCCCGGCGGGGAATTCGCACCGCCAGGTCCTCGCCGAGACGCCACATCACGTTGTCCCAGCCGGCATCGAAAGGGCGGAGTGCCAGCCCGGCCAGGTCGGGGTGCTGATCCTCGAGGAGGCGGCGAACCAGCCCATCGTCGATCGGGAACTCAGGCTCGGGCCACCGCACCGGCGCAGTCTAGATGGGCCCGGCTGGGCCAGACTGGTCCGGTGAGCCCAGCGCGAGAGGTCGCTTCGGTGGTGGTCGACGGCGGAGCGGTCGACTGGCCCGCCCTGGTCGTGCACGGCGGCGCGGGCCCCTATACCCGGCTCACGACCGACCCGGGACTGGCCGGCCGCCTGTCAGGTGCCCTCGACGCCGCGCTCGACGCCGGATGGGCGGTGCTCGAGGCCGGGGGCAGCGCTCTCGACGCCGCAGTGGCTGCGGTGCGCTTCATGGAGGACGACGGCGCCT
>JAKBAX010000352.1 GCA_021808785.1 Actinomycetes bacterium | reverse complement strand
GAACCACGGCCGGGCCGGGGCCGAGCCGGTCAAGCGCCGGCCTCAGGCCGGCCGGCCGCGGCCAGGGCCTGGTCGAACAGCCCCTGCAGCTCCTCGGTCAGACGGGCCGTCATGTCGGCCACGGCGCGGCGGGGCAGCCGGGACCCCTCGGGCCGGGCCGGGGGCAGGATGGGCTCCCCGACGACCATGACCACCTTTACCGGGCTGATGCGCCGGCTGCCCTTGGGCATGGCCCATTCGGAGCCCCCGATCCCGACCGGAATGAGCGGCACGCCGGTACGGGCGGCCACGAAGGCCGCTCCTTCGTAGAGGGGGTGCAGCTTGGTCCCGCTCTGGCGGGTGCCCTCGGGGAACAGCACCACCGGCTCCCCGCCCCGGACCGCTTCCTCGCAGCGGCGCAGGGCCTCCCGGTCCGGGGTGCCCCGGTGGACCGGGATGCCGCCCAACGAGCTGAAGAGGGCGCCCGACCAGCGGTACTTCCACAGGCTGTCCTTGCCCATGAAGCGGATGCGCCGGTGGGTGAGGCAGCCGGCCAGCATCGTGTCCACATTGGAACGGTGCACGGGCGCGATCACGTACGGCTCCCGGCGGGGCAGGTGCTCCCGGCCGCGGATCTCGACCCGCCAAACCAGGCGGCACACGATCTCCACCAGACCCCGGGCGATGGCGTACCAGATGAGCAGGAGACGGTGCCTCACCGGGCCACCCGCTCCACCACCAGGGCCATGACCCGCTCCACCACCTGCGCCGCGTCCAGGCCGGTGGTGTCCAGCTCGACGGCATCGGGCGCGGCGGAAAGGGGCGAGGCGGACCGGGTGGAGTCGATGCGGTCCCGCCGGGCCATGTCGGCGGCCACCCGGTCGTAGTCCCGGTCCAGCATCTCCTTGCTCCGGCGGCTGGCCCGCTCGTCCTCGCTGGCGGTCAGGAACACCTTGAGCGGGGCGTCGGGGAACACCACCGTGCCGATGTCGCGGCCTTCCACCACTCCCCCACCATGGCCTTCGGCCCACTCCCGCTGGCGTAGCACCAGCTCCTTGCGCACGTCGGGGTTGGCCGCCACCGAGCTCACCGCCCGGGTCACCTCGGGGCTGCGGATCTCCACGGTTGCGTCGGCCCCGTTGACGAGGACCTTCTCCCCCACCTCGAGCTCGACCTGGCGGGCCAGCTCGGCCACCGTCGGGCGGTCGTCGGGCTCGATGCCGCGCCGGATGGCCTCGAAGGCCACCGCCCGGTACATGGCACCGGTGTCCAGATAGGAGAGCCCGAGGCGGTCCGCTACGGCACGGGCCACTGTGGACTTGCCCGACCCGGCCGGGCCGTCGATGGCGATGACGATCAGTGACTCTGGCATCTGCGCAGGTCCTCCTCGAAGGCCGGGTAACTGGTGGCCACGGCCTCCCACCCCTCGATCCGCACCGGTCCGCTCGAAGCCAGGGCGGCCACGGCCAGGGCCATGGCCACTCGGTGGTCGCCTCGGGCGTCGACGGCCCCCGCGGCCAGTGGGCGGCCCGTCCCGTGCACGACCAGGCCATCGGGACGGCCCTCGATGCGCGCCCCGACGGCCCCGAGAGCGCCGACCATCGACTCGATACGGTCGCTCTCTTTGACCTTGAGCTCGGCGGCATCCGCGAAGGTGGACGTCCCCGTGGCCGCCGCCGCGGCCACCGCCAGCACCGGTATCTCGTCGATCAGGCCCGGTACCTCGCTCCCGCCCACGTCGGTGGCGCAGAGCGCGCCGGCCCGGACCCGGATGTCGGCGACTGTGGTGGCCGGGTCCGGGTCGAGCAGCTCCACGTCGGCGCCCATGCGCTGCAGGACCTCGATGAAACCGGCCCGCTGAGGGCCTACGTACACCCGCTCCACGGTGAGGTCGCTGCCGGGCACCAGGCAGGCGGCCACCACCCAGAAGGCGGCCTGCGAGGGGTCGCCCGGAACGTCCCAGTCCACCGGTCCCACCGGTCCGGGCTGGACCGTTACCGACGACGCGTCGATCTGCACCTCGGCACCGCATGCAGCCAGCATCTGCTCGGTGTGGGTACGGGTGGGGATCTGCTCGCGCACGGTGGTGGGGCCGTCGGCGGTCAGCCCGGCCAGCAGGACGGCGCCTTTCACCTGGGCACTCGGGACGGGCAGCTGGTAGTCGATACCCCGCAGACCACCACCGCGGATGACGAGGGGGGGCAGCTCACCACGCCGGCGGCCGTCGATGCGGGCGCCCATGGCCCGCAGCGGGGCGACCACCCGGCCCATCGGTCGGCTGGCGATCGAGTCGTCCCCGTACAGCACGCTGAGCCCGTCGAGGCCGGCAGCCCAACCGGCCAGGAGACGGATGGCGGTACCGGAGTTGCCCACGTCCACCACCGTCGTCGGCTCGTGGCGCTCGCCGCCGTGTACCAGCACCACCCCGCCTTCGGAGGCCGTGCGGGCGCCGAAGGCCTCCACCGCCCGGCGGGTCGCGGCCACGTCGGCCCCGTTGGACAGGCCGGTGATCCGGCTGGTACCGGGCGCCAGCGCGGACAAGAGCAGGGCCCGGTGCGAAATCGACTTGTCTCCCGGCACCCGTAGGCGGCCCTGCAGCCCGCCCGTCGCCGGATGCACCGTCAGCGAGGTCACAGGCCCAGGTGACGGACCGACGAGCGGTAGTCCCGGTCGTGCAGGGCCTGGCGTACCCCGGCGGCGGCCGACCCGTCGACGACCAGCACCAGCACGCCCCGCTCACCCTCGGCGCTGTGGGCGATCTCCAGGTCGTAGATGTTGACGCCCATCTCTCCGAGCAGGGTAGTCACCTCGGCCAGCACCCCGGGCCGGTCGGGTACCGGCACCCGTAGCTCGACCGCGTCGTCGGGCGAGGGAGCGCCGACCGGCAGGTTGACCCGGGCGTGGCGGGCCCTTTCGAGTATTTCCAGGAGGGCGCCCCGATCCCCCCCGGCCACCACCCGGCGCATGTCCCCCAGCGCGGTGAGCAGCCGGTCCAGGACGTCGAGGATGCCGCTGCGGTTCTCGGCGCACACGTCGGGCCAGATGGACGCCTCGCCAGCCGCGATGCGGGTCATGTCCCGGAACCCCCCGGCCGCCAGGCGCAACAGCGTGGCGTGCTCGAGGGCGGTGTCGGCGGCCAGGTTCATCAATGTGGCCGCGGTGAGGTGGGGCACGTGGGACACCATGGCGACCAGGTCGTCGTGGCGGCGGGCCGGCAGCTCCACCACGTTGGCGCCGAGGCCGGTGACGGTCGAGCGGACAGTGGTGAAGGCCACCGGATCGGTGTGTGACTCCGGAGTCAGCACCCATGTGGCCCCCTCGAACATGTCCGGATCCGAGCCGTCCACCCCCTCCTGCTCGGAACCGGCCATCGGGTGGCCGCCGACGAAACGGGGGTGGGCGACGGCCGTCACCACCGGCGTCTTGACTCCGGCCACGTCGGTCACCACCGCCCCTGGGTACCGGTCGAGCGCCTCGGTGACGGCGGCTGTGACCGAGCCGGCCGGAACGGCCACGAACACCACCCTGGCTTCGGGGTCGTGCCCGGCGAAGTCGACTGCTCCCAGTTCCACCGCCCTGTCGGCCCGGGCCCCGTCCATGTCGTAACCGGTCACGGTCCAGCCCCGGCGGCGGAGTGCGGCACCGATGGACCCGCCGATCAGCCCGGTGCCGACGATCTGGGCCCGGCGGGCCGGGCCGACCGGTGGTGACCCGTCGCCCGAGGTTTCAGCGGTCATGGGGGCGGGCACGGCGGGCGAGCCTAGGGGACGAAGCGGAGGCCGCTTTCTCCAGTTCCCGCACCTCCACCTGGGTGAGCGGCCGCCACTCCCCCGGCCCGAGGGTGCCCGTCCTCAGAGGGCCGATACGGGTACGCACCAGGCGCCGGACCGGATGACCCACGGCCTCGGCCATGCGCCGCACCTGGCGGTTGCGGCCCTCGTGGATGGTGATGCGCAGCGCGCCGGGGGCGACGAGAGACACCCGGGCCGGAGCCGTCGGGCCGTCCTCGAGCGCTACCCCTTGGCGCAGGCGGCGGATGGCCCCCGCCGTTGGTGTGCCCTCGACCTCGGCCAGGTACTCCTTCTCGACGCCGAAGCTCGGATGGGTGAGGCGGTGGGTCAGCTCGCCGTCGTTGGTGAGCAGCAGGAGCCCTTCGGTCGCCGCGTCGAGGCGGCCCACCGGGAAGACCCGGGGCTCCGCCGGGACCATATCGGTCACGGTCGGCCGGCCCTGCGGGTCGGAGGCGGTCGATACCACCCCGGCCGGTTTGTTGAGCAGGTAGTGCACCAGGCCCGGATCGGTGCCCACCGGGGTGCCGTCCACCGTGATGCGGTCGCGCCGGGCGTCGACCCGTCGTCCGAGCACCGCTACCTCCCCGTTGACCTCGACCCGGCCGTCGGCGATCATCTCCTCGGCCGCCCGCCGGCTGGCCACCCCGGCGGAGGCCAGGACCTTCTGGAGCCGCTCTCCCTCGGGTCGCCCGGGTCGACCGGGCGAGGACTCAGAGGCCGAGATCGGGATCGTCCCCGCCGTCGGCGGTCGGGCCCCCGCCGGCCCCGCCGGTGCCGACCACCCCGGCCCCGCCGGTGCCGACCACCCCGGCC
>JAKBAX010000351.1 GCA_021808785.1 Actinomycetes bacterium | reverse complement strand
CGATCGTGTACCCTCTACGTCTCCTGCAGTATGCGGGGCTATAGCTCAGCCGGTTAGAGCGCAGCACTGATAATGCTGAGGTCGGTGGTTCGATTCCACCTAGCCCCACTGGAAAAGTCCTGGTCATAGGGGGTGCAGGGCGGCGGCGGGGCGGTGATCGGCGAATCATCCCGCGTCCACCCCGCGGACCGTCTATCAAGGCCGTCGGTGCTGGCCAGCGTCGAGCGGCCAAATGACGATGCGGACCCCTGTGCGACCGGGGAAGTGGCCCCGGGTGATCCTCAGCTCCTTCACCCTCTCGTCGTCGGAGACGGTCCTTCCCATGTAAGGGCGGAACCCGAGAAGGGGCCCTAGATCATCGATCAGGCTTTTCGTCGGTCCCTCAAAGCTGAGCTCGCCCACCTGAACCTTGTCGGAGTCGAACTCGAGGGATAGGCCCAGGAGCATTCCCGGTGCAACGACACTCGCCTCTGTGATCTCTGGCGGCGGTTCTCGACCGGGTACGGATGACGTGTTGGGCTTCTCGATTCTGACTGACATCGCTTCGGCGGGCGGGGGAGGTGGCGGCTGCTCCTTGATCCAGACGCCCTCGGCGCCGCCGCGTTCCACGGATACCCAGACGGATTCACAGGCTGCACATCCGGCAACGGCTAACACCGGATAGGCGAGGTTGTCGACGTCGAAATGGTTCCTGTCGTTCCGAACGAAACGCAGGTACGGATTCCGGAGTGGACCCGCGGCAGCCGAACGGAGCTTTCTCTGCCACTCCAATCCGGGCGGTGCCCAGATGTCAGTAAGCGGCTTCCCCGGAACGAAGATCGTCGCTGGCCCGAGGTTGGTCACGGGTCACTGTCAGGTGTGATCGTGTCGAGTAGTGGGGTCGCCTCAGCACAGAAGGTGGGCAGAACTGGCGAGAGGACCACCACTAGTTCCTGAGGGGAGAGCCGTGGATGCGTCCGCTTAACCGACATTGACGACACTGCGCCTATCACCGCTGGAGGGTCGTGATCGAGAGCGTATGACAGGAACTCGTCTGGCGTCTGGACTTCTACGTCGTACGGTTCGCAAGCAGCTGCAGGGAAGTCCTTTGTGTTGTTGGTGACGATCAGCCCGATATTCCCTCTCACCGCAGCTGCCAGTACGTGCCGGTCCTTCTGGTCATTCGTCATCGACGAGATCAGCGACTCGTATCCCTTGATGGTTGCAGCAGGGAAGGCAGCGTTCATCAGTTCTCGCATTCTGGCCATTGCCTTTGGCGTGGCACGTCCGTCACCTATGACGTTTCGTTCCATTTCTTCGAGGATCTGATCTGTCCAGTACGGCATGTAGACCCCGCGCTCGGCCACGGACAGCAACAAGTCGCGGACTCCGACTGGGTATAGGACGCACGCGTCGAGCAATGCGGAAAATGCCACCGCGGCGATGCTATTCAGGCAGGCCTGAAGGTTGAAGGATCAGACGAGCGGTAGGTCTTTCGATAGCTCGGCGAGTTCGTCGAGCGCATCGGCCCGACGGGCGGTGAGGCGGTCCCGGTAAGTGAGTACGTCGGTGAGCAGAACTCTGCGATGCTTCCCGGTCTTGGTGTGCGGGATCTCTCCGGAGTCGAGCAGCTTTACCACGTGGGGTCGGGAGACACCGAGCAAGTCAGCGGTCTGCTGGGTGCTCAGCTTCGTTCCGATCGGGACAATGGACACAGCGAGACCGGCAGCAAGCTGGTGTGCTGCTCGGCGCAGGACCTCGTACATCGACGCCGGCAACGGCAGCTCGTGGCCGTCTGGTGCGATCAGTTTTGCCATGGCCTGATTCTTGGCAGATCCATTCTTCGGCTTGTACTGATCCAAGTCCCGCAAAAGACTGGTCTCTTCGGGAGCAGGCGCGACAGGTCGCTCGATCAACGATGAGCTAGGCATCTCAGACTCCCTTCATGACGATTTCGAATCTCACTATACCCGTCAACGCAATAAACGCAACACCTTAACGAAATATCCGAAACGTGAAAGGCAACCGTCTCCGCTGGTTAGCGACGGAGCTACCTGTTGCTGGACCGCGAGGATCTTGTGGCCTTTGGACGGAAGCGCTCACCGAGCCGGTTCGCTGCCTCCCGGTCAGCCTCGGCAGTCGCCTGGGCGTACACAGCCAGCGTCGTCCGGGGGTTGGCGTGACCAAGTCGGGCTTGGGCGACCTTGATGTTGATCCCCTCGTCGAGCAGGGCGGTACCAGCGGTGTGCTTGAGGTCGTGGAAGTTGAGCTCCGGGAAACCGGCTGCGGCCCGGGCAGGCAGCCAGACCCGCCGGCGCCAGTTGGAGTAGTGGAGAGGTGCCCCGTCGGGGGATACGAACACGAGGGCGTCCGGGGTGCTGGCCGTGACGCCCCGGGAGGCGAGGATCTCGGCCAGCATGGCCATCAGCCAGTCGGGTAGTGCCAGCGAACTGCGCCGGCCGGCCTTGGTCTTGGGGTCGGCGTCGATCATCTCGCCGTGCAGACCCCTGGTCCGCTGGCTGTCGATGGTGATCGTCTGGCGCAGGAAGTCGAGTCGGTCCACCCGCAGCCCGGCTACCTCGCCCCATCGCAACCCGAACGCTCCCAGGTAGACCATGGCACCGTTCGCTCCGACAGCGTCAGCTAGCCGGGCGAGGCCGTCGGCGTCGAGGATCTCTGCCGTTCGGGGTGTGGTTTGGGGAAGCCGTATCCGCCGGCACGGACTACGCGGGATCAGCTCCGAGTCCTCGGCGAAGTTGAACAACGCCCGGAGCACGGCGTACATCCGGGTCGTGCTCGCCGGTGCATGCGAGGTGGTCCAGCCGGTCACGAGCCGTTGAACGTCTGCCCTGGTGACCGAGCCGACCGGCTTGGCTCCGAGCGTCGGCAGGACGTGGTTGTCGAGGATGCTGCGGTCACGAGCCAGTGAACCCGGACGCTTGGCGGTGTTGGCCGCGAGCCACTGCTCCGCCAGCTTGGAGAGGGGCACCGAGGCGAGCCGGGGGTCCACCCAGGTGCCGCGGTTGCGGGAGGTGCGCTCGGCGGCCTGGAAGGCTTCGGCCTCCTTCTTGGTCTCAAACGTCCGGGAGTATTCGCGCCCGGTGGCATCTCGGATGCGCACTTCGTAGATCCGCCGGCCATCACGTTTACGGGTTCGAGCCTCGATCATCGTGGTCCTCCCTGATCCGCTTTCCGGGTCAAGTCTCTCACGGGGCTAGGACGCCAATCCCCGGCCGGCATCGCCGGAGCCGAACGACCGCACGTTTTCGGCCGGGACGAGCCTCCGCCGTCCGATCGTGACGCTGGCTAACTGGCCGGAGGCGATCAGCTGCTTGACCTTCGTTGTTCCGACGCCCAGTCGTTCGGCCGCTTCGGGTACGGAAAGCATGACGGCATCCTCGCTTGAAGCCGTCTTGACGGAAGCGAGGGCCTTGGCCACCGCGTCCTCGATGACCGCCTGGAGAGCCTCCCCGAGTGCCTGGAACGGATCCGGATGGGTGGCAGCGGTGTTCATGCCGGTTCCTCCCATTCATCCTGCGGAGCGAGGCGTGCCAGGCGCCGCTCTTCGGCCAGGTCCTCGGCGATGGTTCTGGCGTAGAGGGCCTGACCAGCCGTGTGGCCACGCCCTAGGTACTGCCAGTGCCCGACCGTCAGCACGGTCTCGGCGTCAGGGTCGAAGTCGTCCTCAAGGTGGTGGAGCGTGGTCCCCTCCGTGCAGCCGAGGGACCGGAGAAGTCGAGCGTTGCGCCACTCGAGGCGGGCAGAGCGGAGCTTGGTCAGCGTCGTGGAGTAGCGCCGGGACTTCGTGGAGAAGTGGCCGCGAAAGCCGAGCATGTGAGCCCACGCCCGGAGCCGCAGCTCCTCCAGAGCGGGATCGGCGCCGAGGTCCCAGCAGGTCTGGATCATCGCTTTGGCGTGCGGGTTGAGCGGCAGGTCGGCGATCTCGTACTTCGACCCCCGACCACCGCACCCACCGCAGCGGCCCAAACCCGCCGAATCCACACCGCTCCCTTTGCAGTGCCAGCAGGCGACCGGCCTGTCCAGCGTGCCGGTGGCCTCGGCCGCTTTGGTGGCGTACTTGGCCAGGTATCCGGCCACCTGCTGATCGGTCACTTCTGCGGCGCCGTCGCCAGCCAAAGTGACCATCTGGATGTCGAGCTCCCGGCCCCACACGGCGCTTCGGCGGCCACCGGTCGCGGAACCCGCGGGAGCCGATACGACAGCGTGCTTCGCCGCGTGCCTCACGGCGTCCTCGAGCACTTTCACAGTGAACTCGGAGGGCGCCTCCTGATCAGGGCCGTCGACCCCGTCCAGCCGGATGACCACATGGAAATGAACCGCTCCACGCGCCTGGAACTCGGCCACCTTCCCGTACGACAGCCGGCAGATGCGGCGGAAGTCTCTCTCCGACATGCCCGCCATGGCAGCGAGCTCACGGACGACGACGGTCGTGGTCCGGTGCCACAGAGCACCCGACATAGCGTTCCAGAGGACGGCCCCGACGTAGTCGTAGCTTCCGGGATCGACAGCCTGGCCGACCAGCGGGTCGCCCTCCTGGTGGCGGAGTCGGCAGCCCGCCGCCGGCTGGCACAGCCGGACGGTCCCATTGGCGTTGACGACC
>JAKBAX010000350.1 GCA_021808785.1 Actinomycetes bacterium | reverse complement strand
CGGAGTTAGCCGGCACCGTCCAGGGCGCCCGCCGGCCTCGCCGACCACGCTGAGCGGAGTAGTGGCTCGTCGGCACCTATTGGCACCAGCGTTCCGACCTGCCCGACGAGTTCGAGCCGTCCCTAGCTAGCTAGGGGGCCCCGGAGCGGGGTCTGCGTCATCCTCTCGGGCGCCCTCCGACTGAGGGTGGCCCTACCTGTGAGGTGACCACGCTCTTCGTGATCGCCATCGAGACAGGCTTGGCTCGACTGGCGTACCCAGTCGTTCGATGGTGCCGGGGCCGGGGCGGACTACCCGCAGTGTGATCCCCGCATCTGTCAGCGCGCTTGGTGGGATAAGGCCCGCAGAGTCCCAGTGGGCGGGTGTGGCCCCGGTCGTGACCCACGCTAGATGCCACGGATCCCGTCGTTTCATCACGTGGGGGACCCGGCGTCGTCCAGTGGCTTTGGATGCCCGGATCCGACGGGCGTGCCGGCCTGGGGACGGCCGATGCTCCGATCCAACAGCCACAAACCACGGGATTGCCATCGCCCGGCAAGGCATCGAAGCGTTGGCACGCAGTCCGATCTCTGCATGCCTCGGACTCGACGGCGAGAACCTCTCAGGGTGCCGACCGTCGCAGCTTGTTCCCGCCATTCAGGCATCTCGCTCGTTGAACAGGATCGCACCGACCGCCAAGGCCACTAGCGCATAAAGAGCCATCGCTAGTAGCCCCATCGGAGCGGACAGGGGCGCGTAGGGCCCACCATGATCGTTAGTGGTGCTCATAACCGAGTTCACCAAGATGTTGGTCGGCATGTAGCGGTCGAGGTGCTGGGAGATTCCCCGCATGACCAGGGGGAGGACGAAGGTGACCCCGGCAAAGCCGGCAATCGCACCAGCGGTGCTGCGGAAGATCAGACCGAGGCCGAAGGCCATGAGGGCCAGCAGGGCGATAAAGAGCCCGGTCATCCATACCGCCCGGAGGGCTCCCGGAGAGCCGAGGCTGGCGTCGGTCCGCAAGTGGCCGAGGAGGATGCTCCCGCCGGGACCGCCGGGCCCTTGGCTCTCCTGCAGTGCCGCGGCTGATGGTCTCGGCTGTCCCGACAGGATGGCCTGGCCGAGGAGAAACGACGCGAAGCTCAGGACCTCGCAGAAAGCTATTACTGCGGCCGCGGTCACGCCGATCTTGGCCCTGAGCAGGATCGACCTTCGGGGGGTGGCGGCCAGGGAACTGCGGATGGTGCCGCTCGAGTACTCGCCGGTGATGATCAGGGCTCCGAAGACACCCCCGGTCAGACCGGCGACTATCAGTCCGGTCAGGCTGGTTTGGGTCGGATCGAAACCGACGTACCACGCCGCGGGATGACCGAGGGCGGCATTCGAGACCAACCCCGTCACGAGCAGGGCGGCAGCCACAGTGATACCCAGAGTGACGGCGGTGGACCGCAACGTCAGGATCTTGACCACTTCGGAGCGGACCACGTTCTTCATGCGATAGTGCCCCAAGGGGGCGGTCTGGATGGCCTGGGTCACGATCACTCCTTCTCCGCCGCAGCGGCGACGGCCGGGGTCGGCATCGACGGTGCCACGTCACCTGTTGCTGCTTCGGTCCCCCATGCTGATGCCGACGGTCGGTACTCCACCTCATCCTGGGTAAGTTCCATGAACGCATCCTCCAACGACGCGGTGATCGGGGTGAGCTCGTGGACCCGCAGGCCATCTCGTGCGGCCAGGTCGCCGATCTGCGGAGCGGCCAGGCCCTCTACTGTCAGCAAGCCGGCATCGCCGGCGTCGACCTTGGCGCCCGCCGCGGTTAGCAGCGCGGTAAAGGCGGCTACGTCCGGAGTGACCAGCTTCACGGCCGCACCACTGCTGCGCGCGATGAAGTCGGCCACGCTGGTCTCCGCTATCAGGTGGCCACGGCCTATGACGACCAGGCGGTCGGCGGTCTGAGACATCTCGCTAATCAGATGGCTCGACACGAAGACGGTCCGGCCCTCGGCGGCCAGACCGCGAAGGAAGTGGCGGACCCAGCGGATCCCCTCGGGGTCGAGCCCGTTGACGGGCTCGTCGAAGAGCAAGACACCAGGATCACCCAGCAATGTCGCGGCGATGCCGAGGCGTTGGCTCATGCCGAGGGAGAACTTGCCCGTCCGCCGATTGGCCACCGCGGTCAGGCCCACTTGATCGAGTACCTCGTCGATGCGCCGAAGCGGTATGTCGTTGGTGAGCGCCAACCATCGGAGGTGGTTGCGGGCTGTGCGAGCGGGATGGAACGCCTTGGCGTCGAGCAGTCCTGCCACCTCGCGCAACGGCCAGGCCAAGCCGTTGAAGGGCTGGCCTCCGATCAGGGCCGAACCGGACGTGGGGAGGTCCAGACCCATGATCATGCGCATGGTGGTCGACTTGCCCGAACCGTTGGGCCCCAAAAAGCCCGTGACCATACCGGGAGGAACCTCGAAGGTCAGGTCGTCGACCGCCGTCGTGGCCCCGTAGCGCTTGGTCAGTGAATGAGCGGTGATCATTACCGGAAAACGGTAGCGATCGGGAAGCGTGACGGGAATACCGCTAGTCGGAGTCGGTGGGGTGGGGTTAACCCCACCCCACCGACTCATAGCCGGCCCACCGGTCGGGCAGGTCGCAGGCCTACACCCGGGCGCCGGCCCGGGCGCCGGGATGACAGCAGTAACCGATCCGGCCGGCGACATCGAGGGCCCGGAGCGGCGATTCGACGGCGCCGAGACGAATGTCAGGTGAAGTCGGAACCGCCGTCCACGTTGATATCGGCCCCGGTCATGTAGGAGTTGCGGCGTGATGCCACAAAGGCGATGACCGGGCCTATCTCGGACGGGTCGCCGGCCCGGGGAAGGAAGGCCGGATGTCCGAAATGCTCGTCGATGCCTCGCATCACGGCGTACAGATCGGAGGGGTCGATCCCGACCTGGCGGGCCCAGCCCTGTAGTGCTTCGGTGGCGAAGCTACCAGGCGAGACCGTGTTCACCAGTATCTCGTCCTTGGCCAGGGACTGGGCCAGGTTCTTCGTGACGCTGGTGACCATGGCCTTGGCCGCCGTATAGGCGACCAGACCGGGGCTCTGGCGCTTGGTCGAATGGGCAGAGACGTTGACGATACGGGCCCATTCTGCTGCTCGTAGCAACGGGAGGGCGGCACGGACACAGCGGATCATGCCCATGGCCCCCAGGTCGAGGGTCGCCATCCACTGATCATCGCTGAGCTGCTCGAAGGCGCCGGGGGTGCCGGGGCCGGCCGCGTTGACCAAGATGTTGAGTTGCCCCCAACGCTCCCCCACCTCGGCGAAGGCCGCTTCGACCTGCTCCGCGTCTGTGATGTCGGCCGGCAATGCGACGGCATCGGCGGCGCCGAGCGACAGCAGCTCGTCCACCGTGGCGTCGAGGTCGGCCTTGGTCCGCGCCAGTATGCCCACCTTGGCTCCGTCGGCGGCCAAGCAACGGGCCGCGGCCCGGCCCATGCCCTGAGTTCCGCCTTGGACGACGGCCAAGGCGCCGCGTAGTCCCAAGTCCATAGTTCCAACCTCCGTTGTCCGAGCCACCGGACCCCTGCGGCCGGCCGGCCGACCCAGGTTGTCAGGTCCGGGTGGGCTGCGCCGTGGGGCTAGAGGTCCTCCAGATGGGCGGTGTCGTTGTAGGTCCGCACCGCCCACCGGTCGGGCATGACGATGATCTCGCTGATGGAGCCGTTGGCCGCCCCGGAGAACGAGAGCGGCGAAGCGCCCGTCGCTTCGGCCATCACCCGACCGATCACCCCGCCGTGGGTGAAGATGGCGACGAGCTGGTCGGGGTGGTTCGTCGCGACCCGCCCGATAGCGGCACGAATCCTTCCGCCGAAGGCCTCGTCGGGTTCGGCCCCCGGAATCACATCCCACCTACCCTCGGTCATGAGCCGAGTGGCGACGGGGCCGCCCTCGATCAGCTTCACCCGGTACAGGCCGCCCTCCCACTCGCCCAGGTGCACCTCCCGCATGTCGGCTTCGACTACCGGCTCCATGGCCAGAGCGCGAGCCAGCGGTGCGGCCGTCTGGGCGGTGCGACGCAGGTTGGTGACGTAGATCGCCGCCAGCTTCTCGCCGAAGCGGAGACGGGAGAGCCGGGCGCCGATCCGCTCGGCCTGCTCCACGCCTCGCGGGTCGAGCTCAGGGTCCCCTTGACCCTCGACGAGAGGAAAGGTCTCGCCGGGTCTGATCGGGATGGACTCGCCATGGCGAACGAGAAGGATGCTGGTGGCCCCGGATGGGCGTTCGAAGCGAAGTTGGCGAATGCCCTCTGCGGGCGTCGATTCGGACATCGCTCCCGATGCTATGGGGCGCAAGGGAGGCGCTGGGCACGAGGGGCCGGCCGACCTGACGGGTCACGCCACAACTCGGCGAAGGCCCGGAACGACGACAGGCGATCGACCCGGAAATCGCGGGCCGCCTTGTAGAGGCCGATCAGTCCCTCCTGTTCCACGTCCTCGCAGTCCGCCGCCGACCAGGAAATAGGTGCGGGTCTTGGCCCGGGCGAAGCGCCGATACCGCTGGATGAGCGCTTCCATGGCCGCGGCATCCCCGGCCTGGAATCGTAGAGCGAGCTCCTCATCGGTGAGCTCGGA
>JAKBAX010000349.1 GCA_021808785.1 Actinomycetes bacterium | reverse complement strand
GACGGATCCATCGGCACCCCATGGGCGAACGCGGTCGGCTATCGCTGCTGGGACGTGGCTCGCCTGCTGGTTGGCCGCGGCGCCGACATCAATCAGGCCGCCATGGCGGCCGCATTGGGCTTGCTCGACCCGCCTAAAGGTCAGTCGTCGACTTCGCCGCTACCGCCGATGAGCGGATCGGCGGCCGACACCGCGTCCAGGGCGCCTGGAGGTCTTCGGCTAGCTCCTCCTGGTGCGCGATCCCAGCCAGTAGCCATCCGAGGACGTAGTCCTTCTCGATGACGTTCTGGTCAAGCGTCCACTCGGCCCGCAGGTTCGCAAGCTCCCGCTGCGGAATCACGAGGCACCCTCCCGGACGATAAGCACGTTCACGCGAAGCCCCCAGCGCATGATGCGGCGACCACCCCGCGACCCTTCCGGGTCCAGGGCCGAGATGCCCTTTGACACCCGCTCCTTGCAAGCAGGGATAAGTTCCGGCAAGTCGAGTTCCAGTGCCTCGACGAGATAGCCGAGGCGCTTGAAGACCGCACCACTTCCGAGTCGGTCGCCGTACTCGATGAGCCTCGCAGGATCGTGCTCATCGAGGTAGGAAGTCAACACTTGCGACCCGTGGCGGATGCCACCGCCGAGTTTGGGCGTGTCCAGAACGTCCACGACCGTGCGGGCGGGATCGGCGAACCGGAGCTTCGTCCCTCCATTCCACTCGCTCGTGAGCCCCCACGTGAGAGCGTCGGCACCGACATTCAGCACGAGATAGTCGTGGTCGAGCATCTGCGCCGACGAGCTGCGAACCCGTTCCGTCGTCTTCAGTACCGTCGTCCGGAACACCTGTTCCGTGAGCGCCCAGTGGTGTGCAGCCGTCCAGCCGGTGAAGTAGCACGAGGACCAGACGGCAGAAGCGACGAGGAGCGCATCCTCCGACCAGGCCGCCGGATTCGTTGTCAAGGGCAAGCCCTTGGAGTCTCGAATCGTCCCATTCTCCCTGCTCTGCGACCCCAAGCCGGTCGGCACCGGAGTCAGCGGGGGACCGGGCGCGACGGGACAGGACGGATTTGTTGGGTGCGATGTTGGGTCGCGAGCCTCCCAAATCGCGAGGATCGCCGGTGGCGCTGAGAGCGCTTAGCATGGGTGAATGGCCCATGACGTGACCACGGTCAGGAGCGGGGTGGCGCCCACCCTGTCCCTGGTGCGCGTTCACCGGGACGCGATCATGTCCATCGCCGCACGTCGAGGCATCAGCAACATCCGAGTGTTCGGATCGGTGGCCAGAGGGGACTCCCAACCCGGCAGCGATATCGACATGTTGGTCGACTTCGACCCGAGGCACCCCGGTTTGGACCTGTTCGGCTTCGAACGAGAAGTGGAGGAGTTGCTCGGCCATCCAGTGGAGGTCGGCACGGAGATCAACCGTCTGATCCGGGAAAAGGTCAGATCTCAGGCCGTGGTCCTGTGAGCGAGCACGACGACCTTGTCTACCTCGACTACATCGACATCACGGCCGCCGCGTTGGCTCGAACGGCCCGACGGGGGAAGGAGCACTTCCTATCTGACGATGACGCGCGGGACGCGACGATCTACCGGTTGCAGACCCTCGCCGAGTCGACCCAACGTTTGTCGGGCGATCTGAAGGCTCGGCATCCGGAGATTTCCCTGGGACGACATTGCTAGATTTCGAAACCGGGCAGTACATGGTTACCTCGGAGTCGATACCGAGATCGTGTGGGACATCGTCGAGCGCCACGTACCCGACGTTGCACGATGCGTGAGGGACGAACTCGAACCGCATCGCCGAGGGTCGGCGCCATCCCTCGAACAAGATAGGGGCCCCGATCTGGGACTCGGGCTCTAGAGGGTTCGCTCCCGACCAAGCGGGCCGCGACGGTCGGGTGAATCGAACCAACGACCGTCAGCCAAATCCGTGTCACCAAACCCGCAAATCCGGACCTGTTGGGCTTTATTGCCGTTCGGAGGGTCAATTGACTGGTCGACACCGTATAACCAGGGCTTTTAGCGCGCTCGGAGGGATTCGAACCCCCAACCTTCTGATCCGTAGTCAGATGCTCTATCCATTGAGCTACGAGCGCCGATATATGCTCTGACCTGGGGTTTTGACCCCGAGGTCAATCCAGTCACGTTAGCACAGCGCCGAACCGGGCGGTCTCGGCGCCCGGCCCGACCGATTCGGCTGAACTTCGCGATACCGCCTCCCTCTGGTCCCTTTTGTGCTGATCGCGACCCGAGCAGCTCGAGCCAGCAACCGCATCCCGGGGTCAGGTCCGGACTTGGAGGACGAACTGGACGGCTCTCCGCCGCGGATGGCGATCGAACCGTCCGAGCCGGCGACACGCCTGCCGGTCGTCGCCCGTTCGCCCCGCCTGGTCGCCTACGATCTCCGACCGCGCGGCCCAGACTGTCATTGATGAGCTTGAAGCGGCCCGGTCCCGCTCGGCGCCGACGGTGAGGGCCGTGCCCGATACCAGGAAGAGCACGCACAATCCGAGGGCCGCGACTCCCTGTACGGCCGCCGGGTACATGTAGGAGGGGACGCAGCTGAGGGCGATGCCCAGCTGTCCGCAGGCCTCCCCGACGCTGACCCGGACGCGGGACACGCTCCAGCTGCCCGGGCTGTCGAGCCGACCATGGGGTTCGTCTGGGGAACTAGCCGGCGGTGGACAGGGCGCTCGGGATGCGCCGTGTCGCGTCGCGACCAACAGCTCCGAGGGGGAGTCGGTGGCCGGCTGGGGCCGGCCCACTAAAGAGAGGCTGTTTGCCCCCAATCATCGGTTGCTATAGACTCACTAGCAACGATTCATTTAGGGGACTCGTCGGCCATGAACGGATATGTGGTACTCGGCAGTGCGGTGGTCGGCCTCCTCGTCGGGGTCACCGGAGCCGGCGGGGGGGCACTCATGACCCCGATGCTGGTCCTTCTCTTCTCGGTCAAGCCCTCCACCGCGATCAGCTCCGACCTGGTCGCTGCGGTGGCCATGCGCCCCTTCGGGGCTGCCGTCCATCTGAAGCGGGGCACGGTGAGCCTGCGTCTGGTCGGCCTGATGGCTCTCGGGTCGGCGCCTGCAGCCTTCTTCGGCTCATGGCTCCTACACGAGCTGGCCCATACCCGTTCGGCCACCGCCAATGTGGAGAAAGCCCTCGGAGCAGCGCTGCTCCTCGGGGCCGCGGCCATGCTCGTCCGCTATGTGATGGACCGCCGTTCGGCCAACCCCCGGGCGGCCGACCTGGAATCGCTGCCCCTGCGGTCGGCCGCGACCGTCGCCATCGGGTTGGTGGGCGGCCTGGTCGTAGGCCTGACGTCGGTCGGATCCGGTTCGCTGATGATCGTGATGCTGATGTTCGTATACCCGCAGCTGGCGGCCAAGCGCCTGGTCGGCACCGACCTGGTTCAAGCCATCCCGCTGACCGCGGCAGGGGCACTCGGGGCCTTGACCTTCGGGCACGTGCAGGTGCCCCTGACCAGTGCCATCGTGGTCGGCTCGGTACCGGCCGTGGTTGTGGGCTCCCTGCTCTCGTCGCGGACCAGCGACCGTTGGCTTCGCCCAGCCATATTCTGCGTGATCCTGGCCTCCGGCCTGAAATACACCGGCCTGGGCAATGGCCAGCTGGCCTGGGCGGTCGGCGCCGTGGTGGCCGTGGTGGTGGTAGACACGGCGATGGTCCACGGCAAGGAGCGGGCCGGCCATCGCGAGTCGGTCGGTGAACGTAAGAAAAAACATCTGGTCGGCGCGCCCCGATAGCCGCGTCGACTACGTAAGAATCGGAGCTAGCGGCCGGTCCAGTTAGCTCGGTCGCCAGAACGTGGTCCTCGAGTGAACGGTGGGGCCGGGATATGCCTCTGGCAGGAACCTTCGATGTGCTCGACTTCGCTGGGGTGCTCGGCCTGCTCGTCCATCGGGGCAGTACCGGTCGGCTGCAGGTCCGCACGGATTCCATCCAGGCCAGCATCTGGCTGGCCGGGGGCCAGTCGGTGGTGGCCGAGGTCACCAGCGGGAGCGCCGGGGAGGCCAAGGCCAAAGGTCGGCGCCTGCTCGAGGACATCTGCTTCGACGCCATGAAGTCGCCGCGGGGCAGTTTCGAGTTCCAGGGCCAGGACGAGGTGGAGCGCCTCTCGGAGGAGCGCATCGACCTGGAGTCGGTGATGGAAGCGGCCCGAGACCGCCTCGAACAGTGGCGCCAGGTGGAATCGGTCATCCAGTCCTTCGACTCGGTTCCTCGCCTGGCGGCCCAGCTCGAGGACGAGATCACAGTGGACAACGAGCGGTGGAAGGTCCTGGTGGCCATCGACGGGCGACGCAACGTAGCGAGCCTGGCCCGGCGGTTGGGGATGGAGCTGTTGCCCTTCTGCCAGCTCCTGAAGCCCTTGATCGAGGAAGGGGCGCTGGCGATGGACCACCCCAAGGGTGGCATCAAGTCCCTGCCCAAGGTGCGCCTCGAGCGGCCTCCGGGCGACGGCGACATCCCGGTGTTCGGCGCTGCCGACCTGGCCGGGACCATCGAGACCGCGACAGGGGCAGAGATGCCGCCCGCCGGCGAGGGAACCCCTGGGGACACCACATCAGGCGAGACCGCGTCCGGGGACACCGCGTCCGGGGACACC
>JAKBAX010000348.1 GCA_021808785.1 Actinomycetes bacterium | reverse complement strand
GCTTCACCGGCGGGGTCAGCGTGGGCGAGGTCGACGCCCCCGCCGCCGCAGCCGCGGCTCGAGCCGCCGGCCAGGCCGCCGCTGTCTGCCACATGGGAGCACACGCTCTCGGCGTCGCCGCCTATGCCGTCAAAGCCGTGAGCCTCGCCCACCCGGATCAACCTCAGGCCAGCCGGGACGAGATGCACTGGCAGCTCAAGCACATGTCGCCCACCGTCCGCTCTGCGCTGCGAGCCCTGCCCCCCGTCGGAGAGAACACATCGGGCCCCCTCGGCCCTGGGCTCCTCGCCTCGGGCCAGCTCGCTACGACGATACGCACCCTCCAAGCCGACCTCGCCAGCATCAACCCCCCAGAGCCGGAGGGTTGAGACCCCGTCCCGTGCCTCCGGCACTCGACCGCCGCTTCCCCGGCCTGCGTCCTGGAACGAACCGCCCTCATCCCCCAGCAATGCAACCACGGCGGATGCACGACCACGACGGCGTAGACGGTCACCAGCGTCCGGTCGGCGCCTCCAGTCCCAGGCAGTACCAGCCAACCGCACTGATCACTCACGGTGACGAGGGGCCAGCGGCCCGCCGTCGATGCGCTCGGGTCAGTCGTCGGTGCTGTGCTGACAAGCCTCCACCCAGATGCGTCGATCTGGCTCGGGATGCTCCTTGAGGGGCGGCCTCCTTTGGGGTCAGGAAGGGCTTGACAGGTCGCTACCCAGCGGTACTATCTACTGGTCAATAGCAGCGATGAGTACCGAGGTGGTGCGGTGGGCAGGCAGATGACAGAGATGCTCAAGGGCACGTTGGAGGGCATCGTTCTGGCTGTCCTGGTCATGAGGCCCGCCTACGGCTACGAGATCACAGCGTGGCTACGCGAGCAGGGCTTCTCCGACATCGCGGAGGGAACCGTCTACGCGCTCTTGGTGCGCTTCGAGCAACGCGGTCTTGTCGACGTGGAGAAGGTTCCTTCCCAGAAGGGGCCTCCGCGCAAGGTCTACAGGCTCAACGCTACGGGACACGAGTACCTCGAAGAGTTCTGGAGGACCTGGAGCTTCCTCACAGAACGGCTGGAACAGCTCCGCCAAGGAGGAGGATAGGCGTGGCCGCAGGGTGGATCGAGCAGCTCACCGGGTCGTTCAAGGACAAGAAGCGCTACCGAGACTACAAAGCGCGGTCGAGACAGCTCCCCGGGAGCTACCGCGAAGCGGTCGAGGCGCTGGACCGGTACCTCATGTACCGCGGGCTGATCACGGACGGTGACGTCTTGGTGTCGATGCTCGGAGACCTCCTCGATCTGTTCGAGCAGGGCGCGGCGAATGGCACCCCGGTTCGCGAGCTCGTCGGGGAGGACCCGGTCGAGTTCGCCGAGGTGTTCGTGCGCAACTACTCCGAGGGTCAGTGGATCAACAAGGAACGCGAGCGGCTGATCAGGGCCATCGACCGCGCTGCGGATGATCGCCCCGGCGCCCCTGGCTCTGCGGGCGACGGGCAGACGCTTTGAGCCGGGCCGGGACCCTCGCGGTCAGCGCCAGCGGTCTGCGCAAGTCTTTCGGTGCCCGCCTGGTGCTCGACGGCCTCGACCTCGAGGTCGCCGAGGGAACGATCTTTGCGCTCCTCGGTCCCAACGGCGCCGGTAAGACAACGATCATTCGCATCCTTTCCACGCTGATCACCGCCGACGCGGGGAAGATCCGGGTCGCCGGCCGAGACGTGGTCACTGACGCGGATGGGGTCAGAGCGGTGATCGGGGTGACCGGGCAGTTCTCTGCGGTGGACAACCTGCTCACGGGCGCCGAGAACCTGCAGATGATGACTGACCTCCGCCACCTCGGCCGCCGCGCCGGAGCACGTCGGGTGGCCGAACTGCTGGAGCAGTTCGAGCTCGCAGATGCCGCCAACCAACGGCTCTCGACCTATTCGGGGGGGATGAGACGACGGCTGGACCTGGCCATGACGCTCGTAAGCCGACCCCAGGTGATCTTCCTCGACGAGCCCACCACCGGCTTGGACCCCCCCAGCCGGCTGACCATGTGGCAGATCGTCCGGGACCTTGCAGCTGCCGGGGTCACCATCCTGCTCACCACCCAGTACCTCGACGAGGCCGACCAGCTCGCCGACCGGATCGCCGTGCTCGACCAGGGTCACATCGTCGCCGAGGGCACCCCCGCAGAGTTGAAGGATCGCATCCCCGGCGGGCATTTCCGGCTCCACTTCGCCGACGGCGACCTGCTGCGCTCGGCGACCAGCCTGCTGCCGGGAGCCGCAGCCGACCAGGATCAACTCGTGCTGCAGGTCCCCGCAGACGGCAGCGTGGACTCCCTCCGTCAGCTGCTCGACACCCTGCACCACGCCCGCATCGCAGTTGAACGCCTGACGATTCACACCCCCGACCTCGACGACGTCTTCCTCGCCGTCACCGGCAGCCACGCGGCAGGCGAACGCGACCGCGACGCCACGACACAAGGAGCAGCGCCACGATGACCTCCTTCGCCTCGACGCTCAGCGACACACGAGTCATGTTCCGCCGCAACCTCAAGCATCAACTTCGCTACCCGTCGGTAACCGTCATGCTCGTCGGCCTACCGATCGTGTTCCTCCTGCTGTTCGTCTACGTCTTCGGCGGCCAGCTCGGCGCCGGCCTCGGCCCACACCAGGGACGCCACGACTACCTCGACTACCTCGTACCGGGCATTCTGCTGATCACCTTGGCCTCAGTGGTTCAGGGCACCGCGATCATGGTCGCGATGGACATGACCGGCGGCATCATCGACCGATTCCGCACCATGGCCATCGCTCGGTCCTCGGTGCTCACCGGCCACGTGCTCGGCAGCCTCCTCCAAACACTCCTGGCCATCGCCGTGCTCATCGGCGTCGCCTTCGGGCTCGGGTACCGGTCCAGCGCGGGACCGCTGCGGTGGCTCGCCGCCCTCGGGATCCTGGCGCTCGCCGGCTTCGCCCTCATCTGGCTGGCCGTCGCGCTCGGCCTCGCCGCCAAGAGCGTCGAGACCGCCAGCAACACCCCCATGTTCCTGATCCTGCTGCCCTTCCTCGGCAGCGGTTTCGTGCCCACCGCCACCATGCCGTCCGGGCTGCGCCAGTTTGCCGAGTACCAGCCCTTCACGCCCGTCGCCGACACCGTGCGCGGGTTGCTCACCGGCGCCGCCGTCGGGGACCACGCCATCGTCGCCGCCGTGTGGTGCGTGGGCACCGCCGCCGGCTCCTACCTCTGGTCGGTCCGCCTCTACGACCGGCGTCGAGCCGTCCAGCCCAGATGACCGCGCACCGCACCCGCACCCCCGGCGCAGGAGCGGTCGAGACCCGACCTCCGGTCGGCGTGCCAGAATCGCTGCGATGAGTCCCGGCGTCGAGCGCCGTCGTAGCCGGAGGCGATCGCTGTGGCCGGTTCGCCCCCCGGGCCGGCGAGGTGCCGACCGTCAACCAGCAGAGGAGCACCGGTGACACCCCTCGCTCGCGTCCACAACTTCTCCATCTCGCTCGACGGATTCGGGACCGGCGAGGACCTGGCGCTCGACGCACCGTTCGGCCACGCCGGCCATCGGCTCCACCAGTGGATGTTCGCCACCAGATGGGGACGCACCGAGGTGCTCGGTCAGGCAGGCGGCGCTGCGGGCATCGACGATGCGATGGCCCGACAGCATGCCGTCGGGATCGGCGCGGAGATCATGGGCGCCGGCAAGTTCGGTCCCCCCGGGTGGCAGGAGGATCCCGACTGGACGGGCTGGTGGGGTCCGAACCCGCCGTTTCACACACCGACGTTCGTCCTCACCCGTCACGTCCGCCCGTCGATCGAGCTGGAGGGCGGCACGACGTTCCACTTCGTCGACGCGCCCCCCGGAGAGGCGCTCGCCCTCGCCCGGGAGGCGGCCGCAGGCCGGGACGTGCGCATCGGCGGGGGACCAACGGTGGTGCGGGCGTTCCTCGCCGAAGGGCTCATCGATCACCTGCATGTCGTCGTCGTACCGGTCCTGCTCGGTCGGGGCGTGAGCCTCTGGGAGGGGCTGGAGGGCCTCGAGAGCGACTTCGACGTCGAAGCCGTCTCCTCCCCCAGCGGCGTGACGCACCTGACGTTCACCCGGGTGGGCCGCTAGGACCCAACCGCCCGTTGCGGGCGCCGGCCCAGGGCTGAGGGCCGGAGCCCCTCAGGTCGGGCCCGGCTCGATGGCCGAGCGGGCGGCACCCCGGGCGTGGGTCCGTCGTCGGATCGAACACACGTTCGACACACTCTGTTACCGTCCGGGGTGTGAGTCGCTTGGTCGTGCACGTCGTCGTTTGGGTCGGGAGAGGCTGAGATGGCGTTCGGGCAACCGTCCGGTCCGCCGGCGTCATCGAGGCAACTGCAGCAGCTCCTCGCCCTGGTCCAGGACGCTGGACACAGCAACTTCCGGGACGCGCGCGGTCCGATGGGGTTCACCCAACGCCAAGCCGGCGGCAGGTTCACCCGCGCCGAGGCCGACGACTACATCCGACAGCTCCAGGAAGCCGAGGCCGATCCGGCAGAGCCGGTCGAGACCCAAGGGTGGCGGCGCTCGACGCAGCAGCAGCTCCTGGGCCGTATGCCTGCCGAGCAGCTGGCCGCCGAGCTCCGTCGTCGCAGTTGGATGACCATCGAACCCC
>JAKBAX010000347.1 GCA_021808785.1 Actinomycetes bacterium | reverse complement strand
GTGGAACGACGCCGAGAGGTGGAAGATGGGCTCCCCACCTTGGATCGCGGCCACCCTTCTGGTGGTGAAGGAGCGACCGTCGCGGATGCGGTCGACCTGGTACACGATCGGGATCTTGGGATCGCCAGGGCGGAGGAAGTAGGCGTGAAGCGAGTGGACAGGTCGTTCCACCCCCCGGCCGTCGGCGACCGTCCGGCCGGCCGCGATCAGAGACTGGGCCGCTACCTGGCCGCCGAAGACCCGCAGCCGCTCCTCGTTGGGGCTGCGGCCCCGGAACAGATCCACTTCCAGGCGTTCGAGGTCGAGCAGGTCGACCAATCCGTCGAGGGCGGCGGTCACCGGGCACCCCGTGCGGGCTGTGGACGACGGGGCGAGGTGACGCGGCTCACAGCCTCATCTTGGCTGGCTGACACCGGATACCTCCAGCCCGTCGGATAGTCTCGCCGCCCGTGGCGACGACCTTTCCTGCGCTTCGCGAGAAGCTCCGGAGCCCGATGGGCCAGAAGTTGTTCAGGTATTCGATGGCCTCGGTGGTCGCCGTCATAGTCAGCAACGTCTTCCTGCTGATCTTCGTCGGGGTGCTCGACATGGGCGAGGTACTGGCCAGCACCTTGGCCACCACCATTGCGGCCGTGCCCAGCTATGAGATGAACCGCAAGTGGGCGTGGGGTAAGACCGGCAAGAGCCACGTTATGAAAGAGGTCGTGCCGTTCTGGGGCCTGGCCCTCCTCGGCTGGGGCTTCTCGACCCTCGCCGTGTGGTGGATGGGGCGCTACGCCAAGCACCACGACTTCAGCCACGGGGCCAAGACCGTGGCCGTGCTCATCGTGTACTTCGCCGCCTTCGGGCTGCTCTGGGTGGCCAAGTTCATGATCTTCAACAGTCTGATGTTCGTGCACCACCACCATGACCGCGACCACGAGCACCGGGACGACGCGCCGGCCGCGGCGTGAACAGCTTTTGACCCCCGACCAGCTGGAGCTGGTTCGGGCCACCAGGGGCTTCATGCCCGACGACGAGGGTGAGGCGCTCCACCGGGCCGCGGTACTCGCCGCCCGGTCGGCCCTCGGCCCCCTCCTCGAGGTGGGTACGTACTGCGGCAAGTCGGCACTGTACCTGGGTTTCGGGGCCGGCCCGGCCGGCGCCACGGTGTTCTCGGTCGATCACCACCGGGGCTCGGAGGAGAACCAGGCCGGCTGGGAGCATCACGACGCCTCGCTCGTCGACGCCGAGACCGGGCGCATGGACACCCTCCCCCTGGCCCGCCGGGCGCTGGAACGGGCCGGGCTGGAGAGCACGGTGGTCCTCGTCGTGGGGCCCTCCACCGTGGTCGCCGCCGCGTGGGCCGCGCCCCTGGCCCTGCTGTTCATCGACGGCGGGCACGGAAGCGACGTGGCCTGGGACGACTACCGGGCCTGGGTGCCGAAAGTGGCGCCGGGTGGGATGCTGGCCATCCATGATGTGTTCCCCGATCCGGCCGACGGTGGCCGCCCGCCCTACGAGATCTTCTGTGCCGCCCTTCGATCGGGGGACTTCGTCGAGGCCCCCGAGCTGAGTTGCGGCAGCCTGAGGGTGCTGCGCTCGGCCCGGCTCAGCCGCCGCGGCGCAGCACCATCCAGAGCCGGCCCAGGCCGGTGACGGTGCGGGGGATGCGCCGGGCGATCGGCGTTCGGGGGGGGCGGGTGTCGCTCACCGCCACCGGGATCTCACCCACCACCAGCCCCGCCCGCTCGGCCCGGATGATCAGCTCTGTGTCGAAGATGTCCTGGCCGAACCGGCACTGCCGGGCCAGAGGCTCGAGGGGGGCCCGGCGCAGGGCTTTCAGGCCGTGGGTGTCGCTCGTCCGCAGCCCGAAGCCGTAGCGCAGGATCAGCGAGAAGGTCGTGGTCACGAGACGGCGCGCCGGGCCGCGACGGTCCTCCGAGCCCGGGTTCCGCTTGGAGCCGACCACCACCGCGGCGTCGTTGCCGTTCATCATGGCCAGCGCCCGGTCGAGGAAGTCCAGGTCGACCAGGTCGACGTCGAAGTTGACCACGATGTCGCCCCGGGCCCGGAGGAAGCCCTCCCGGAGGGCTCGGCCGTAGTCCGCCTCGGCCAGGTCCACCGCGGTGACCTGCGAGTAGGCCGCTTCCAGGCGGGCGGCCTCCTCCCGGGTGGCATCGAATGATCCGTTCTGCACGACGATCACCTCGAAAGCCCGGCCGCGCCCGGTCATGCCGGCCACCACCGACTTGACGGCCGGTTCGAGGTAGCCCTCCTCGTTGTGGGCAGGCATGACGATGGAGATCACCGGCGGCAATGGTACGAGAGGCCGCACCGACTGGCCCGGCGGCCGGCGGCCCGGCAACATTTCGGGACCCATGACTTGTGCCGCGACCGAGACCGACTGGACCCCGGCCCCGCCGCTGTCGCGTGGCGCGGACCGGCTCGGGTGGCGGTGGGGCCTGGCCGTCGGGGCGGTGGCCGGGGCGTTGGTGGCCCTGTCACTACCCCCCTTCGGTTTCTGGCCGCTGGCGTGGGTCGGCCTGGCCGTGGTGGCCTACGCCCTCCCGGGGACCGGCCGGGGTACCCGCCTGGCGATAGGGGCCTGCTTCGGGGTGGTCGACTACGCCATCGGGTTGCTGTGGGTCCAGGAGTTCTCCGTGTACGGCTACGTCGCGGTCGTCCTGGTCAGCGCCCTGTACGCCACTGCCGCTCTGGTCCTGGTACCGACCGGCCGACGAGCCGGGGTGAGAGTGGGGCTGCCGTGCCTGTTCGTGCTGAGCGACTGGTCCCGGGACCGCTTCCCCCTCGGTGGGCTGCCCCTCGGAGGCCTGTCGCTGGGCCAGGCGGCCGACCCCCTCACCCCGGTCCTGCGGCTCGGCGGTGGGCTGGCTCTCACGGGCGAGACAGTCCTGGTCGGGGTCCTACTCGCCGAGCTGGCCGGACTGGCGTCGTCCCGGCTGGCGGTTCGCCCGAAGCGGTGCCGGCGGGCGACCGGTACCGACCGCAGATCGCCGCCGGCCCGACCGGCCGCGGCGGTCGTGGTCGCCCTTGCGGCCGTGGTCGTAGCGCTTCCGCTGGCCGGGTTCCTGTCCCCGTCGGGGGCGGGCGGCGGGCTGGCTCCGATCCGGGTCGCCCTGGTGCAAGGCGGCGGTCCGCGCGGCACCCGGGCCATCAGTACCAACCCCCAGGTCGTCTTCGACCGCCATCTGAGCGCGAGCGCCCACGTGCCCGACCCGGTGGACCTCATCGTGTGGCCCGAGGGGGTGCTCCAGGCGCAGGACGGGGCCACCTACAGGGCCGACGCGGCGCAGCTGGCCCGGCTGGCGGTCGAGCACCATGCCACCGTGGTGTCCGGGGCCGAGCAGCAGGTGGGCGCCAGCCACTACCTCAACGACGTACTGGTCTGGAACCCCCAGGGCCGGATAGTCGGCAAGTACGTCAAGAACCATCTGGTGCCCTTCGGCGAGTACGTCCCGTACCGATCGGTGATCCAGCGGCTGTTCAACGTGGCCGACGTCCCCTACGACGCCATCGCCGGCCACAGCTCCGGTTTCCTCCGCACCCCGGCGGCTCCCGTGGCCTTGATGATCTCCTACGAGGTGTTCTTCGACGAACGGGCCAGGGGCGGGGTCAGGGCCGGCGGCCGGCTCCTGGTCGTGCCGACCAACACCGCTTCTTACCGCAGCACCCAGGTGCCGACCCAGGAGGTGGCCGCCGACCGGCTCCGAGCTTGGGAGACCGGTCGGTGGCTGGTCCAGGTGACGCCGACGGGCTACACCACTGTGATCAGCTCGACCGGCCGGGTGATCCGCAAGAGCCACCTCGACTCGGCCGAGGTGGAGGTGGCCACCGTGGCGTTGCGAAGCGGCATGACGGTCTACGACCGCATCGGTGACGCCACCGTGGCGTGGATCGCGCTCGCCGGTTGGCTCTTCGCCGCCCGACGGTCCCTCGGCCGGGCGGGCCGGCGGATGGCCGGGGTGCGTCGGCGCCAGGGATCCGTATCGGCCGGCCCCGAGAGCGCAACGCAGGCGGTGGCGCCGGCGGCGGGGCCGGCGATCTAGAACAAGTTGCGATTTCGAGTCCACTCAACAAGGATTTGAGGCTCATGGTCGGACCGGACGGGCTTCGGGTCGCCTTGCTCGTCTACCGGGGTAACCCCCACTCGGGCGGGCAGGGCGTCTACACCAGGTACCTGGCCCGTGAGCTGGTCGAGTTGGGCCACGAGGTCACGGTGTTCGCCGGCCAGCCCTACCCGGTCCTCGACGACGGGGTGGGATGGGTGCCGGTGCCCAGCCTTGATCTCTACCGTCCGGAGGACCCGTTCCGCATTCCCCACCCGAGGGAGTTCAAGACCCGCTACGACGTGGCCGAGTTCGCCCTGATGTGCACCGCTGGTTTCCCCGAGCCGCGCACCTTCAGCTGGCGGGTCCGGGACCTGTTACTGGCTCGGCGGGACCACTTCGACGTGGTCCATGACAACCAGACCTTCGGCCGCGGCCTGCTCGACGTGATGGACGGCGGCCTGCCGCTGCTCGGGACCTGCCACCACCCCGTCACGGTCGACCGCACACTGGACCTCGAGCACGCTCCGAACTGGCGCCGCCGTCAGCAGCTGCGCCGGTGGTACGGCTTTCTCAAGAT
>JAKBAX010000346.1 GCA_021808785.1 Actinomycetes bacterium | reverse complement strand
GTGCGAAGGGCGGGGAGGGGGGTGCGGCGGAGGGTGGGGCGGAGGGTGCGGCGGCTCGGGCCGCGGAGGGTACATTCGTCGCCGTGGATGAGCGCACCGGTCCCCGCCCCCAGGCCCCCGACCGCAACCTGGCCATGGAGCTGGTACGGGTGACCGAGGCGGCGGCCATGGCTGCCGCCCGGTGGCTGGGGCGGGGGGACAAGGAAGGGGCCGACGGGGCGGCCGTCGACGCCATGCGCATCGTCCTCGGATCCGTTCCCATGGACGGCATAGTGGTCATCGGCGAGGGCGAGAAGGACGAGGCGCCCATGCTCTACAACGGCGAGCGGATCGGCGACGGGACCCCACCCGCCGCCGACGTGGCGGTCGACCCGATCGACGGGACCACCCCCACCGCCCTGGGCCGCGGCGGGGCCCTGTCGGTGATCGCGGTGAGCGAGCGGGGCACCATGTTCAACCCGGGCCCGTGTGTGTACATGGAGAAGCTGGCGGTCGGGCCCGAAGCGGCCGGCAAGGTCAGCCTGGAGCAGTCCGTGACCGACAATCTGCGGGCCGTGGCCGACGCCAAGGGCGAGTCTGTACGCGACGTTACGGCGGTGATACTGGACCGTCCCCGCCACGCCCATCTCATCGAGGAGGTGCGTTCCAACGGGGCCCGCATCCGGCTCATCACCGACGGCGACGTGGCCGGGGCCATCGCCACCTCCTGGACCGAGTCGGGGGCCGACATCCTCTTCGGTATCGGGGGCACGCCCGAGGGGGTGATCGCGGCGGCCGCCCTCAAGTGCATGGGCGGCGAGCTACAGGGTCGGCTCTGGCCCCGGGACGACTCGGAGCGCCGGGCCGCCCTCGCCATGGGCTACGACCTGGACCAGGTTCTCGGCCTGGACGACCTGGTCCGAGGCGACAATTGCTTCTTCGCCGCCACGGGCATCAGCGACGGAGAGCTCCTGCGGGGGGTCCGCTACGACTCCGGCGGGGCCATCACCGACTCGCTGGTCATGCGATCCAAGTCAGGCACCGTAAGGCGTATCGACGCCCGTCACCGCATCAAGAAGCTGGCCTCCTACTCCTCGGTCGCCTTCGAATAGTCCTCCTCCTGCACGGGCCCGGCCCCGTCGCCGGGCCGGCCGGCCGCCTCGGCCAGGGCCCACGACAGGTGGGCCCCGAGATGGCCGCCGATGCCCTGGCGCCGGTGCTCGGCATCGACCCAGATCTCGGTTCGGGTGCCGGCGCGATCCACGGTCGCCCGGGCCCAACCGACCGGCTGGTCCTCCCGGTAGGCATTGACCACGACGGGCGCCACCAGCCCTTCCGGCGCCTCCCGCGCCTCAGGCGCCTCCCATAGGGGGTCCACGATCCGGCCGCGCACCAGCTCGAGCACCAGACCTCCGGTACCCACCCGGGCCGCCGGACCGAGCGAGTAGTCGGCGAGCGGGCCCCACGTCCGCCCCGGACCTTCCTCCAGTAGGACGACCCGGTCCACCCGGGCCAGCGCGCGGTAGCCGGCCATCGCCTGCAGGGCCGCCGCGATCATTTCCTCCGACGCGCCGTCGGCCACCGTGACATGCGGCACCCACGGCCAGGACAGGGGCCGCTCGAGGGGAGGTGCGAAGACCCGGTCCCGGAGCCGGGCCAGGTCGTCGAGGTCCCCGCCGACGGCCAGGTAGAGCACCGGGTTGACGGGCAGGAAGGTACTGATCGGACCCAGCGTCAGGGTCAGGGGTCCGGGGACCGAGCCGGCGGCCGCCCTTATGACCGCGAGGGCCCGGGGCAGGTCGTCGCGCCTCACATTGACCGGCGGCACCAGCGTCAGGTGAGGGGGGATGCGGGCCAGGCTCGGATCGGCCACGGCGCGCCGCAGGGCGTCGACCTGATGGGCCACGGGCGGGTCGAGCATCACCGCCACCCCCAGGCGGCGGCGGGCCCGGCCGGCCGCTCGGGTGGGTGCCATCAGGCCAGTGTGCCCTCTAGAGTTGAGGAGGTGCCGAGCGAACGACCGACCTTCTCCCCTTACCTGCCGGGGGACCCTCACGACCAGGATCCGGAGCTGTTCGCCATCCTGGATCGGGAGCTCGAGCGGCAGAACACCACCCTCCAGCTGATCGCCTCGGAGAACTTCGCGTCGCGAGCGGTGATCGCGGCCACTGGATCGGTCCTCACCAACAAGTACTCCGAGGGCTACCCGGGTAAGCGTTACTACGGCGGCAACCTGGTGATCGACGAGGTCGAGGACCTGGCCCGCCGACGGGTGTGCGAGCTGTTCGGGGCGGCCCACGCCAATGTCCAGCCCCACTCCGGCGCCAACGCCAACCTGGCCGCCTATCTGGCCGTGCTGGAGGCCGGCGACACCGTGCTCGGCATGCGCCTCGACCAAGGCGGCCACCTCACCCACGGTTCACCGGTCAACATCAGTGGGCGCATCTACAACTTCGTCGCCTACGGGGTGACCGAGAGCGACGAGCGGCTCGACTACGACCAGCTGGCGGCGGCCGCCGAGGCGCACCGGCCCAAGCTGATCGTGGCCGGTGCCACCGCCTACCCGCGCGTCATCGACCCCGAGCCCATCCGGCGCATCGCCGACGAGGTCGGCGCCCTGTTCATGTTCGACGCCGCCCACGTCGCCGGCCTGATCGCCGGCGGGGTGCACCCGAGCCCGGTCGGCGTGGCCGACATCGTCACCTTCACCACCCACAAGACGCTGCGGGGTCCCCGCGGCGGCTGCATCCTCACCGACCGCGAGGATCTGGCCAAGGCCATCGACAAGGCGGTGTTCCCGGGCCTGCAGGGCGGCCCCTTGGAGCACGTCATCGCCGCCAAGGCGGTGGCCTTCCGGGAGGCGGCCCAACCCGAGTTCAAGGACTACGCGGCCCAGATCGTGCGCAACGCCCGGGCCCTGGCGTCCGGACTGGCCGACGAAGGTTTCCGCATCGTGTCGGGCGGCACCGACAATCACCTGATGCTCGTCGATCTGCGCCCCTTCGACGCCGAACTGACCGGCAAGGTCGCGCAGGAGGCGCTGGACCGCAGCGGCATCACCCTCAACAAGAACACCGTGCCCAACGACCCCCGCTCGCCGTTCGTCACCTCCGGGCTACGCATCGGCACCCCGGCGGTGACCACGACAGGCATGCGCGAGCCCGAGATGACCGAGATCGCGGCCCTGATCGCACGCGTCCTGCGCCGACCGGACGACTCGGCCGAGTCGGCGGCGGTGCGAGACGAGGTCGCGGTGCTGTGCTCCAAGTACACCCCCTACCCGTAGAGCCGGCCGAGGTAGCCCCATCAACGGGTACGCCGACTACGGCGTCGTAGCGGGCGTCGCCGCCCTGGTCACCTGGGTGGCCACCTTCGCCGTCCGGCGCTTGGCGGTGCGCTTCTCCATCATCGTGCTACCAGACGACCGGCGGGTCCACGAGCGCCCCACCCCCACCGTCGGCGGGGCGGCCATGTACCTGGGGCTGCTGGCGGCCATGGTCGTCGCCTCGCAGCTGAACGGCCTGTCGGGGCTGTTCCGCGGCAGCTCGGACCCACTCGGCCTGGTCCTGGGCGCCTCCATGATCTTCGCCGTCGGCATGGTGGACGACCTGCGGGACATGTCGGCCCCGGCCAAGCTGTCGGGCCAGATCCTGGCCGGGATGATCCTCTACCTGTTCGGGATCAACATGCTCTACTTCCGGACCCCCTTCGCCGGCACGCTCGTCCTGTCAACCGACCTGATCCCGGTGCTCACCGTGATCTGGGTCGTCGGCATGGCCAATGCGGTCAACCTGGTGGACGGGCTCGACGGCCTGGCCGCCGGGATCGTGGCCATTGCGGCGGCCGCCTTCTTCTTCTACTCCCACCAGCTCGTGTCGTCGGGAACCATCCAGCCCGGCTCCGGACCACTCTTCTGCGCCATCGTGGTGGGTATCTGCGTGGGCTTTCTGCCCCACAACTTCCACCCGGCCCGTATCTTCATGGGCGACGCCGGGGCGCTCCTGCTGGGCCTGCTCATGGCCGCCTCCACCATGTCAGTGGTGGGCACCACCGACCAGGACTTCAGTGGCCGGACCTTCTTCTTCTTCGCCCCGGTGGTCATCCCCCTGGTCATCCTCGGCATCCCCATCCTCGACACGGTGTTCGCCATCGTGCGCCGGGCCGGACGCCGCATGAACCCGACCATGGCCGACAAGAACCATCTCCACCACCGGCTCATGCGGCTGGGCCACGGCCAGACCCGGTCGGTGCTCATCCTGTGGGCGTGGACCGCTCTCCTGTCGGGGCTGGTGCTGGCCCCGTCGTATGTCAAGGGGGGCCTGGCCATCGTGCCGTTCGGTATCGCCGCCCTGGCCGTGGCTCTCTACACCCTCTTCGGGGTGCGGGGCCGGACCCCTGCCGACAAGACTTAGCGGCTTCGGCCGCCGCAGCCCCGGCCGCCGCAGCCCCGGTCGCCGCAGCCCCGGTCGCCGCAGCCCCGGCCGCCGGGTCGACACCACGGTTTGTGTGCAAAAGGTGGTGTATATCACCGCGTTTTGCACACAATCGGGAACCACCACCCGACCCCGCCCGCAGACCACCACCCGACCCCGCCCACAGACCACCACCCGACCCCCGCCCACAGACCACCACCCGACCCAGCCCACAGACC
>JAKBAX010000345.1 GCA_021808785.1 Actinomycetes bacterium | reverse complement strand
CCGGGCCTTCGCCGAAGGGGCCACGTCGGCCGGCGTGGACGTGGTCGACCTGGGGCTGTGCTCGACCGACGAGATGTACTTCGCGGCGGGGTCCCTGGACGCGGCTGGGGCCATGTTCACCGCGTCGCACAACCCGGCCCAGTACAACGGGATCAAGCTGTGCCGGGCGGGGGCCCGCCCCGTCGGGGCCGAGACCGGTCTGGAGCAGATCAAGTCGGCGGTCGCGGCGTCCCTGGCGAGCGGCCACCTGGCCGGTCCGGGCCCGGGCGGCGCCGGCGGCCTCGGCGGCGTCGGCGGCCTCGGCGGCGGCTCGCGAGGCGCAGTGACCCGGGCCGACGTGTTGGGCGACTATGCGGCCAAGGTGCGTTCGTTCGTCGACGTGTCGGTCCTGCGCCCGCTCTCGGTGGTGGCCGATACGGCCAACGGCATGGGCGGCCTGGTCGTCCCCGCGGTCTTCGAGGGGCTGCCGTTCCGGTTGGAGATCCTCTTCCCGGAGCTGGACGGTACCTTCCCGAACCACCCGGCCGACCCCATCCAGCCCGAGAACCTGAAGGCCCTGCAGGCCCGCATCCTCGAGACCGGCGCCGATGTGGGGCTGGCCTTCGACGGCGACGCCGACCGCTGCTTCTTGGTGGACGACCGGGGCGTCGCCTTGTCCGGCTCGACGACCACCGCGCTGGTCGCGGCGGCGATGCTGGAGAAGCGTCCCGGCGCCATCATCCTCCACAACCTGATCTGCTCGAAGGCGGTCCCCGAGATCATCCGGGAGCGGGGGGGCACGCCCGTGCGGACCCGGGTCGGGCACTCCTACATCAAGGCGGTGATGGCCGACACCGGCGCCCTCTTCGGCGGCGAGCACTCGGGCCACTACTACTTCCAGGACAACTACCGGGCCGACTCCGGCGCTATCGCCGCGCTCGTGGTCCTCGAGGTCTTGAGCAAGGCCGGTCGCCCGTTGTCGGAGATCCGCCGGGACTTCGAGCGGTTCGCCGCCTCGGGTGAGATCAACACCGAGGTGGGCGACCCGGCCGCGGTCATCGAGCGGGTGTCGGAAGCCTTCCGGGGCTCACCGCAGGACCGCCTGGACGGACTCACGGTCGATCTGGGTGATTGGTGGTTCAACCTGCGCCCGTCCAACACCGAGCCCCTGCTCCGGCTCAACCTCGAAGCTCCCGACTCCGAGTCGTGCCGGGCCCGGACCGACGAGGTGCTGGCCCTGATCAGAGACGAAAGGAACGCCGAGCACTAGATGGCCCTCGACCCGAAACTCCTCGACATCCTGGCCTGCCCGAAGGACAAGGGACCACTCCTCTACTTCGCCGACGAGGACGCCCTCTACAACCCCCGGCTACGCATGAAGTACCGCATCACAGACGACATCCCGGTGATGCTCATCGACGAGGCCCAGGTCGTCGACGACGCCGAGCATGCCCGGCTGACCGCCAAGGCCCAGGCCGACGGCATCGAGCCCAACTGGACCCCCGCCGAAGGGGCGGCCGGGTCGGGCCAGTGAGCGCCAGCCCCGGGATCGCCGAGGGGCGACTCGACACGATAGGGATGTTCGCCCTGACCGCCGGGCTGCCCGAGCAGGTCGCGACGGCGGCGGCTCGGGCCCGGGAGCTGGTCGGCCAGGTCGAGCGGGGCGACATCGAGAACGTCGTGGTCATCGGGATGGGCGGCAGCGGGATCAGTGGCGACGTCGTGACGGCTGTGACGGGTCCCCTCATGCCGGTGCCCATCACGGTGTGCAAATCCTACGAGTGCCCGGCCTTCGTGGGGCCTGAGACGCTGGCGTTCGCCATATCGGCCTCCGGCAACACCGAGGAGACGGTCCAGGCGGCCACCGACGCGGAGGCGGCCGGGGCCCAGGTCGTGGCCGTGACAGGTGGTGGCCAGCTCGCCGACCTGGCATCGCACTGGGGGGCGCCGGTGTTCCCCGTGCCCCCCGAGATCCCCCAGCCCCGCGCTGCGCTGGGGGCGATGGCGATTCCTCCGCTCGTCGTCCTCGACCACCTCGGGCTCTACCGCGGCGGGTCCACCTGGATCGGGGCCGCCGTGGACCAGCTCGAGCTGCGGCGCGACGAGATCGAGGCCGGCGGGGAGGCCAGCGCGCCGGCGGAGGTGGCCCGGCGGATCGGCCGGACCATGGCCCTCATCCACGGCGGAGGCGCCGTCGGGGCCACCGCGGCGCAGCGCTGGAAGACCCAGATCAATGAGAACGCCAAGGCCCCGGCCTTCTGGGCGGTCCAGCCCGAGCTGTGCCACAACGAGGTCTGTGGCTGGGGGGTCAACGGCGACATGACCCGACAGGTGATCACCGCGGTGGCCCTCCGCCACGAAGGGGAGCACCCCCAGGTCGGGCGGCGGTTCGAGCTGATCGGTGAGATCATGCGGGAGGTGGTGGCCGACGTGATCGAGGTACAGGCGGCCGGCGAGGGCGACCTGGCGCAGCTGTTCGACCTGATCCTCTTCGGGGACTACGTGTCGCTGTGGCTGGCGGCGGCGGCGGGTGTGGACCCCGGCCCGGTGCCGGTGCTGGGCGAGTTGAAGGCCGCCCTGTCCGGACCGTAGGGGAGCCAGGCGCTAACTGGAGGCCGCCCTGTCCGGACCGTAGGGGAGCCAGGCGCTAACTGGAGGCCGCCCTGTCCGGACCGTAGGGGCCAGCCCGAACTAGCCAGGGCCATGATGGTCCCATCGGTGGTGGCCCGGATAGCTCCTCGGTACTAGCCTGGACCGTGGTCCCTCAGCGGGTCTGTGGTTGAAAGTCGATGCCAGTCGCAGGCGAAACGACCCACGTAAGGCGTTCCGGGCCCCGGTCCGGGCCGCTGATCATGGTGCGGCTTAGAGGTAAGTCCTGGTTCACGATGCAGGCCATCGGGGTCTCGGGTGGGCCAGGCGGGTGTGGGGTCAAAGACCAGGTCAGCCGCTGAGGGACCCTAATTTGCTAGTCCATCTCGACTACTTTCTCCTGGTGTGAACGACGTCTCCGGGGATCAGATCACCCGGGTCCTGATCGCCGACGACCAAGCGGTGTTCCGGCGGGGATTACACGTGGTGCTCAGCACCGAGGAAGACATAGAAGTGGTGGCCGAGGCGGAGGATGGCCAGGCGGCGGTCGCCAAGGCGGAGGAGATGGCTCCCGACGTGGTGCTGATGGACGTGCGCATGCCCCGGGTCAACGGCATAGAGGCGGCCCGCCGCATCCGCGAGATGCTGCCGTCCACCAAGATCCTCATGTTGACCGTTTCTGACGAGGAGGAGGACCTCTTCGAGGCCATCAAGGCGGGGGCCAACGGCTACCTGCTCAAGGAGATCTCGGTCGAGGAGGTGGGCTCGGCCATCCATTCGGTGATGCAGGGGGAGAGCCGCATCTCGCCGTCTATGGCGGCCAAGCTGCTCAACGAGTTCAGCAGCCTGGCCAAAGTCGCGGCCGAGCGGAAAGAGCTGCCGGCGCCGGTCCTGACCGCCCGCGAGCTCGAGGTGCTCAAGTTGGTCGCCCGGGGCATGAGCAACAAGGACGTGGCCGATGAGCTGTTCATCTCCGAGAACACCGTCAAGAACCACGTGCGCAACATCTTGGAGAAGCTGCACCTGCACAGCCGCATGGAGGCGGTCATGTACGCGGTGCGCCAGCGGCTCCTCGATCCCCACGACTAGATCCGGCGGGTAGGTCCGTCGGGTCGGTCCGTCGGGTCGGTCGGGTGGGTCGGTCGGGTCGGTCCGGCGGGTCGGTCGGGTGGTGGGTCCGTCGGGTCGGTCGGGTCGGTTGGGGGGGTAGGTCGGTCGGGTCGGTCGGGTGGTGGGTCCCGCAATCAAAAGTGTGCAAAAGGCGGTGATATGCACCTGCTTTTGCACACAATCGAGGTCGCCCCGACCACGATTTCAGCCCGGCCCGGGGCCGGCGGCAGCAGCGGGGCCGGCGGCAGCGACCCGCCGGTAGACACTCACCCCGCCGCCGGCGGCCACCAGGCGGAATTGCGAGGCGATCCGGGCGAAGGTGGTGGCGTCGTCGCCGCTCAGCTGGGAGGGGATGACCAGATACTGGATCTTCCCGGCGAAGGGGAGGGTCTGACCCTCCTGGGTGTAGAGGTACCAGTAGGTGGCCCGGAAGGGGGTGGGCCACTGGTAGCAGTACCGCCGGTGGTCCAGGTGCGAGACGTAAGGGTAAGCGGCGCTGACCTCGGCGTGGGCGGGCACGGCCTGCAGGGCCCGGTTGACAGCGGCCACCGCGGGCCCGTTCGGGTCCGAGTGGGGGAACGTGGGATGGCGGGAGAACGGGGCCAGACCCCACAGCCAGCAGGCCACCACGCTGACCGCCACCACGTAGCAGGTGGCTGCGTTGCGCAGCCGGGGCTGCTGGAGCCGGGAGATGGCGTAGACGGTGCCCATGGCCAGGACCGGCACCAGCGAGAGGGCGTAGTGGTACTGGATCTGTTGCATGTAGGGGAAGGAGCTGAGGGTGTTCTCGGCGAGGGTCAAGATGGCGATGGCGGCCACCTCGGGCGCCAGCAGGAAGGCCCAGCCGAAGGCAGCCCCGGTCTGCCAGACGTAGAACGGCCGGTACCCGCTCTTGACGTAGGCCACGAACTTCCCGGTATGGACGAAAGGGGCGGCCATCAGGCCGCTGATCCCGCCGAAGGGAATCCGGTCGGTGTAG
>JAKBAX010000344.1 GCA_021808785.1 Actinomycetes bacterium | reverse complement strand
CCCTTCGTGGTGGGCCGCGACACCCGTCTGTCCGGGCCGCTCCTGCAGGCCGCCTTCTCGGCCGGCGTGGCAGCAGAGGGCTACGACGTGGTCGACCTGGGGGTGATTCCGACCCCCGGGGTGGCCGACATCGCAGTGGAGCGGGGGACTCCGGCCGCCATCATCTCGGCGTCTCACAACCCCTTCGCCGACAACGGCATCAAGCTGCTCTCGGCCGGCGGCCGCAAGCTCACCGACCACCAGGAGGCGGCGGTGGAGGAGGCCCTGGCCCGGCTACTGGCTCCGGGTCCGACCGGTGGCGAAACCAGTGGCGATTCCACCATGTCGGCCCGCCGGTCGGGGGCGGGGCTCGGCCGGCTCACCACCGACCACGGGGCGGTGGACCGCTACTGCGAGCGGGTCGCAGCCGCTCTCGAGGGTCGGACGGTGGCCGGCCTGCGGGTGGCCGTCGACTGCGCTCACGGGGCGTCGTCGGGCACCGCCCGGCGTATCCTGGCCCGAGCCGGGGCCGACGTGGTCGCCGTCCTCGCCGACCGCCCCGACGGGGTCAACATCAACGACCGTTGCGGCTCCACCGACCCGAGCGGCCTGGCCGCCGCGGTGGTCGAGCACCGGGCTGATCTGGGCCTGGCCTTCGACGGGGACGCCGACCGGGTGATCGCAGTGGACGAGACAGGGACGGTGGTCGATGGTGATCGCCTGATCGCCCTGTTCGCCGCTGACCTGGCCGCCCGGGGGCGCCTGGCCGGCCCCGGGGTGGCGGTCACGGTCATGACCAACCTGGGTTTCCACCGGGCCATGGCGGACGCCGGGGTGGAGGTGGTCACCACCCCCGTGGGGGACCGCAGCATCCTCGACGCCCTGGAGGAGCGGGACTGGACCCTCGGCGGCGAGCAGTCGGGCCACATCATCTTCCGGGGCCTGGTATCTGCCGGTGCTGGCGTCGGTGCTGGCGTCGGCGTCGGTGCTGGCGTCGGCGGCGGTGCTGGCGGCGGGGGCGGCGGTGTCGGTGCCGGTGCCGCTGTCAGCGGCGGGGCCGGTGTTGGCGGCGAGGGCGGCGGGGAGGGGGTCGACGGAGGTGCGGGCCGGCCCGGCTTGGCCCCGACGGGCGACGGCGTGCTGACCGGATTGCTCCTATTGGACCTGGTGGCGCGGCGAGGGCAGCCTTTTTCCGCCATGGCCTCCCGGTCCATGCAGCGCTTCCCCCAGGTCCTGGTCAACGTCCGGGTCGCCGACCACCGATCCCTGGCGGACGCCGGTCCGGTATGGGAGGAGGTGCGCCGCATCGAGGCCGGGCTGGGCCGGACCGGGCGGGTGCTGATCCGGCCCAGCGGTACCGAACCGCTGGTTCGGGTCATGGTCGAAGCGGCTTCGGAGGACCGGGCCTCCGCAGCGGCCGAACGCCTGTCTGCGGTGGTGCTCGACAGCCTCGGGCCACCGCCGGCCGATGTGACTGGGCCCGACCGCGAGCTCGACCACGGGGGCGACCCCGGCCGCCCGGCCCGGCCTGGCCCGGCCGGCCAGCTCCCCTAGCCCTTCCAAGTGCCGCGCACATCGGCACGGTGTGTGCGGATGCGGCTGGGTGGGCCCGACCATTTGTGTGCAGAAGGAGGTGATATATATGCACCTCCTTCTGCACACAAATGAGTGGCGGCCGGGTACTGGGCCCCCGGCCGAGGGTCGGGTCGCCGACCGACCGCCTGCCGGCGGCCCTGAGACCGCCGACCGACCGCCGGCTGGCGGCCCTGAGACCGCCGACCGACCGCCGGCTGGCGGCCCTGAGACCGACTACTTCGTCGGCCTAGCCGATGACCGCCTCCAGCGAGACTCCGCTGACCGCGCCCGCGCCCGCGCCCGCTCCCGCGCCCGCGTCCCCGCCCCCGCCCCCGAGCGCCGGCGGACCGGACGAGCGCAGCCGTACCTCGCGGATGAGGAACGACAACAGGAACGCCACCACCGCGGCGGGCAGGGCGTACTCGAAGGTGTGGTCGAGGCCGGACACGAAGGCGTGGTGGGCGGCCGGCAGGCCGGCCCCGTACCGACGCTCGTAGCCGGGGAGGCTCTGGCGCTCGTTCAGAAGGAGAACGGCGCCCAGCACGGCGGCCCCGATGGCGCCGCCGAGGGTGCGGAAGAAGGTCACCGACGCCGTTCCCACTCCCATGTACTCCCGGGCCACGCCGTTCTGCACGGCCAGGGTCAGGATCTGCATGAACAGGCCCATGCCCAGCCCCACGACGAACAGCATCCCGGACAGCGCCCACGCCCCGGTGGACACCTGTATCCGGGTCATGAGGGCCACCCCCACGGCCAGGATGCCGGTACCGACCACCACGAACACCTTGTAGCGCCCGAGCCGCGACACCGCCCGCCCGGACGAGATGGAGGTGAGTAGCACCCCGGCCAGCATGGCCAGCATCCGCAGGCCGGAGGCGGTCGGGCTGACCCCCCGCACGAGCTGGAAGTACTCGGGCAGGAACAACAGAGCGCCGAACATGATGGTCCCGCTCACGAAGCCGAGCAGGTTGGCCACCGCGAACACCCGGTTGCGGAACAGGTGCAGCGGGATGATGGGCTCGGCCGCCCTCGACTCCCACCAGCCGAAGGCGGCGAGGAGGAGCAGTCCGGGGACCATGTAGGCCCAGGCGGTCATGGTCATGGCCGCCGCCGCCCCGGCCATCTGGACGCCGACCAGCAGGAGCGAGACGCCACCCACCAGCAGCAGCGACCCGGCCACGTCGATCTTGGCCCGGCGGGCGTGGTGGTCCAGTTGCAGGACCCGGTTGATCAGGACCAGGCCGGCCAGACCGATGGGCAGATTGATGTAGAAGACCCAGCGCCAGCTGGCCTGGTCCACGAAGAAGCCGCCGACCAGTGGGCCGACCACACTCGAGAAGGCGAAGATGACCCCGAAATAGCCCTGGTAGCGGCCCCGCTCCCGGGGCGCGATGACGTCGCCCACGATGGCGATGGCGAGGGTCATCATCCCCCCCGCCCCGATTCCCTGCACGGCCCGAAAGGCGATGAGCTGGTACATGTCCTGGGACAGGCCGGACAGGGCGCTGCCTATGAGGAAGATGACGATCGACGCCTGGAAGATCCGCTTACGGCCGAACTGGTCGCTGATCTTGCCGTAGAGGGGGGTGCTGGCGGTCGAGGTCAGGAGATAGGCGGTGACCACCCAGCTGTACAGATCGGTGCGATGGAAGTCCTCGCTGATGCGGGTGAGGGCGGTGGAGACGATGGTCTGGTCCAACGAGCCGAGGAGCAGGCCCACCGCCAGCCCGGACATGATCAACATGATCTGGCGGTGCGTGTACCGGGGGATGTCGGTCTCGGTGGCGCTCACGGACGGCTCCCCGCTTCGGTCGCGGCCAGCTCGGCGAAGGCCTGGTCCAATAGGTCGGCGAAGGTGTGGCGACCCTGCTCGTCGGCCCACTTCTGCTGGGCCACCCGGCAGGCTCCACAGGCGACCATCACCAGCACCTGGGGTCGGAGGCTGGCGACCGGGTCGAGGCCGAGCCGCTCGGCCACCGCGGAGACCAGGGCCCGCTCGAGCTCGTCGAAAGAGGCCGCCACCGAGGCCATCAGATGGGGCTCACGGCGGATGAGCTGCTGGCGGCGCACCGCCTTGTCGGAATCGACCAGGCGCCGGCCGACGTAGCCCTCGAGGGTGGCCCGCAGGGCGGTGACCGCGTCCTCGCCGGCGGGCCGTTCGAGGAGCGTGACCCGTAGGCTCCGGGCCAGGTCCGGATCGTGGTCGATGACCGCGTCCTCCTTGGAGGGGTAGTAGGACCAGAACGTGCGGGGGGCCACGCCGGCCCGCTCGCTGATGGCCTCCACGGTGGTGCCCGACAGCCCGTGGCGGTCGACCAGCTCGAAGGCCGCGTCATGTATGGCCTGGCGGGTGGCCCGCTTCTTGCGTTCCCGGTGGGAGGTCGCATCGACAGTGATGCTCATGCGGCCACCGTACCGGGAGATTCCTGCATCTTGTGCAAAAACGCATGGCAGGCAATTCTGCGTTTTCCGCAGATCGGGTGCATCCCACTGGACAAAACGCCGGCCCGGGGGCCCGGCCACCCCCTCGGTAGCCTCGGCTCCCTTTGCGACTCCGAGGGGGAAAGCGTTGACCGGCGAGGATCTTCAATGCGACGTACTGGTGGTCGGCTCCGGGGCCGGGGCCCTCACCGGGGCCCTCCTGGCCGCCAGCGCCGGATTGCGCACGATCGTGGTCGAAAAGACCGACCGCTTCGGCGGCACCACCGCCTACTCCGGCGGGGGCCTGTGGATACCGCTGTCGACGCCCAACCGGCGGGCCTCGGTGGTGGACTCGCGTACCGAGGTGGACGCCTACCTCGACGCCTGTGTGGGCCAGGAGCACCGGGAGCTGCGTGACGCCTACCTCGATGCCGGTCCCGGCGTGATCGACGAGCTGGAGCGCAACCCGTGGCTGGAGTTCGAATGGCGCCCCTTTCCCGACTACTTCTGCGAGGCGCCCGGTGCCCACACCGTCGGGCGGTCGATCTACGCCCTCGATTTCGATGCCACCGGCCACGAGGACACCGTCGCCGCCCTGCGCCCGCCATTACCCCCCGATCGGGGCGGCTGGAAGGAGCCATTTCCGCTGATGATCGGGGGACGGGCCTTGCTGGGCCGCCTGCTC
>JAKBAX010000343.1 GCA_021808785.1 Actinomycetes bacterium | reverse complement strand
TGGTCCTTTTTGGCCGCACCCCACGTGCCGAAGCGCGGCTCGGGCCAGAGGTTCGCGACCGCCGTCGGGCTGCCCCCGACTTCGAGCGCGATGAGGTGATCCTCTTCGTAGTCGCATCCCGGCCGTCCAGCCCGTCTGCCTCCGTCCATCAGGGCAGTTCAGGGCAGGTGTCAGATCTTGCCCGTCGCGCTCCGTCTGGCCTGTAAGCCGGAGTTAAGTAGCATGGCAGTAGCGATAAGGAGCGCACCGGGGATGGCACGCTTTCCTACGTCGACGGCCCTCGCATCCTCGACCCGGCGCCCGTTCCACACCGGAGGGACGGCCTCCATCCCGACGAGCCGGGGTACGCGCTGCTCGGCGAGTGCTTCGAGGTGGCCGTGTTCGGGCCGGGCGCCCCCCTCGGCGGGCTCTGACCCTGCCGGGTCAGACTGCGGACAGGTCGAGGAGGCCGTCGACCACCCCGGTGATGTCGGCGGCCTGGACCGTCGGGCGGGCGAACACCGCCGGGTAGGGGCGGCCGCCGCGGTCGACCCAACCCGTGACCAGCCCGGCGGAGTACGCACCATGGACGTCCCACGGATGCACGGCAACCAGCGCCAGGGCCCCGGGCGGCACGCCAGCCTGGTCGGCGGCGTAATGGTAGGGCTCGGGGCGGGGCTTCCAGTGGCCGGTGGCGTCGACCGAAAGCACGTCGGTCAGCCACGGCGTCACTCCGGCGGCATCGAGGACGTCACGGGCGAGCGGCGCCGACCCGTTGGTGAGGGCGTAGGCGGGCACCCCCGCGTCGTGCAGCCGCTCGAGTGCCGGCATCACGTCCGGGTGGACGGGCACCCGGCGCAGGGCGTCGAGCACCTCGTCGCCGGCCCCGTCCGGCAGCGAGTGCCCCGCGACACCGGCCACCTCGGCCAGGGCGCCACGGGCCAAGTCGGCGAAGCGGGCCGCCCCTCCGGCGGCCGCCAGTGCCATCCCGTCCCGGAGGAGCACGGCGAACCACCACGGCACGCTGTCCGGGCCGAGTCCCAGCCGTGTGAAGGCCCTGGCCACGGGGGCCAGGTCGGTGAGGGTCTCGTTGACGTCGAACGCCACAGCTCGCGGCCGGGGGGTGCCGGTCACCCCGCAGACTGGCGGCGGTGCCCCTGCCGCCAGTCCTCCTCGATCCCGACCGAGTCGGAGGCCACCCCCAGCGCCGGTAGCTGGGGCACCTCGCGCAGGCTGCGCTTGAGTTCGGCGAACCCCGGGAAACGGGCCAGACCCACCACATGGTCCCACAGGGCCAGGGCGTCCTCCGGCGACGGCGACCGGCTGATGACCGGGCCGAACAGGGCGACCCCCGCCGGTGGGTCGAAGTGCAGGATGGGGGTCCCGACGTCCCGGCCGGTGAGACCGAGGGCCCGTTCGGTCTCCGAGCCGATCAGCTGGTCGAAGCCGGTGGCCCCCACGGCGTCGGCCAGCCCGGCATCGAGGCCGGCGCCGGCCAGGGCGGCGGCGGCGGTGGCTCGGGGGGCGGCCAGGGCGGCCGCCTGCCGCTCCGGTCCGACCTCGAAGATCCGGGCACCCATCGACGCGTACAGGTCGGCGACCCCGCTCGGTCCGGCCTGGTCGCGCACCGCCGCCGCGACCCGTAACAGGGCCAGGCCGGCGCTATGTGCCCGTTCGTACCCATCCGGGAAGTGCACGGCGTAGTCCACGTCGGCGTTGACCATCCGGAGGGAGATGAACCGCCACTCCACGTCATAGGCGCGCTGACCGGCGACGTCGCGCACCCACTTGGACGTCATCCACGCGAACGGGCAGATAGGGTCGAAGTAGAAGTCGAGATCGGCCACGGCTCACCTCCTCGGTTCGGTGCCGGTCAGTCGGTGGGCGGCGTCCCCGGTCCTCACAGCGCCCGGAGCGCGGCCACCACATCGTCGGGCTCGGCCCGCTTGGTGTAGTCGGCGTCGGCGAAGCGCCACGCCACCGTATTGTCGGTCCGGATCACGAACGTGGCGGGCAAGGGAAGCTCGAAGGACTCGTCTCCGTTAGCCGCTGGCAGGTCCAGCCCCCAGCCGTCGTAGATCGGGCGGAGATCGTCGGCCAGGGTGAACACGAGCCCGTAGGAACGGGCCACGGCGTTGCCCACGTCGGACAGGACGGGGAAGGCGAGGCCGTGCTTCTCGGCGGTCGACAGGGAGTTGTCGGGGGTCTGGGGGGAAACCGCCACCAGGCGCCCTCCGGCAGCCGTGATGTCGCCGAGCCGGTTCTGGAGCGTCTTCAGCTGAATGTTGCAGTACGGGCACCACCCGCCACGGTAGAAGGACAGCACGACCGGTCCCTCGATGAGCAGCTTGGAGAGGACCACCGTGTCCCCGTTGGCGTCGGGGAGGCTGAAGTCGGGGGCGGCGGCCCCCACGGCCAGCGACCGCTCGGCCAGGTGGCTCGCCTCGAGCGCTGCCGCGGCCGCGTCCATGACGGCCAGCGTCTGGGCCGGGATGTTGGCCCTTGCCGCCTCGTTCTGCTCCCGCAACGCCTGCGCCAGCGTTGATGTCATGTCGCCTTCCTCCTCAGCTGAAGTAGACAGACCTATCTGTCCACAGAATAACCGTACCAGGTACGCTGGGAGAAGTGACACCGTCCACACTCGACCCGGAGCAACGCCTGCTCGACGTGGCCAGTCGGCTCTTCTACGCCCACGGGATCCACGCCGTCGGCGTCGACCGGGTCATCGCCGAGGCCGCGGTGGCCAAGGCCACGCTATACGCACACTTCTCGGGCAAGGCCGACCTCGTCGCCGCCTACCTGGCCGCCCAGAGCCGGAAGTGGGTGGAGGCCGCCGAGCGGGGGGTGGCCCGACGGCGAGCCGGCACCCCCGACGCCGTCCTCTCCCTCTTCGATCTGCTCTACGAGACCAGCCGCCGGCCCGGCTACCGCGGATGTCCCTTCATCAACGCGGCCGCCGAATTCCCCGGACCCGGGCCCGTCAGCACGGAGATCGCCGACCACCGCCAGCGGGTCCGGGCTGTGTTCGCCGGTGCCGGCGGGACGCTGCTCGACGACCGCAGCATGCTAAACGCCGTCGTCGCCCTCTACGGCGGGGCCATGTCGGCCGCCGACCTCGACCGGGATCCGGAGATCGTCCTGCACGCCGCCTCCGCCACCCGCCGGCTGCTCGAGCCGGACACGGGAGCGCCGCCGGCGGCATGAGGGTGTTGAGCCGCCACGGGGACGGCAGCCGCCTGGCAAGACAAGGCGCGACGCCTGGTGGAGGGGCTCACCCCGGAATCGCCGGAGGGGCGGTTCTACTGCTCCCTTGAACGGTCTGCGCAGGAACAGATGCAGTGGCGGGCGGATCATGACGCCAGGCTGCTCGATGGGCGTGAGTAGTGACCCGATCGAGGTAGGTGGGATCAGCCGCACCCGTTGGGTTCCATCTCCTTGCCGCTCCGGTAGCGGCTGGCCTCGCAGAGCGGCGTCGCACGCAGAATCAGATGTTGTCCGTCCATGGAGACCGCTGAAGCCGGAGGGGCTTGTTGCCGAGCCGGCAACTGGCCGGACTCCCGTTCAGCCGGACAGGGCGGGCCTGTGAACCCCGCCGGGTTCGATGGAGACTCTTTGAACCGAATCTTCGTACCTGCTACGGCGTCGCTTCCCACGTAACTGTTATCGAGCACGCCCGAACCAGAACGACGTTGACGAGGTACTTAGGTACTCCTATACTGAGTACCTATGAGCCAGGCACCCATAAAGGTCGACGAGGGAACCAAGGAGCGGATCCGCTACCTTGCTGTGCTCATCGACACCACCCAAGCCGATGTCGTCGACCGGGCCGTCCGTGAGTACGTCGTCCGGCACGCCGATCTCGTCGAGAAGGGCATCGATCACGCTCGCTCCGTCCTCGGCGCGGGCAACGCAGCCATCGCCGCCCATCTCCTCGACGTTCCGGTCGCCGCAGTCGAGCGAGTGGCCGGTACACGGAGTCGCCCGGCTAGCGCATCCCGAGCCTGACCGCCTCGAACCATCCGACGTCGCCGGTCGGCCAATCGTTCCTCGCTTCGAACTCCACTGGAGTCAGGTGCTCCTCCAGTGCCGCGAACAGCAGGTCGCGCATCTCCGGGCGGATGAAGTTGCCGTCAACGGCGCGCACGCTGATGGCACACCAGATCTCCTCGACATCGACGCTGCGGTAGACGACAGCCCGAGCCGGGAGCCACCCATCCAGGTCTCCGGCGTGCTCGGTTCCGGGGTCGTCCCGTGCCCCATCAACCAGCTCGAACACCACTTCCCTGAGTCGGTGGAACGAACGGATCGCCTCCTCCGCCTGATCGCGCAGCCGGTCGTCATCAGTCGGCAGCAGCCGACCGTCCCGCTGCCGCTCCTCGAACCATTCGTAGGCGTCGTCGTCAGATCCGTCCTCCCGGCGCCGGACCGCACACAGCCAGACGATGCCCGCCTCGCCGTCGACCCAGGTGGCGCCGCGCTGGGACGAGACCCGCAGCCGGTAGAGCAGCGGATGGTCGATGGCGAGGATCCGCCTCTGGCCGGTCGGCGAGGTCGGTGCGACGCGCCGCAGTTCGACCAGCCATGGATCGTCCAGCTCACCGAGGTCGGTGGTCAGATCCGGCAGCTCGACGCCGAGGTCCTCGACCAGACAGCGGATCGTGGGACGCGCCCTTCGCCTGTCGGTCATGCTGGCGTCGGATCGTACCTGCGCGCGCCCCACGATGAGCCCTGCTGTCGTTCGCCAGTGT
>JAKBAX010000342.1 GCA_021808785.1 Actinomycetes bacterium | reverse complement strand
GCGGTGGTGGTGGCGGCCGCGGTGGTGGTGGCGGCCGCGGTGGTGGTGGTGGCGGCCGCGGCGGTGGCGGCAGCGGAGGCGGTGGTGGTGGCGGCGGTGGTGGCGGCGGCGGGCGCCGGAGCGGTGGCCGGATGGGAGGGCGGTGCCCCTGGGGCCGGCCGGTCGGCCGTCGGGCGGAGAGCCCGGCGGATGGCGGCGGCCACGGCCGCGGCCTGGTCGTCGTCGACGTAGCGCTGCCGGGGCCAGAAGAAGCCGCGCAGACCGTCCCGGGCCCGCCTCGGCACCACGTGGAGGTGGACGTGCGGCACGCTCTGGCTGATGACATCGTTCAGGCCGAAGAACGTTCCGGCCGCGTCGAGCGCGACCCGCTGGGCCGCCGCTATGCGCGCGCCGGCCTCCCACAGGCGCCCCGGTAGGCCGTCCGGCAGCTCGGCCACGGTGGAGTAGTGGGACCGGGGTACGACGAGTGTGTGGCCGGGGAAGACGGGTCGGGCGTCCAGGAATGCGACCACATCGGTGTCCTCGAGGACCATATGGGCCGGCGCCGTACCGGCGATGATGGGGTCGAAGGCGCACGGCCGGGAGTTGCTCACGGTGGCCAGCGTCGCGCGACTATGCAGCCATGACGAACGACCCCTCTGTGCCTCTGACCACCGGCCCGCCCGAGACGGTTCTGCCGCCCGCCCCGCCGGCCGCGGTGGCCGGGTTGGCGGAGGCCATGGGTCTCGACGGCGACGCCCGCCGTGAGGCCCTGGCCCGGGTGGTCGCCGCTCACCCGCAGTTCATCGACGGGTGGGCCCGCCTGGCCGGGGCCGCCCGCGACGACGTAGAGGCCTACGCCTACGCCCGGGTCGGTTATCACCGGGGGCTCGATGCCCTGCGGGGATCGGGATGGCGGGGATCGGGATACGTCCGGTGGGCGCAGGAGACCAACCGGGGCTTCCTACGCGCCCTGGACGCCCTGCGGGCCGCCTCCGGGGCCATAGGAGAATCGGCCGAGGAGCAGCGCTGCGCCCTGTTCCTCCGGCAGCTGGACCCGGCTTGGAGCCAGTCCGGACCCCCGGATTGAGCGGCGTCGCCCCCCCCTCGTCGCGCGGCGGTGCGGCCATACAGCTGCACGTCGAGGCGGTCGACGGGCCGGCCGAGCAGTGGTTCCACCCCCGTCCGTCCCGGGCCTTTTCGGGGGCTGGGCCGGTCGAGGCGGTCGCCCTGCACCGGCTCGGTCAACCGGACCACTGGCACCTGGTCACCTACGGCCTGTCCGAGCTGCACGCCAAGGAGTCGCCCGACCGGCACCGCTCCGGCTGGGGCTTCGAGCTCACCATCCGGATCGCGACCGATCCCGACGGGGAGCGCCCCCTGTGGGCGGTCGACTTCCTGGCCAGCCTGGCGGCCTATGTGTGGTCCGGGCGCCACCCGTTCGCGGCGGGCCACCTGATGGATCTGCGGGGCCCCATCCGCATGGACCGAGACTCGCCCATCTCGGCCGCGCTGGTGGTCGACGATCCGGTCCTAGACCCCCTCGCCGGACCGTACGGCTCGGTGGAGTTCCTGCAGGTCGTCGGGCTGACCGCCGAGGAGCTCGAGCTGTGTCGGGCGTGGAGCACCGAGGGGGTGGCCGATGTCCTGGCCCGAGCCGTCGGGCCACTGCTGCTCACCGATGTCGGGCGGGCGTCGGTCGTCGCCGACCCCCGCTTCGCGGCCGAGATAGAGGCCCGGGCGGCCCGGGAGGGGAGCGAGTTGCACGAGCTTCGGATAGCCACCCTACGCATTCGCCGGCGGCTGCGCGGCCGGGTCGACGTCCACCTCGGCTCCGGAGCGGCAGCCGCCCTGGGCCCGGCCCTGCGACGGGAACTGGTGGCCGACGGGGCGTCGTTCGCTGTGGTGGGCGATGACTCGGAGCTGCGCTTCCAGATCGGTCCCGAGCCGTCCTGGAAGCTGACCGGGGACGGAGTGCAGGCCACTGTGGCGGCTGACGGCGTGGAGTACGTGGCCGGCCTGTTCGACGGGCGGACGGGCTGGGGCCGGGCGTCGGACTGGCCCGGTCTGCGCTTCCGAGTCGTGCCCTGAGCTGAAACGCTGCCGCGAAAATGGAGCTCTTCGCCAGTTTCACGGCCGCGTGAGACGAAAATCGACCCCGGGGACGAGACGGGTGGTCGCGTAGGGTGGGACCGGAGGTAGCCTCCGGGTCCGATGGGCGACGTCAAGCAGGTGGGTCCGCTTCCTGGAGGGGTCGATCCCGACGAGTACGACCGGCGCCGGCGGCGGGTGCTGTGGAGTATGCCGAGCGGCCTGTACGTGCTCGGAAGTGTGGCCGGCGGCCGCCGCAACCTGATGACCCTCAACTGGGCTACCCAGGTCGCCACCGATCCCAAGGTGGTGGCGGTCAGTGTGGAGAAGGGGGCGGTGACCCGCGAGCTGGTGGCCCGGGGCGGGGTCTTCGCGCTGAGCATCTTGAGCCGGGACGACCGGGCGCTGGTCCGCAAGTTCGTGAAGCCGCTCGACGATGACGGTGATCCGGCATCGCTGGCCGATTTCGAGATCCGCGTCGGGTCCACCGGGGCGCCCATCCTCGGGCGGGCGGTTGCCTGGTTGGACTGCCGGGTGGTGGACCGGACCGATTGCGGGAGCCATACCGTGTTCTTCGGGGAGGTGGCCGACTGCGGCCAGGTAGCCGAGTTGGGTGACGTCCTTCGAATGGAGGACACCCGGATGAGCTACGGGGGCTGATCGTGACCCTCGACACCTCGCTGGCCCTGATCGATGAGCAAGGCGCGTTCGACCGTCTGGTCGAACGCCTCCTGTCCGCCGACCGCTACGCCCTCGACACCGAATTCCACCGGGAACGGAGCTACTGGCCGTGCCTGGCACTGCTCCAGATCAGCTGGGCGGACCTCGGAGGCCGCCCGGAGGTGGCACTCGTCGACCCTATGGCGGTCGACGTCCGGGGCCTGTGCGCGGTGCTGGCCGGCGCCGGCACCATGGTGGCCCACGCCGCCGACCAGGACCTGGAGATCCTGGAACGGGTCTGCGGGCAGGGCCCCAACCGGCTGTTCGACACCCAGCTGGCGGCCGGGTTCGCCGGGCACACGTCGCCCAGCCTGGGATCGCTGACCCAGGCCTATCTCGGTCGGGAGCTGGCCAAGGGTGACCGGCTGACCGACTGGCGGGTACGGCCGCTCACGGAGTCGCAGATGGCCTACGCGGCGGCCGATGTCGACCATCTCCTGGCGCTGGCCGATGCCATATCGAGCGACCTCGACGGCAGCGGCCGCCGGGACTGGGCCGAGGAGGAGTGCGACTCACTGCGCCGCCGCCCCCACGGCCCGCCGGATCCGGCGCGGGCCTGGTGGAAGCTGCGCGACTCCCGTTCGTTGAAGGGGAGTGCCCGCGGTGTGGCCCAGGAGGTGGCCGCCTGGCGGGAGCGCCGGGCCCAGCAGATCGATCAGCCGGTACGGACCGTGCTGCCTGATCTGGCCGTCCAGGCCATCGCCCACCGGCCTCCGTCGTCGGTCCCGGCTCTGCAGCGGATCCGGGGCATGGAGGGCCGGCACCTGAAGCCGGCGGTGGCCGGCGAGCTCATCGAGGCGGTGGAACGGGGCCGCGCCCTGCCTGCGTCGGAGCTCTGCCTGCCCCCCGCCGACGACGTGTCCAAGGACCTGCGGGCCCCGGTGGCTCTGGTCATGGCGTGGATAGCCCAGCTGGGGCGCGACGAGCGCATCGACGCCTCGCTGCTGGCCACCCGCAGCGATGTGGCCTCGTTCCTGCGGCCCGGGAGCCCATCGCGACTGTCCGAGGGCTGGCGCAACGATCTGGTGGCGCGGCCTATCCGCGGGCTGGTGGAGGGCCGGGCCGCGCTGAGCTTCGACGGCGCCGGCAGCTTGGTGTTGGAGGAACGCTCCGGTCGCCGCTTCGCCGGCTGACCCCTGGGCATGGCTCGCCGGGAGCACTGCTCCTCGGGTGTCGCTACTCGTGGGGTCGAAGATCCACCGTCAGGGTCAGCACGCCGTCGTCGATGCGGCCGACCGCATCGCCGATGATGGCGTAGTCCTGAAAATCTATGCGGGCCTGGTCCATGAAGCGCTTCCGCTCGGGCCCCTCCAGAGGCGGGATGCCCCGCTGGCGCACCGCCTTGGCCCGCGCCTGGAATCGGGCGATCATGGCTTCGACGTCCAGTTCCTCGGACATGGCGCCAACCCTATCGTTGCTCGTCGGTTGGCACGTCCCGGCGATACAATGATCCGCCGGTCACGACTCGTGGCATTTCTTTGCAGACAACGGGAGCTCCAGGGTGAAAAAGGGACGGCATCGGCGCTTCGAAGAAGCGCGTGCTCTCAAGCGGCTGGATTCTGATGACCATGTCGAGCCCTGCGCCGAGTGTGGCGCCGAGCCGGGAGCTGACCATGCCAGCTGGTGCCGGGCCATGGAGGATCTCGACGAGGACGACTACGACTCGGAGGCCGAGGGAGCTCAGGCCCACCAGGCCTGAGCTCGGCCCCTGGGCAGCTGAGGATCCCGGTCGCACCAGGGGAGGGGGCGGTCACTCAGCGCTTCTTAGGGACCGCCGGGTGCGGGAGGGCCACGCTGCTCCTTCGCCGGCCGTCGAGATAGCGGGCCAGCCGTTCGTAGACCACTTCGCCGGCCATCGCCCGCAGCTCCGGGGCCATGGTTTCGTACACCGCCCGCTTCGATCCGAACGCCTCGGGGGCTTCGGTGCACCACCAGTGAAACTCC
>JAKBAX010000341.1 GCA_021808785.1 Actinomycetes bacterium | reverse complement strand
GGGTACAGAGAATGCAAAACGGTACAGAGAACGACGGGGGTGGGGGCCACCCGACCGACGGGGTGGCGGCCACAGGCGTGCAAAGACGGCGGGCGACCAGCCAGACGGCGCAGAAGATACGTCGAGGGGTCAGGCGCTCGGGTGCAGCCGAAAGACCGGGTGGCGGCCGGCGATGCCAGCCAGCTGGGCCGGGCTCGAATCGGGTCCCACGCCGTCGAAGAACATGCCCACCTCGAACTTCCAGCGGGCCAGGTAGGCCCTCAGCAGGTCGGGCTTGTCGGCGTCGGCCAGCTCTTCGGCTCGGAACTGCTCCCGGCGCCGGCCCCGGATCAAGGTGACCGATCCGCCGGCGGCCCGAACATTGCGAACCCACTCGGTCTCGCCGCGAGGGGCCACCAGATAGTGGGCACCCTGGTAGTCGAGAAGGTTGACCGGGGTGCGCCGGGGGAGGCCCGATTTGCGCCCCTTGACTTCCAGCACCCGGGAGCCGAGCACGCTGATCCCCGAGCGGGTCAGGCCCGCGACCAGGCGGTTCAACACGTTGCGGGTGAACCAGTCCGGCTCTTTGTAGGTACTTGCCATGAACATCGACATTAATCGAGAACGATGTTCACGACAAGGAATAATGTTCTCGACACCTGATATGGTCCAGGCATGACAGGGCCAGAGGCGATTACCGGTCCGGAAGCGGAGGCCGCCAGCACGCCCCGCTCGGTCCGGGCCCGGGTGAGAGCCGAGCTCACCGCCGAGATCGTGGCCGCGGCGGGGGAGGAGCTGGCCGAGGTGGGACCGGCCGCCCTGTCCCTGCGCTCTGTGGCCCGCCGGCTGGGCATGGTGCCCTCGGCCCTCTACCGGTACTTCCCCTCACGCGACTCACTGCTCACCGCGCTCATCACGGAGGCCTACGAGGCGGTCGGGGCGGTGGCCGAGCAGGCGGCCGGCTCGGCCGACGGATCGCTGGATCGGTGGCTGGCGCTGTGCCGGGCGGTCCGAACATGGGGCCGGGCCCACCCTCAGCAGTGGGCTCTCATCTACGGATCACCGGTGCCCGGCTACGCCGCCCCGCAGACGACGGTGGCGGCCGCCCTGCGTGTCACTTTGGCGGTGGCAGGGGTGCTCCGTGATGCCCCCGGTGCCCGTCCCCCACAGGGCGTCGCACCGGACGAGCCCGGACTGGAGCCGGTGGTCGCGCCCATCCGCGACGCCCTGCTGCCGGGGCGCGACGCCCCCACGGTCGCGGCCACTGTGCTGGCCTGGACGTCGCTCACCGGAATGGTGAGCCTGGAGTTGTTCGGTCACTACGAAGGCGGGACCACTGAGTTCGAGCCACTGTTCGCCTACTGCATGGCCCTGAGCGGTCGGGCCGCCGGCCTCGACTGAACCCCGGGTGGGTCGCTGCCATCCGCCCCGACCCGACGCACCCGCGACGGACGCCCGACGGACCCCCGACCCGACGCACCCCCGACGCACCCCCGACGCACCCGCGACGGACGCCCGACGGACCCCCGACCCGACGCACCCGCGACGGACGCCCGACGGACCCCCGACCCGACGCACCCCGCGACGGACGCCCGGCGGACCCCCGACGGAACCCCGACGTCAGCTGCCGGCCTGTACCGACAGCCGGCGAACTTCAGCCCGCAGGGCGGCGACCTCGGCCTCCAGCACCAGGAGGCGCTTGATCCCGGCCAGGGTCATTCCCTCGCCGGCCAACTCGGTGACACGCTGCACCATGTCGATCTCGGCCCGGCTGTAGCGGCGCTGGCCTCCCCCGGAGCGACCGGGGCACACCAGATCCTCGCTGTCGAGGCGGCGTAGGTAGGCCGGTTGGACGTCGAGCATGGATGAAACCTGTCCGACGGTGTACAGCGGTGCATGGATGTCGTCGATCGGAAGTGGCATGGCCTTCAACAAGGGGTTGCAGGAAGACGGGTGGGCGACCCTGGGGCCACCCACCCGTCGAGTGAACTTACAACTGTATTAAGAGGTTAGCCTCAGACGGTCAGGGCTTCCCGCTTGCCGACGTGGACGTCGATCTTGCGAGGCTTGGCCTGCTCGGCCACCGGGATCTCGATGCGGAGAACCCCGTCTTGGTACTGAGCGGTCAGACGCTCGGCGTCGAGGGTCTCGCCGAGGAACAGTTGCCGGCTGAACGTGCCGTACGACCGCTCGGCCACGAGTAGTTCCGCCGCTTCGGCATTGTGCCGCTCCCGCTTGGCGTGCACGCTCAGGACATTGCGCTCGACGGTCATGTCGATCGAATCGGGGGCCACTCCGGGCAGGTCCATCTCCACGACGAAGTTATCGCCGGAGCGGAAGGCGTCCATGGGCATGGCCGCGGGACGGGCGGGGGTCCCGAAGACCTGGTTGGTCAGCCGGTCGAGTTCACGGAACGGATCGGTACGCATCAACATTTGGTGACCCACTCCTTTCGGTGTGTGCTTGGTGGTTGCAGAGATAAGTGTACATCAACATAGGACGAACATGCAACTCTATTTATAAGTTTTGGAGTTGTAGCCTGGCCCCGTGGCATTCCCCGACACCCGGATGCGCCGCCTGCGCCGCCACCCCCGCCTGCGTGACATGGTGGCCGAGACGGATCTCAGGCCCGACGACCTGATCGCCCCCCTATTCGTCCGGGAGGGGATCGACACTCCCCAGCCCATCACCTCGCTGCCCGGTGTGGTGCAGCACACGGTGGACAGCTTGGTCGAGGAGGCCCGCCGGCTGCACTCCCTCGGGGTGCCGGCTCTGCTCCTGTTCGGCGTGCCGGCGGCCAAGGATGGGATCGGCAGCGGCGCCTCCGACCCCGACGGCATCGTGCAGGTGGCTCTGCGTCGCCTGGCCGAGGCATTGTCGGGCCAGATGCTGCTCGTCGCCGACCTGTGCCTGGACGAGTACACCGAGCACGGTCACTGCGGGATCCTCGACCGCCACGGCGACGTGGACAACGATCTGACGCTCGAGCGCTACCAGTCCGTCGCCTTGGCCCAGGCCCGGGCCGGTGTCGACATGGTGGCCCCCTCGGGGATGATGGATGGCCAGGTGGCGGCCATCCGCCAGGCCCTCGACGGCGACGGCTTCGCCGGGGTCCCCATCTTGGCCTACGCGGCCAAGTACGCCTCCGCCCTGTACGGGCCGTTCCGGGAGGCGGTGGACGTCACCATCACCGGGGGCGGCGACCGTCGGGGTTACCAACAGGACGCCCGCAACCGGCGGGAAGCCCTGCGGGAGGTCCTCCTCGACGTGGAGGAGGGAGCCGACATGATCATGGTCAAACCGGCCCTCGCCTACCTCGACGTGATCGCCGCCGTCCGGGCGCGCGTCGACGTGCCGGTCGCCGCTTACCACGTGTCGGGCGAGTACGCCATGATCAAGGCCGCCGCCGACCGGGGATGGATCGACGGCCCGGCGGTGGCCCTCGAGCACACCCTGGCGATCAAGCGGGCCGGGGCCGACGTGATCCTCACCTACCTGGCCGCCGAGTTGGCGGAGGTACTCAATGGCTGAGGGGGGCCGGGCCCGCTCGGAGGCTCTCTTCGCCCGGGCCCGACAGGTGATCCCGGGTGGTGTCAACTCTCCTGTGCGCGCCTTCCGCTCGGTCGGAGGCACCCCGTATTTCGTGGAGCGGGCCGAGGGCGCCTACCTGTGGGACGTGGACGGCCACCGCTACGTCGACTACGTACAGTCCTACGGGGCGTCCATCCTCGGCCACGCCCACCCGAAGGTGGTCGAGGCCGTCACCGCGGCCGCCGGTGACGGAACCTCGTACGGAGCCCCCACGGAGCGGGAGGTGCAGCTGGCCGAGGAGATCTCCGGGCGCGTCCCGGGGTGCGAGATGGTCCGATTGGTGAGCAGTGGGACCGAGGCCACCATGTCGGCGGTGAGAGTGGCCCGCGGCTACACCGGGCGCGATCGAGTGGTCCTTTTTTCCGGCTGCTACCACGGGCACAGCGACGGGCTCCTGGCCGGCGGCGGCAGCGGCGTGGCCACCCTCGGCCTGCCCGCCTCCGTCGGCGTCACCCGGGCCGCGGTCTCCGACACGCTGGTGGTCCCCTACAACCAGCCACCCCGGCTGACCGGCGCCGAGGCGTGCGTCATCGTCGAGCCCGTCGCCGCCAACATGGGCCTGGTGCCGCCCGTACCGGGATTCTTGGAGGGGCTGCGGGCCGAGTGCGACCGGACCGGCACCGTGCTGATCTTCGACGAGGTGATCACCGGCTTCCGCTTGGCCTACGGCGGGGCGGCGGAAGTGACGGGGGTGCGGCCCGACCTGTGGTGCTTCGGCAAGGTGATCGGCGGGGGACTTCCGCTGGCCGCCTTCGCCGGGCGGCGGGATCTGATGGAGCAGCTGGCACCGACGGGTCCGGTGTACCAGGCCGGGACGTTGTCCGGGAACCCGCTGGCCACCGCGGCCGGGCTGGCCGTGCTGTCGCAGCTCGATCGCTCCTCCTACACCGAGCTCTCGACCCGGGTGGGGCGCCTGGCCGCCGGTCTGGCCGACGCGCTCGGCGCCGGGGTGCAGGTGCCGGTGGCCGGGCCGCTGGTGGGCGTGTTCTTCACGGACACCCCCGTGCTCGATTACGAGGGGGCCAAGAGTTCGGCCGAATCGGGCCGTTATCCGAGCCTGATGCACGGCCTGCTGGATCGGGGGGTGGCCGTGGCCCCTGGGGCCTACGAAGTCATGTTCCCGAGCCTGGCCCACACCGACGCCGACTTCGAGGTGACCGTGGAGG
>JAKBAX010000034.1 GCA_021808785.1 Actinomycetes bacterium | reverse complement strand
CCGATGAAGAGGACCGAGAGGAAATGCTGGCCGTCGCCGATCTGATGGAAGCACTTCGTGGTTCGAGGTGACGTCCACCGCTTTCGCCTACCGAGGGGCGTCGGTCACGAACAGCACGGTGATCGCTTCGCCGTGGTGGTTCAAGCAGATCGAAGGCGAAGCCACCCGCGCTCTCGTTGAGCAGATCGGCGCCGTAGACGCCAGGCGACTGGGCGAGCTGGTCGGGCATCTGACCCATGAGGAGCTTTGGGGAGTCGACGAAGCACTCGTGGCCGTTCTCGGCCTTCGCTGAGCGGCATTCGACGACGACCCTCTGACCGCCGTCATGGCTCCACCAACCAGACGCACCATCGCTCGGATCGCCGACTCGGCTCGGAGTTGCTGCCTCCTCGGTTTCCCGCTCGTGCCAGGATGTGGGCGCGTGTCATGGCGCACGTAGGGAAGCGGCGACCGGCGACGGCGTGTAGGGCATGTCATCACCCGCTGGCGAGCTGGACGGGGTTGGCGGGTCCCAGTTGGCCTCGGCAGGTGACGAGTCCAGGGAACGGTAGGGCGGATGCGTCGTGGTCGGCGACGGTCGCGGTGGCGCCGTCCGGTAGGGCTACTTGCCACTGTGCGGGGATGACTTGTTCGGACGTGCACAGGCCTGTTGGCAGGTCCCGGTAGGCGGCCGAGATGAGGATCTCGGCGTCGACGGTGCCGACCGGGGGCGACTGTCCGTGAGGTGGCGATGGGGCCTGGGGGGACAGCACGAGTAGCTGTTGGACGGGAGCTGAGATTCGGCCGGTGACGGGGTGGCCGGATCCGTCGAGTCCGGTCACCGAGACGGGCCCGGCCAGGTTGCACCACGCCGGTGAGGTGTCGCGGAGGGTGATGGTGGCGCCGTCGCTGCCGGCGCTGGCCCCGCCGCCGAGGTAGGTGAGCCCTAGTTGTGCTGCGGTACACGGCGCGGCGGGAGGCACGGAGATGGTGAGAGCGACGGCGGTTCCGACGGTTCCGGCGGGTGGTGTTTCCGCGATCACTGTGCCTGGCGGTGAGGAGTCGGTGATGGTCTCGCTGATGATGTCGGCGGTGATACCCGCCGCTGCGGCTGCCTTGCCGGCGGCGGTCGCGCTCATGCCTACGAACAGCGGAATGGTGATCGTCGTCCCTGGAAGCGGGGGGGCGGGGGTGGTGGTATCGATCCGGGTTAGGGTCGTGTAGCCGCCAGTGCTGCCTACCGGCGGCTCGAGTACGTACAGGTCTCCGTGGAGAAGGGTGGCCGTGTTCGGTTGCATACTGTCGAGGTAGCTGTTGACTTGTATGGGCGGCAGTGTGGTGCTGAGGGTGGCCTTGCCGGTGGCCGGATCGATGTAGATGAGTTGGGGGGTGGTAGCGACCAGCGGGGCGGATTGTGTGGGATGAGGCCAGAGGATGGTCCAAAGCCCGCCGGTCTGGTCGCCTACTGGCTGGGACAGGCTGAGATCGGTGGGTGTCTCGTACACCGGCTGGAAGTTGTTGCCGTCGAGTCGCCAGATCGTCTCCTGGGCGCATCCTTGGTGTTGGTTTCCCATACCGATCCACAGGTGGGTGGAGTCCGCGGTTAGCCAGCAGGCCAGGAGGGAGGTATCAGCTACAGCGACGGTAGGTGTCTTGTCGCCTGGGGCTAGGTGGTACAGGGCGCTGGGTGGTGGCTCGCCGGCTGCTCGGCCGCCCTGGATGGAGTTGGCGATGAAGAGCCCTTGGTCGTTCGCGGCCAGAAGCGGGCGGAACAGTTTGGGCATCGAGATGGTGGAGATCAGGGCTCCTGTGGTGTCTGAGACCTCGATCAGCTCGCCGCCGCTGGGGGTGCTGTTGTCGTAGATCCACAACAGGCCATCTCCGTAGACGCTCACGGGCCGGCAGTCGGAACAATCGGTGTAGGTCATGACGACCGGTCCCTCGACCACCTGTCCGGTTCTGCTCACCGTGGCGATGGTGACGTCCACCTCGAGTCCCGAAGGGCCGCCCTTCCGGTAGTGGGTGACCATCCCGACCTGGTGACCGCTACTGGTCGGATTGGCGCAAGGGACCACCGCCGGCTTGGAGATCACCAGGGTATGGGGGTCGACGGTTGCGGTGATGCAGTCCTGCGAGGTGGTGTTGGATGTTCCGCTGAGGAGAAGCCTGCCGGCCGGGGTCGTCGTGATCTGCTCGAACGAGCCTTGCGTTGGGAGCCGGACCGAGCTGGTAGCGGGCCGTGTGGAGTTGGGACCGGTTGTCACCTTGGTGGAGTTGGTGCCCCCAACGGCCAGGGCCGCCACGACGATGACGGCGACCGCGGCGCTGAGACCGCCACCGACGCCAACGATGCGGCGGTGACGACGATGGCGGCGCCGGGAGGCCGCCACGATCTCGTCCAATCCGACCGCCGGGACCGGGTCGAACATATGACGGACGCTCTCTCGTATGTCAGTCATCCGGCGGCACCTCCAAGACTGACCGCAAGCGTGCCAGCCCACGATCGAGATGGTTCTGAACGGTCGTGACCTTGACCCCGAGCAGGTCAGCCACTTCGACCAAGGTCCACCCGTAGCCGTGAACCAAGACCACAGCCATCCGCTGATGTGGACTCAGACTCGCCAGAGCAGAACCTAGCGAGGGCTCCACCCACGGCTCCGGCCACTCCGGCCTCCCATAAAGAATCCGCAGACGACGAACCCGAGTTCGGGTCTGACCCACCCGATACAGATAGGCGACCGGTCTCTCCAGCCCGGCGAGACGTTCTTGGTGCTCCCAGGCCCACGCCAATGCCTCAGCGGTAGCCTCCCGGCCGCGCTCATGCCCATACGCCGCCATGAGAGCTAACCGCAGCCGTGGCTCCACCACCTTGTACCATGCGACAAAGCCATCGGCATCCACCGCTTCGCTCGGCCCCACTGACCTCACAATAGGTAGACCACCAAGGCGGCCGTTGTTACCACAGGAACGCCGAAAAGCCGATCTGCGCACCAGCAGCGACCACTCGCTGACACCCCCCGGCGCGCCACATCGACGGTCCCGGGCGCCCTCCGATTCGCCGTCTGCTCGAGCCGTTCAGGCTGTCACCTCGCCGCTCGGAAGGCGCAGAGTATCCGTGGCGAAAGCGGCTACGTCAGGCGGCGACAGTGGCCGTCAGCAATTGCGGCTTGCCGACTTCCTCAGGCACCGGCTCGCCGTCGGCGAGTAGGCCGGCGATGTGCACCTCGATCGCCTCGGCAGCCCGCGCCCTGCACTCGTCGAGCGTCTTTCCGTGGGTAAAGCACCCGGGAAGCGCCGGGACGGACACGACGAGCTCTCCGCTCTCGTCAGGCTCGACGACGATCGTGTACGTGCGCACGGACTCCATCCTCTCACAACGCCTCTCTGAACTCGTCGCTGCTGAGGCCGGCCTGGGCCAGGATCGACCGCAACAACCAGGGCCAATCGTCTCGCCGGCGGGAATGGGAATCGCCGCCTCGTGTCGGATGCTTCAGTTGGGCGTGCGATCCCTTCTGGGCTACGACCTGCCAGCCGAGCCGACCGAGGGCCTGGACGACCTCACGACCCGTGACGCGGGGGAGCGGTGGCATCGACGTGACGGTAGACGGTGTCTGGGACCGCGAACGGGGAATCGGTCCCGCCGCCCGCAAGTGGCGCCGGACACGACCCGACTGTCGCCGTCGGACGGGCTTCATGCGCAATCCGTGCGCCAACGAGATGAATAAGCCCGATATCGGTCGACACTGGCCGGACGCGAAAGTCCTGCTCAGACCCCGATGGGCCCCTGGCGGGGCGCACCCGTGAGCGATGAAATAGGGGTGTGTCGCCCTGGTTGACGTTGCAGCCTCTTGGTGCTTTCGGTGAGCCCGAAGCTCAGAGTGGCGTTGGGGGCATGCAGGCACCTTGGATTGTTGCTTCGAGCACGAGTGTCAGAGTCTTCTCTCGTCACGAGGCCCCCGGGCGGCACACCCGATGACAACTTGGGGAGGGTGATGGGGATGGAAGTGCTGGTGGACCGGATCGCAGCGCTGGACGTGCACAAGGACACGGTGATGGCTTGTGTAGGCACTCCGGGGGAGAGAAACAGGCGTCGGCAGGAGATCCAGGAGTTCTCGACGTTCACCGCGTCGCTGCGGGCGTTGCGCGAATGGTTGGCCGCCGAGGCGGTGACGGTGGTGGTGATGGAGGCCACCGGGGTGTATTGGCGGCCGGTGGTGCGCCACGACGCGCTGTTTGACCGTGCGGTGATGAAAGGGCACCGCCTTCGGGCCGTCGCAGCGGCCTGTTGGAACCCCTCGAGGCCAGAGCCGGCTCGAACCTGGTGGATGTGGGCCGATTGCAGTGCGCGCCCGGATGAGGTGCGTCATGGGCGACTCCGACGCCGGTGAATCGGGCCGGCCAGGAGGCCATGGGGAAAGACTGCGGCGTACCCATGGCGATGCTGCAGGGGAAGAGCTGGGCGCCTCACCCGTCGAACGGTCAGCAGCGAACGTGGGAACCATCTTTGGGTCTCCCTTCTCCCCGGCCAGCCAGGCCGGTGACGGGCAGGCTCGTCGTCAGCCGATAGCCCGGAGATGGGGCTGGGCTAGCCGGGAAGTGGTTCAGCTTTGTCGGAGGTGGCGCAGATTGTTCGGGTGGGATTCATAGTCGATGGGAACGGACGGCGATTCCGGGCAGGTCGTCGTATGCGGATCGGTCTGCGGAGACGACCTCTCGCTGAGTCGCCTTGGCTGTGGCTGCGATGATCAAGTCGTGGGCGCCTCGTGGTCGGCCTTGGCGGCGCACTGCGACGAGTAGCTCGGCGTGGGATGCGGCGACCGTTGCGTCGTAGTCGACGATGGGGATGACTTCTGTGATGTCGTCGACGAACTCCTGGTGTGCTGAGCGCCGGCCGGGGTCTGCTAGGTGAACCCCGACCAGGAGCTCGGCGATGGTGATGGCGGCGACGGCCACCTCGTCGTCGTCGGCGATGAGATCTTCTAGTGACGACCCGGAGCGGTCGGCGTCCACCAGAAAGGTGGTGTCGAGCAGGAGTCGGCTCAGGGCCGGGTCTCGATTTCGAGTAGTTCTCTAGCTGAGGTGACATCCTGGGCGAACCCGGGATCGAGGCGGTGGCGTCGCAGTAGGGCCTTGGCTTCGGTGCCTCGGCCTGAATGGACGGGATCGAGTTGGGCTACCACCTTGCCGCGGCGCATGATGGTGAAGTGCTCTCCTCGGTGCTCGACGGCGTCGAGGATGTCGGAGAAGTTTCTTGCTGCGTCGGTCGCGCTCACCTCAGGCACAGAATCAGATTATCAGATTCCCAGCGCTCAAAACGTCAGATGGGCTGGTCATTCTGCTCGGGGTCACAAGCCTCTTGATGACAGACACATAGTCGGCAGGGAGCATCGATATGCCCCTCGGCGCCCCTCTCGAGGTGGAGACACGGGTTCGAACCCCGTTGGGGCTGCCACACGAATATCCTGGTCGGGCCTAGTTCGTGTCAGAAGCGGTGTGCCGCACTGGACGCACCATTCGGCTGGATCCGTGGCACGTTCGGTCTCGTGGGGAGTTACGCTCGCGGGCATGGCCGATGCGACCAGGTCGGAGCCTCCAAGTACCTCGGTGGAGGTGATGCATTTGTCCTGTTTGCTGGGCGGTCAGGTGACCGCCTCAGATGGCCGACGGGCGGGAAAGTTGACCGATGTGATCGTCCGCTTGGGCGATGGCGGTTATCCGCCGCTGACCGGGCTGGTGGTGAGCATTTCCGGTCTCGAGCGTTTCGCCCACATGTACGACGTGTCGGCTTTGGACGCGGACGGGGTTCGCTTGGCGACGGATCCGGACCGTTTGGGGCCGTTCGAGCGCCGCTCCGGGGAGGTGCTGCTGGGCAAGGACGTGGCTGGCCGGCACCTGATCCATCTGAAGGGGGCCCGTCTGGTCCGGGCGAACGAGATCGAGTTGGCTTGTGTCGGGAGCCGCTGGGTGGTGGTCGGAGCGGATCCGACGTCGAAGCCGGTCATGCGGCGCCTGCTGCCCCGCTCTGCTCGGGGCCGGGTCGAAGCGGGTGGTCTGGTGGATTGGGCGGAGATCGAGCCGTTCGTGGCCCATGTGCCGACGGCCCGGCTGCGGATACCGCTGCGCAAGCTGTCCAGATTGCATCCGGCGCAGCTGGCTGATCTGGTGGAGGCCGGCTCCCACGAGGAGGGCGAGGAGATCATCGCCGCGGTCAGTGGTGACCGGGCGCTCGAGGCGGATGTCTTCGAGGAGCTGGACATGGAGCACCAGGTGGAGTTCCTGCGGTCCCGTTCGGACGAGGAGGCGGCCCGGGTGTTGGGGGCTATGGCGCCCGATGACGCGGTGGACCTGCTCGAGGAGCTGGACCAGGAGCGGCGCCTGCCCATCTTGCAGGGCTTGCCGGCGGCGCATCAGCGCAAGCTGCGGTCGCTGCTGAGCTACAACGCCGAGACCGCTGGGGGTCTGATGAACCCGGATTTCGTCGCCGTGGCCGCGGACGTGTCCGCCGGGGACGCGCTGGCGGCGGTCAGGGCATCGGAGGTGGCTCCAGAGGCGGCCGGGGTGGTGCTGGTTACCGACGCGTCTGGGGGTCTGTCGGGCACGGTGCTGGTGGTCGAGTTGTTGCGGGCCGATCCGGCCGTGGCGGTGGGCACGGTCGGGCATCCTGACCCGGTGGCGTTGACGCCTGACGCCGACGTGCACGAGGTGTCGCGGGTGATGAGCGATTACAACTTGGCGGTCCTGCCGGTGGTCGACGAGCAGCAGCGGGTGCTGGGGTTGATCAGCGTGGATGATGTGCTGGAGCTGCTTCTGCCCGAGGGTTGGCGGCGCCAGTACGGTATGAGCTCCAACAGCGGGTAGAACCCCCGGTCGCAACGGCAGGCCACCGAAAGTTCACCTGCTCGGCACCCGATAGGCCCGGCGCGCTGCGGTATGCTCTGCGACGCAGTCGCACCTCGTTCGGTGAGGCGTCTGTTCGGACATAGGCCGCTGGCCCCACCTGTCGAGAGACACTCCGGGCCAGAACAGTCCTCCCCGAGCTAAGGGGTGGACCGAAGCGGCTGACCTTTGGAGGTCTACGCCGGGCAGTGCCAAAGCTCTAACGAGGGGGTGTCGACTGGACGCCGGCCCCTCGGGGACGGTTCGCCCAGCCCCCACCCTCGGCTGCCGGCCGCCGGGCTGTACCCCGACGGCTGGCTCTATCAGATTGACCAAGGAGCGTCGCTGAGCGCCGATAGAGGTTCACCTCACCAACCTGTGGCGCCCCCAGCCATCCCAGTCCCGGCCTGCTGAGCCGGCCGCCTGGGACCGACGGTGGGCGCCTGGATACCAAACCCATCCCGCCCATCACGTTCCCCGGGAGGTCCCACCGGCATGGCCGACGACATCATCGAAGCAGCGACCGGCCCCAGCGCGGTCCTCGACGACGCCCACCTGGGCGACATCCGCGGTGCGCTGGGCACGATCCGCCAGCACGATCTGGGCGCCCGGCGCACCTGGCGTGCCCGGCTGCTCACCCTGGCCGCCATCGTGGGGCCGGGCATCATCGTCATGGTCGGCGACAACGACGCCGGCGGGGTGGCCACTTACTCCCAGGCCGGCCAGAACTACGGCACCAGCCTGCTCTGGACGCTGATCCTGCTCATCCCGGTGCTGGTGGTCAACCAGGAGATGGTGGTCCGTCTCGGTGCGGTTACCGGCGTCGGCCACGCCCGGCTGATCAAGGAACGCTTCGGCCGGTTCTGGGGCTGGTTCTCCGTCGGGGATCTGTTCCTGCTCGACTTTTTGACCATCGTCACCGAGTTCATCGGCGTCGACCTGGCCTTCTCCTATTTCGGGGTCAGCAAGTACATTTCGGTCCCTGTAGCTGCGGTCGCCCTGGTGGTCATGACCGCCAGCGGCAGCTTCCGCCGTTGGGAACGGTTCATGCTGCTGTTCGTGTTGGCGAACTTCCTGGTCATTCCCCTCGCCGTCTTCGCTCACCCCCACGCCGCTCCGGTCCTGCACGATCTGGTCGTGCCGGGCATCCGCGGCGGGGTCAACTCCACCTCGGTGCTGTTGATAATCGCCATCGTCGGCACCACCGTCGCCCCCTGGCAGCTGTTCTTCCAGCAGTCCAACATCATCGACAAGCGCATCACCCCCCGCTGGATCAACTACGAACGGGCCGACACCGTCCTCGGCTCGTTCGTCACCGTCGTCGGCGCCGGCGCCATGATCGTCACCTGCGCCTTCGCGTTCGGCCACAGCCACTTCTTCGGGAACTTCACCGACGCCGGCGGCGTGGCCCGGGCCCTGTCACATCAGCTCAGCTACACCGCCGGCGCCCTCTACGCCATCGTGTTGGTCAATGCCTCCATCATCGGCGCCGCCGCAGTCACCCTCGGCACCTCCTACGCCTTCGGGGACATGTTCGGCACCCGCCACTCCCTGCACCGCAACTTCCGTGAGGCCCCCGGCTTCTACTCCAGCTTCGCCGCCCTGGTCGCCCTCGCGGCGGGGATCGTGCTCATCCCCGGCGCCCCCCTCGGGCTCATCACCACCTCCGTGCAGGCCCTGGCCGGGGTGCTCCTCCCCTCCGCGTCGGTGTTCCTGCTGCTGCTCTGCAACGACAAGGAGGTCCTCGGCCCGTGGGTGAACCGGCCGTGGCTCAACGCCATCGCCGCGTTCATCATCGGCGTGCTGCTCATCCTGTCGCTCATCCTGGTCGTCACCACCATGTTCCCGGCCATCGACGTCACCCTCCTTACCGTGGCCCTGTCCGCAGTGCTGCTGGCCACCCTGGCCGCCGGCGCGGCCGCCTACGCCCTCACGAGCCGCCGACGGCCAATAACCGCCGCGGCCGGCGCCGGGCATCGTGACACGTGGCGGATGCCCCCGCTGGCGCTGTTGGGCCGGCCCGAATGGTCCCGGGGGCGCACCGCCTCGATGTGGGCGCTGCGCGGCTACCTGGTCGTCGCGGTGGTCCTGCTGCTGGTCAAGGCCGTGCAGCTCGGCACCGGGCACTGAGAGCCGTCGAGGCCGGGCCCGCCCACGCCCAACCACGACCGCGCTCCGGTGCCCCGCCGCGGCGATGGCCTCCAACCATTCGGGCGTGTCCGGTGAGCGAGCGATAAGGCCGCCAGCTGGCCAAGCGGTCCTGGCGCTCGCCTACGGCGGCGCCTTGCACCGGGTGTTGCCCATCACCATGTCGATCGTGGTGCTACTGGCCATCTCGGTGTTCTCCTACCGCCAGGTCATCGACGCCTATCCCGGCGGTGGCGGCGCCTACGCGGTGACCAAGGACAACTTCGGGCCCCGGGCGAGCTTGCTGGCCGCCGCTTCCGTGGTCGTCGACTACACCCTCACCGTCGCTGTGTCGATCGCTGCGGGCGTCGGCGCTCTCACCTCGGCGTTTCCCAACCTCAGCTCGGCCACGGTGCCCATCTGTCTGGCCAGCCCTCGGGCCGTCGCCGTCTACGTCGCCGTCGAAACCGACGACACCGACAGCCGCATCCGTCAACTCCAGGACCAGTGGGACCAGTGGGACCAGTGGTACCGCTCGAGGTGCTGCGTACCGAGTACGCATCGGTCGCCACACCCCGGGTCAACTACGTCAACCAGCGACGAGACACCCACCATGAGCAGATCATCGTGTTGATCCCCACCGTCGTTCCCGACCGCATCCGCCACCGGATCCTGCACAACCACCTGGACCTGGTCCTCAGCCACGCCCCCCAAGAAGACCCCACCGTCACATCATCGAGCCGGGGTCCCGCCGCGCCGTTAGGGTGAGCGGCCGACCCACCCGAGCCCGTCATCCCGGAGGCAGACAAGTCCCATGAGTGCAACCGAGAACGCCCACGCCCACACCTCTGGAGTCATCGTCGTCGGCGTCGACGGCTCCGATCCGTCCAAGGAGGCTCTCGAATGGGCCGCCAAGCAGGCACAACTGTCCGGTGGTCGCCTGCGGGTCGTGCTCTCCTGGGAACTGCCCAGCGCCGCTTACCTGACTCCCTTGCCGCCGGGGATCGACTTCGACAAGGACGCCCACCAGGTCCTCGACGATGAGATCACCGAGGTGCTCGGTGCCGAGCCCGGCGTCGCGGTGGAGAAGGTCGTCGCCGAAGGCCATCCGGCGCCGGTCCTCCTCGAGCTGTCCAAGGACGCGGATCTTCTGGTTCTCGGCAGCCGTGGTCACGGCCAGTTCGCCGGTATGCTCCTCGGCTCGGTCAGCGAGCACTGCGTGGCACACGCCACCTGCCCCGTGGTCGTGGTCCACCACCCGCGCCCCTCCAACCACTGACGTCTCGCTCGCGACGTTCTTCATTCGCCCACTCCGGAGCGACCCCATCGCATAGCCGTCGCCCAGGATTGCTATGGTCGCGATGGAGCTCGACATGGCTGAAACCTGCGCCCACCTGGGCACCGTCGGTGACGTGGCGCCCTCCAGCGGGGGCTGCGAAGAGTGGTGGTGGTGTTACCCGGACCAGTTCGTCTTCGAGGTGGACGGTGCCCCGCCGTCACCGTCGCACTCCTAGAGGGCAGGAGACCAGGGTGTCGGCGTCGTGCCGCTGGCCGGCGATCCCCTATGAGGCATGGAGAGCGACCTGTGACACTCTGCACGGCCACACCCAGGTGCTCGGGAAGCTGGCTGCCCGTCTGGCCCCGCCCGAACCGCAGCTCCAGCACGCCGCCCTGAGGCTGACCGCACGGGGCTGGGAGACCCTTCCGCTGCCAGCCCCCGACGGATCCGGTGCGGTGGCGATGGCGCTGGACCTGCACACCCACCGGGCGGCAGTCGAGCACAGCGACGGACGGCAACGGAGCGTTCCCCTGACACCGAACCGTCCGGTCGGCCACGTCACCCGTGAGCTACTGACGGCGATGACAGAGCTGGTCGGGCCGGTGGCATTCGATCCCCGACCGCAGGAGACACCCTGGTCGGTTCCACTCGACGAAGACGACGAGCACGCCACCTATGACCCCGACCAGGTCGACGCCTACTTCGCGGCCGCCACCCGGGCGGCCGCGGTGCTGGCGGCGCTTCGCGCCCCGTATCGGGGGCGGGCGACGCCGGTGAACGCGTGGTGGGGGTCGTTCGACCTGGCGGTGAGCCTGTTCTCCGGCCGGCCGGCGGATCCGGCGTCGTCGGAGTTCATCCGGCGAAACTCCATGGACGCCCAGGAGGTGGCCGTCGGCTGGTGGCCCGGCGACCCCCGCTACCCGAAGGCCGCGTTCTACGCCTACGCCCATCCCGCTCCGCCCGGCTACGGGTCTGCGACACTGGAACCCTCCACAGCCCGGTGGGAGCCGACGCTCGGCGAGTACGTCCTCGACTGGGACGACGTCGTGGCGGCCGACGATCCCCATGCCGCTGCTCTGGCCTTCGCCCGCTCCGCCGTCCGCCACTCCTGCTCGGCCTGCGAGTGGGATCCGGCCCTGTCTGCCAGTCTGGACGGCCGCCCTCCTCCCGTCCGCCGTGATTGAGCGCGGCCAGGGTCAGCCGTACCGGCCAGGAACAGCAGCTTCTCGGACGGTTTCGCCTCTGCACCGGCGCGCCATTCCCGAGCCCCGAGGTCCCGCTGCGCCGGTCATGACACAGGGGCTCACGGCGGGGAGGGTCACCCGCGTGTGGCCAGCAGCTCCTCCCGGCGTCCGGGGTCGGCCAGGAGATCGCGGGCCAGCTCCGTGAGCTTGGCCGAAAGCCGGGCGTCGTCGTCGTCTGACCAGTTACCCAGGCGCTCGGTGAGGCGGGCCCGCCGGGCGGCCACGAGGCGCTCTATGGCCACGTTTCCCTCCGGGGTGAGGCGGGCCGCCGACGGCTGACCGGCGTTCGATGCGACCAGCTCGATCAGGCCGGCGTCGGCGAGCGGCCGGAAGAACCGGGTCACCTCTTCGGCCGCCAGGCCGTACCTCTGGCCAAGCGATTGGTAGCTCAGCTCGTCCTGGCCGTCGAGGCGGCACAAGGCCCAGGTGGAAGCCGGGTCGAGGTGCAGTCCGGCGTCGGCGGCCAGCTGGCGGTACACCCGGGCCCGGTCCTCGCGCCGGGCCAGCAGTGACAGCACTCGCAGCACCTCGTCGGCGGAGTCGGCGCCGGCCGGCACCGAGGTGGGCGCGAGTGACTGGCCCTGGTCCGGTGCGCCGGCTATCTGCCGCAGTGGGACCTCCCGGAGCAGCCAGGTAAGGAGGAAGGCGACGGCGGAGATGGGCACCGCCCACAGGAACACGGTGTGCAAGGAGGCCGCGTAGGCGTGCACGAAGCCGGAGTGCACCGGTGCGGGCAGGCGGTCGAGGACAGCCGGGCTGGCGCCGGCTCGGGCGTTGAAACCGGCGGGCACGCTGATCCCGGACAGGAAGTGGCGCAGGTTACCGGTGAGCTGGTTGGAGAAGATGGCGCCGAACACCGCGGTCCCGAACGAACCCCCGATGGACCGGAAGAAGGTGGCTCCTGAGGTGGCCACCCCCAGGTCCCGGTAGGAGACGACGTTCTGCACGGCTATGACGAGCACCTGCATGACCCCACCGATTCCGATGCCCAGGACGAACATGTAGGCCGAGTAGTCGAGCACGCTGGTGCCCACCGCCAGGCGGGACAGCAGGTACATCCCGAGGGTCATCACCGCGGTGCCGGCGATCGGGAACACTTTGTAGCGACCCCACCGGCTGATGAGGATGCCTGATCCCATCGAGGTGAGCAGCAGGCCGGCCATGAGGGGGAGCAGCTGGAGACCGGAGCCGGTGGGGCTGGCACCCCGGACCACCTGCATGTACTGGGGGAGGTAGGTGATGGCGCCGAACATGGCGAAGCCGACCACGAACCCGATCGCACTCGACGCCGAGAACACCCGGTTGGCGAACAGCCGCAACGGCATCACCGGCTCCGTCGCCCGCCGCTCGGTGGCGACGAACAGCAGCAGGAGCACCACGCCGGTGATGGCCAGGATCCAGATCGGCGCCGAGCTCCACGCGAAGGTGACCCCGCCCAAGGTCGTCAGGAGGACCAAGGAGGTCGCCGCCCCGGCCAGGAGCAGAGTGCCGGTGTAGTCGATCACGTGGCTGACGCCGGCCTTCGTGGCCGGCAGGACGGCGGCAGTGACGGCCAGCGCCACGGCACCGAGGGGCAGATTGATGTAGAACACCCAGCGCCAGGAGAGATTCTCCACGAAGAAGCCTCCGAGTAGGGGTCCCACCACGCTCGTCACCCCGAACACGGCCCCGAAGATCCCCTGGTACCGGCCCCGGTCGCGAGGTGAGACGACATCGCCGACGATGGCCTGGGCCCCGATCATCAGGCCACCACCGCCGATGCCCTGGAGGGCCCGGAAGGCGATGAGCTCGATCATCGACGTGGACAGTCCGGACAGGATCGAACCGATCAGGAAGATAATGATGGCCGCCTGGAAGAACAGCTTCCGCCCGTAGAGGTCGCCCAGCTTGCCCCAGAGCGGCGTCGATGCGGTGGAGGCCAGGATGTAGGCCGTCACCACCCATGAGAGTTGTGACAGCCCGTGCAGGTCTCCGGCGATGGTCGGCAGAGCGGTGGCCACGATGGTCTGGTCCAGGGCGGCCAGGAGCATGCCGAGCAGGAGGGCGCCGATGATCACCAGCACCCGGCGCCGGTCCATCGTCGCCTCGGTGGGGGAGTCCTCGCGCCGCTTCGCTCGGGGCGAAATGCTCATGGGTAGGTGATCCTCTCAGCTGTCCATCTGCCGACAGCTTCTCATGTCGGGCGGTAGGACCGGCCGGGTGGTCCCGCATCAGATAGCTGGAATTTCAGGCAGTTGACGGAACCGATCCGCTTGTGCTGTGATTCGGAGCGTGGCCCGAGCACCTTTCTCCACGAAGGAACGGCTGATCCAGATCGCCGAGATGCTCTACGCCGAGCACGGGTTGGATGGGGTTTCGCTCCGCCAGATCAGCGCCCGGGCCGGGGCCAGCAACAATTCGGCGGTCCAGTACCACTTCGGGTCGAGGGACGGGCTCGTCGACGCCATCTTCGAGTACCGGCTCCCGGAGATGCACGAGCGGCGCCGCCTACTCGTGGCGCAGCACCGTCCCGCCGATCTCCGCTCGTGGGTGGAGTGTTTCGTCCTGCCCACCCTGGAGCAGGGCGAGCGCAGCGACAGCCACTACCTCGGTTTCGTGGCCAAGATGCAGCATCAGGCCCAGGAGGGCCTCATGCAACGGCTGCCGGACCGTTACCGGGTGGCGACCCAGGAGTACCTGGAGCAGATGGCGGCCCAGATGGCCGGCGTGCCCGAGCCGCTGCGCAGTCACCGCATCGGTCAGGCACTGGCGTTCAGCGTGCACAGCTCGGCCGAGCGCGAATGGGCCCGGGCGGCCGGCCATCGCGTGCTGCCGTTCGGGATCCATGTCACCGACCTGCTCGACGGTCTGGTCGGCTTCCTCATCGCCCCGGTGTCGGCCGCCGCCTGGCGGGCCGTGTCCGAGGGTGAGATCGTCGGGCGCGGCTGGAGCTTCGTGGCGTGAGGGGCCGGCGCGACCATTCGCCGCGGGTAGGTGGCGCCTCTTGATGCCGCGACCGTTGGAGCTGGCCCGGACCGTGGCTGTGATCACCGGCGCCGGCAGCGGGATCGGCCGGGCCACGGCCCACTCTCTGGCCCGGCGCGGCAGCCGGGTGGTCGTAACCGACATCGACCGAGCCCGGGCCGCCTCGGTGGCCGGCGAGATCGGCGACCGGGCGGTAGCCCTCGGCTGCGACGTCACCCGCGCCACGGATCTCGAGCAGGCCCGCGACGCCGCGCTCGAGCATTTCGGGCAGGTGGATCTGGTGATGAACAATGTGGGCGTGCTGGCCGTCGGCCCGCTCGAGGCCATCCCCCTCGACGCGTGGCAGCGGGTCGTCGACATCAATCTGATGAGCGTCGTGCGCAGCAACCTGGTGTTCGTCCCCCACCTCGTGGCCCAGGGCTCGGGCCACATCGTGAACACCGCCTCGACGGCCGGGCTGCTGCCGTACGGTTTCGACCGACTGCCGTACACCACGACCAAGCACGCCATCGTCGGTCTCAGCCAGGCCCTGGCCTTGTACCTGGCGCCAAGAGGTGTCGGCGTATCGTGCCTGTGCCCGGCCGGGGTGATGACCAACATCGTCGAGCAGATCACTTTCTTCGGCGAGCCGGCCCCGCCCGCCGGCCCGTCCTTCCCGATCGAGGCGGCGGAGACCCTCGGCGAGCTGGTGGCCGACGGGGTCAGCACCGGTCGGTTCTTGATCACCACCGCCCCTGAGGTGCAGGCCGAGCTGCAAGCCCTGGGCGCCGACATGGACGCCTACCTGCACCACCTGATGGGCGAAGGGTCGCCCTGAGCTGGCGAGAATCCGATCGTCAGCCCCGGGCGGCCCACGCCGCGTCGGCCGTGGCCTGCAGCACCGCTCCCTTGGGGAACCCGTAATAGGCGGAGAAGTGCAGGATGACCTCGTCCATCTCCGTCTTGGTGAGGTCGCCCGAGGCCAGGGCCGATCCGACGTGCGACAAGATCGGCATCTCGGCGTCGTCGAGGCCCACGCAGGCGATGGTCACGAACCGGCGATCCCGCCGCCCCAGGTTGGGCCGCAGCCAGACATGGCCGAAGACGAAGTTCAATATGCCGGCGTGCTGATAGGGGCTGTCGGACGGCGGGGCCGGGACCAGGTTGACGTCGGCGAACTCCTGGCGACCCCGGTCCATGCGGGCGTCCCAGTCGTTGATGCCCAGCTCCTCGTTGTCGAGCTGCGGTAGCGCCTGCGTCGGCTCGCCCCGCTCCTCCTGGACGCGGCCCCATTGCAGCCGGACGTGACGCTCGAGGTTGGAGGCCTTGGGCCAGCCGCAGTACACCGCGAAGTGCAGTACCACTTCGAGCATCTCCTCGATGGACAGGTCACCGCTCTTCAACGCCGCGTAGACGTGATCCTCGATCGGCGTCTGGGTATCGGCCGCGGCCACGCAGGCCAGAGTGACCAGGCGCCGCTCCCGGCGGCTGATGCCCGGTCGGGACCACACATGGCCGAACACGAACTCCAGATGGGCCCGCTCGAAGGGGGTGAGCACCTCCGCGGCCGGCGGGTCGCGCCGCATCACGTCGCGGTACCGGTGGGCGGCGCTCGACTCCATGTTTCCTCCCCGGGATCTGATCCATCGATTGCACGAAAGCTAACACAGCTGCCTTAGTAGGGGGCGGGGACCTCCGAACCGTTCAGACGCCGGGCGAACACGGGCTGGAGCAGCACCGCGCCGTGGGCTCGACGCGGCGAGGGGGCCGTGGGCTGATTGATAACTTGGCCGCAATCCGAGAGGCAGGTGGGCACAGATGACGGCGGCGTACCTACGCAAGATGCTCCCGGCGGTGGCGGCGGTGACCGGACTGATCATCGGCACCCAACCCGCCACCGCGACGGCGCAGAGCCCGGCGCCGACCGGCGGGTACACGGTCACCGTGTCGAGCTCCACCTTCACTGTGACCGACCGCTCCACGCCGGCCCGGGAGGGGGTGCCGGCGAGCGACACCCGAAGCATCCACGAGGTGGTCTACGCCCCGTCGGGGCCGCCCGGGCGGCTCCCTACGGTGATCTTCGCCCCCGGGTGGAACGCCCAGACATCGGACTACGACATCCTGCTGCGCACGATCGCCTCGGCCGGGTACCTGGTCGTCGGCGTCGACTCGCCCGGGACCTCGAGCTACTTCCCGGGCGCACCTTTGAGCGAGGACCTGGCCGGCAACACGCTCGACCTCGGCGCCGCCCTGACCGATGTCGAGAACGGCCCTCTCGGGGGGCTGGTGGATCCGTCCGAGGTGGCGGCCATGGGCCACTCCGACGGTGGATCCGAGGTCGCCACGCTGGCTCTCGACGCAACGTTCGCCTCGTACCGGTTCAACGCCTATGTGGTGCTGAGCGGCGTGGTCCCCTCCGGCCAGGTGCCCGGGTCCTTCGGTGCCACGAACAACGGTCCGGTCCTGGCCATGGTCGGTACCGCTGACGAGTTCGGCAACTACACCCCGGTGCCCCACGGGACCGGTACCGAGTCGGTGTACGCCACCAGCGGGCCCTCGAAAGTGTTCGTGGCCATAAACGGGGCCGATCACGTCTCCGCTTACACCGGGGTGGGGGCGCAGGCCGACGACACCCGGCGGGCCATCGTCGACTTCCTCGACAGCGCCGAGCTCCACGACCCCGCGGCCCGGTGGCGCTTCGCCGTGGAGGAGGCGGCTGACGGCCTGAGCCCGGTCCAGAACCTGGGTCCCGGCTGGTTCCTCGACCGGGCCGTGGTCGGCATGGCCGTCTCCGCTGACGGTCAGGGGTACTGGGTGGCCTCCAGCGACGGCCGGGTGCTCAACTTCGGCGACGCGCCCTACCTCGGTGAACCAGCCCAGCCGGACGGCCCGGTGGTGGCCATGACCGGCACCGCCGACGGCGGCGGCTACTGGGCCGTGACGTCGGACGGGGCGGTGTACGCGTTCGGTGACGCGCACTACCAGGGCGGGGTCCAAGGGGTGGATCTGGCCGCCCCGATCGTCGGCCTGGCCGACGACCCGGCCACCGGCGGCTACTGGCTACTCGGTGGCGACGGCGGGGTGTTCAGCTTCGACGCCCCGTTCCTCGGGAGCACCGGCAATATCCGACTGGCCGCGCCGGCGGTCGGGATGGCCGCCGCGCCCGATGGCCGCGGTTACTGGTTCGTGGCATCCGACGGCGGGGTGTTCGCTTACGGCGATGCCGGCTTCGCCGGTTCCATGGGCGGCACCCGGCTGGAGCGTCCGGTGGTCGGCATGACACCCGACCGGGCGACCGGCGGTTACTGGCTCGACGCCTCCGATGGGGGCATATTCGCCTTCGATGCCCCGTTCGAGGGTTCGACGGGCGGAGTTGCACTGGTGGCGCCCTGCGTGTCCATGGCGGCCCGGCCCCAGGGCAACGGCTACTGGCTCGTCACCGCGGACGGCGGCGTGTTCGCCTTCGACGCCCCCTTCGACGGCTCCGCGGTCTGAGACGCTGACCATCGGGGTCCGGTCTACATGACGATGCGGCCCACTTCGTCGAGGTCGAAGCCGAGGGCGACCATGACCTTGTCATTGCTGAAGCCCATCAGCTGCACGGCCAGTTCGACGACCTGGGACCGGCTCAGGTGCTCGGCGACCGAGGTCCTGAGGGACTCATCGGTGTGGGCGGGCGCGGTCAGGTAGACGTCGGCCAGACGCAGGGCCGCCTTCTGGGCGTCGGTGAGGTCGCTCGTCTCGTAGTCGTCGACCCGCTCCAGAAGGGCATCGTCGGCCCCCTGCTGCAGCGCAACTGCGCTGCGGACGCTCATTCAATAGTTGCAGTGCTGGAACCGGGCGTTCCTCATACGGACCAGCTCGGTGGTGACCGGGTCGACGCCGCGCAGCCGGAACCCGATGCGGCGCAGCCGGCGGCGGGCCGCCGAGATGGTGGGAGCCGGCCGCGAGCCGGCCGCCCCCTGATCGTCGGTGGCCTCGCTCGGCAGCTGGATCCTCGGCTTCATTCACTCGTCTCCGTGGTAGGCACGGCCGTCTCGACCGTGGCGTTGTAGCGGGCGCCGGCGGCGACCATCTGGTCGACGCCGGGGAAGGTACGGATACCTAGGGTCAGGCAGGCCCGCTGGAACGTCTCGATGGCCGACAGCCCCTCGACGTAGGCATAGCAGCCGACGTCGCCGAGGTGGGCGGCGACCGCCCCGACGTGGCCGTCGGTGACACCGGTCGCGTCCATGGCGAACTGCTCGGCCAGGGCCAGGCAGGCCCGCTCGGTGGGGGAGAAGTGAGGGGAGGTAGGCCACGACGCCAGCTCGGCGACCTTCTCCTCGGTGAGCCCGGCGGCGGTGGCGGCGGCGCTGCGGTGGCTCAGCTCCCCCTGGTTGCCGAGCAGCGCGGCCAGCCTCAGCCGGGCCAGCTCCACCAGCACCGGGTCGCAGTCGGCCCACGCCGCGGCATAGACCCCCGCCATGGCGACCATGGGCTCGGGGTGGGCGGCGACCATCCGGTCCCAGTCGTTGGCACCCTCGGGCAGACCCTCGAACCAGGTCATGTCACAGATTCCCTCCCGGCCGGGCGGCGGCCCGGCCCACGCGGCATCCGAATCTACCGTGCGCCGGTCAGTCGTCGTCGAGCGAGGCGCAGACGATGTTGGCCCAGGTAATGGCCTCGATGCCGAGCTCGTTGAGCCGGGGCGCCGACAGCCCCGACTTGAGCTGGATGGCCAGGCCCTGCTCCCAGGCCAGCACATCGCCCAGGATGTACCCGTAGCGCCCTTCGCCGTCGAGAACGGCCGCCTTCAACTCCGCGGTGAGGCTCAGGTTGGCCAGGATCTCCTCGGTCGGCACCTCGAGCAGCAGGTTGAGAGCGGAGACCAGTCCCACCGTGAACGCCGGGTGCTCGAGCTGTGGACGGATGTCGCGGGCGATCAGCTCGCACAGGCGGGCCCGAGTCATGGCGATGGACAGTTGCTCGGGGACACCTCCGCCGGCGTCGGCCAGCAGCATCAGCATCACCCACGCCTTCATGCGCTGCTCGCCCATGAGGACCACGCCCTCCCGGATGGAGTTGAGGCGCCGGCGCAGACCCGATGCGGCGCCCGCCCCCGCGGCCCGTAGGAAGCGGACGCTCAGCCCGGGGTCGGTCTCGATGATCCGCTGCACGTCCGATGCCGGGATGTCGGGTTCGGAAAGAGCCTGGATGAGCCGCAGACAGCTCATCCGGTTGGGGCTCAGAGTCTGGCCCGGTATCCCGATGGGGCGGGACAGGAAGTGGCCCTGGAACATGTTGAAGCCGGCGTCCCGGGCCGCCACCAGCTGCTCGCTGGTCTCCACCTTGACCGCTACCAGGTGGGCGCCGTAGCGGCAGCACCTCTCCACCTGCTCGGGGAGCTTGGGAATGCCGGCCGCCGACAGGTCGATCTTGACCATGTTGACCAGCTCGAGTAGGGGCTCGTCGCCGGGCCGGTACACGTAGTTGTCGAGGGCCAGGAGGTAGCCGCTCGAACTGAGGGTGCGGGCGCCGCCGATGAGGTCGTCGTTGCGCTCCACCGAAGGGTGTATCTCGAGCACCACCTGGTCGTGGGGGAGTGGGAATTCCCGCTCGCCGGTGAGGTAGGCCCGGGTTACGTTGATGCACGCCTTGCGGCGACCGACAAGAGACTCGATACCGACGTCGAGGCCGGTGCGCAGGAGGACCTCGGCGGTCATGGCGTCGCCGGTGTAGCGCTCGCCGGCCTGGTCGCGAAACAGCACCTCGTAACCCCAGACGGCCAGATCGCGGTCGAAGATGGGCTGGCGGGCGAGCAGCAGGTCCGACGCCGGGGCGGGGCGGGTCTCGGGGCCGGCCCGGTCGTCGAACAGGGCCGCGGTGGTCTGGGCTTGGATCATGGCAGGGGTCGGGCCGGGCCGGGCCGGGGTGGCGCCGGTCACCGGGTCTTTGTCAGTTGTCGGCGCCAAACCACCCCGGGAGTAGGACTTTCGCCGCGATCGGTGGTCGCGTCGCGCTGGGCGTGGCCATCGAGCGGTCCCTTTTTGTCCGTATCAGGGGGGCACATGACGTCCAGCCCAGAGATCGGCGCCGTCCCGCCAGTCGGACCGGCCCCGTTAGCATCGGGCCGCTGTGGACGCCCGCACCTTCCTCGGACTCGAGGCCACCCACAATCCGTACCGATGGATCCTGCCGGTCCACCCTGGCGTCTGCACCCCCGGCGGATTCCTCTTCGGCGGCTCCGGGCTGGGCGCGGCGGTGGCCGCCCTGGAGCAGACGACCGGGCGCCCGCTGGTGTGGGCCAGCTGCCAGTACCTGTCCTACGCCCGCCCGCCGGAGGTGCTGGATCTGGACGTGACGGTGGCCGTCTCGGGTCACCAGACGACACAGGCCCGCACCGTGGGGCACGTGGCCGACCGGGAGGTGTTCACGGTCAACGCCGCCCTCGGTGCCCGCCCCCTCGACCTGGAGGGCACCTGGGCCGCCATGCCGGTGGTTGCGGCCCCCGACGACTGCCCGCGGCGCGAAACCCGCTTCGACACCGGGGGTGAGTACCTCCCCGACCGGCTGGACGTCCGGCTGGCCGCGGCTCGCAGCTTCGCCGAGCTGCCCGGGCCGCCCATGCCGGGCGGACGCTGCTCCCTCTGGGCCAAGCTGCCCGACGTGCTCGACATCTCGTCCGCCTCGCTGGCCGTGCTGGGCGACTACGTGCCGTTCGGCATAGGCCAGGCGCTGGGCCTCTTCGCCGGTGGCAACAGCCTGGACAACACCCTCCGCGTCGGCCGCATCGTCCCCACCGAGTGGGTGCTTCTGGATATCCGGGTCCACCAGGTCGTCAACGGGTTCGGTTATGGCGACGTCCATCTCTGGGCCGACGACGCGACGCTGCTCGCCACGGCCAGCCAGTCCACCATCGTGCGGCGGTGGACCGAGCGCTTCGCCCCCCCGGGCCGAAGCCAGCCCTAGCCGGCCAGACCGGTCAGGGCGTCGCCCTCCAGACGCCAGGTCGTCCACTCGTCCATGGGGGCCGCACCCATGCGCCGGTAGAAGCCCGCAGCCGGTTGGTTCCAGTCGAGCACGGCCCAGTCCATGCGGGCGCAGCGCAGCTCGACGGCCCGGGCGGCCAGCCGGCGGAACAGGGCCCGTCCGAGCCCCCGGCTGCGGTACTCGTGCTCCACGAAGAGATCCTCGAGGTACAGGCTGTGGCGGCCCGTCCAGGTCGAGAACGAGAGGTACCAGACCGCCATCCCGACCAGCCGACCGCTCTCCTCGCAGACGTCGGCGTGGACCAGGGGCTGCGGCCCGAACAGGGCCACGGCCAGGTCGGCCTCGCCGGCCGAGACCGCGTCGGGCTCCCTCTCGTAGTCGGCCAGCGCCCGCACCAGGCGCAGGATGTCCGCCTCATCGCCGCGTCGGGCTTCTCTGATCACCGCCGCAGACTACTGGAACCGAACATCCGTTCGGCATAGCATCAGGGGGTGGTCGCCGCCGATCCGCTCACCCTCGATCTCCAGTGGCCGGACATCGACCCGACGGTGTTCCATCCGGCGGTAGCCGAATGGTTCCGCCGCCGGTTCCCCGATGGCCCGACCGCGCCCCAGGAGCGGGGCTGGCCCCTGATCGCCGCCGGGCGCGACACGCTGATCGCCGCCCCGACGGGGTCGGGCAAGACGCTCGCCGGTTTCCTCGTGGCCATCAACTCGCTGTACCTGGCCCACCAGGCCGGCGTCGACGTGGCCACCGGGGTCCGGGTCGTATACGTGTCACCGCTGAAGGCGCTGGCCGTCGACGTGGCCGAGAACCTGCACCGCCCCCTCGCCGGTATCGCCGCCGTGGCCACCGAGATGGGCCTGCGCCCGGCGCCCATCACGGTGGCGGTACGCACCGGCGACAGCACCCCGGCCGAACGGGCCAGCCTGGTCCGCCGTCCGCCGGCGTTCGTGGTGACGACGCCCGAATCGTTGTACCTGCTGCTCACCAGCGGGAAGGGCCGCTCGGCGCTACGCAGCGCGGAGACGGTGATCGTCGACGAGATACATGCGGTGGCCCGGGACAAAAGGGGGGCCCACCTGGCTCTCAGCCTCGAGCGCCTCGAATCCCTCTGCGCCAGAAGGCCCGTGCGGGTCGGGCTGTCGGCCACCCAGCGACCGATCGAGACGGTGGGGCGCCTGCTGGTCGGGGCCCGGCCGCTGCCGGAGGTGGTCGATGTCGGGCACCGGCGGGCCATGGATCTGGGTATGGAGCTGCCAGGCGGCGAGCTGGAGGCGGTGGCGTCGGCCGCCCAGATGTCCGACGTCGTGGAGCGCATCGCCGAGATGGTCGGCGGGCACCGCACCACGATCGTGTTCGTCAACACCCGGCGCCTGGCCGAGCGCTTCGCCCACCAGCTGGCCGAGCGCCTCGGTGACGACGTGGTGTCGGCCCATCACGGGAGCCTCTCCAAGGAGCGCCGGCTGCGGGTGGAGACCCGGTTGCGGGCCGGCGAGCTACGGGCCCTGGTCGCCACCGCCTCGCTCGAGCTGGGCATCGACATCGGCCCGGTCGAGCTGGTGTGCCAGATCGGCTCGCCCCGCAGCATCGCCACCTTCCTGCAGCGCGTCGGACGTTCCAACCACAGCCGGGCCGGGACGCCCAAGGGGCGCATATTCCCGATGACGCGCGACGAGCTGGTGGAGTGCACCGCGCTGCTGATGGCGGTCCGGGCCGGCCGCCTCGACGCCATCGTGCCGGCTCGCCGGCCGCTCGACATCGCGGCCCAGCAGGTGGTGGCCGAGGTGGCCGCCGGCGAGTGGAAGACCGACCAGCTCTTCGAGATGGTGCGCCGGGCCGCCCCCTACGCCGACCTGACCGCGGAGCAGTTCGGCGAGGTGCTCGACCTGGTGTCGGACGGCATCCAGACCGGTCGGGGCCGGCGGGGCGCCTACCTGCACCACGACCGCCTCAACGGTGAGCTACGGGCCCGCAAGGGGGCCCGGCTGGCGGCCTCCACCTCCGGTGGGGCCATCCCCGAGACAGGCGACTACCGCGTCGTGGCCGAACCCGACGACATACTGGTCGGCACGGTCAACGAGGACTGGGCGGTCGAGTCCTCGGCCGGCGACATATTCCTTCTGGGCAGCCACTCGTGGCAGATCCGGCGGGTCGAGTCCGGCGTGGTCCGGGTCCGCGATGCCGGGGACACGCCGCCAACGGTGCCGTTCTGGCTGGGCGAGGCGCCGGCCCGCACCGCGGAGCTGTCACACGAGGTGTCGGAGTTGCGCCGGCGGGTCGAGGATCTCCTCGGGGCCGGCGACGCCGAAGGGGCCCGCCGCTGGCTGGAGGACGAGAGCGGGGCGGGCGAGGTGGCGTGCTCCGTCGTCGTCGACTACCTGGCCGCCGGCCGCGCCGTGCTCGGGGTCCTGCCGACCCAGCATCGGTTGGTGCTCGAGCGGTTCTTCGACGACACCGGCGGAATGCAGCTGGTGCTGCATTCGCCGTTCGGCGCCCGGGTGAATCGGAGCCTGGGCCTGGCCCTGCGCAAGAAATTCTGCCGGCGGTTCAACTTCGAGCTGCAGGCCGCGGCCACCGACGACGCGGTGGTCCTCTCCCTCGGTCCTCATCACAGCTTCCCGCTGGAGGAGGTCCCCGGTTACCTCTCCAGCGCGACCCTCGAGGACACCCTGTCCCACGCCATCCTCGACGCCCCGATGTTCCAGTCCCGCTGGCGATGGAACCTCAATCGGTCACTCATGGTGCTGCGCTGGCGGGGGGGACGGCGCAACCCACCGCCACTGCAGCGCATGGAGTCGGACGACCTGCTGGCCGCCGTGTTCCCCCAGGCGGCCGCCTGCCAGGACAATCTGATCGGTCCGCGCCAGATACCCGACCACCTACTGGTCCGCCAGACCATCGAGG
>JAKBAX010000340.1 GCA_021808785.1 Actinomycetes bacterium | reverse complement strand
GAAGGTGTACGAGTGCAGAAACCAGTGGTGGAACCCCCTCAAGCGTGAAGCCGACTCCAATCTGGTGGATATGGGTCGGTCAGCAGTGCACACCGGCCGCTTTGGGCGGCCGGCGACTCCGAAGCCGAGGGATGAAGTCGGTGGGGAGGCCACGAGGAAAGCCTGCGGCGTACTCGTGGCGAGGCTGCAGGGGAATAGCTGGGTGCCGCCCCGTCGACCGGCAAGTAGTGAACGTGGGAACCGCCTCAGGTTGCCCTCCCCGGCACCCGGCCAGGGTGTCAGCGGGCAGGCCCGTCGTTGGCTGTTGACCTGGGGTTGGGACGGAGTCCTCGTAGTAGTCCGAGCGTGGGAAAGCCACGTACATGGCGAAGGGGGACAGCGAGTCTGCAAGCAGGGATTGGAATGTCAGGAGGATCGATGGTGAATACCGACGAGCCGTGGCCGGACAGCGATGCTGCCTGGGTGCGGGTACTGAAGATCCAGACCAAGCTGCACCAATGGGCGACTGACGACTCCAACCGTCGGTTCGATGATCTGTACAACCTCGTGTCTGACCCCGCCTTCTTGGTGATTGCCTGGGAGAGGGTCAGGGGGAACAGAGGAGCCAGATCGGCCGGAGTGGATGGAGTGAAGCCACGCTCCATCGTCTTCGGTGTCGAGGCGTTGCTTTCCGGGCTGCGAGCTGAGCTCAAGGACCGGACGTTTCGGCCCCTACCCGTGCGGGAGCACATGATCCCCAAGGCCAACGGCAAGCTCCGTAGGCTGGGAATCGCGACCGTCCGGGACCGGGTGGTCCAAGCCTCTTTGAAGCTGGTGCTCGAACCTATCTTCGAGGCGGAGTTCAGGCCATGTTCCTATGGCTTCCGCCCGAAGCGTCGGGCTCAAGACGCCATCGCCGAGATTCACCAGTTCACGTCCCGCTCGTATGAGTGGATCTTGGAATGCGACATCACGGCGTGCTTGGATGTGTCATCACACTGCTCCTATTGCTGATTGTAGGGTCTCGAATAGGCCTGGTTGTGGGATCGGGGGCTGGAAACGTAGGCCTTTTCGCCGTCCGGTGCGGACGTGGACGGCTTGGAGTTCTCCGCGCTTTACACGCTGCATGAGTGTCTGGCGGGACACGCCGTAGGCGAGGGTCGCTTCGAGGGTGGCGAGCCAGCCGGCCGGGGCGGTGTCGACGAAGAGGTTGCGGATCTCGTCGGTGAGACGGATCTGCCATGGTGCGCCGGGGGTGACTTGTTCGCCGGCGATGAAGCCGGTGCTGACCCAGCGGTGCAGGGTGGAGGTGGCCAGGCCGAGAGCGACGGCTGCGTCGGCGACGGTGAGGAGTTCCCCGTCGGGTTGCTGGTCGCTGCCGCTGCGCTGGTGGCATGGTATCTGCCAGTGGTGACGGAGTCCTTGGACCCTTCCGCCGGTGAAGGTCAGCCCCCGGGCGGTCTGTCGTCCTTGGCGGTTCAAGATCCCGGCGATGGTGGCGTCGGGGTAGTGGCCGGCGAGACGGCGGACCAGCGCGACGGTGTCTTCGTTGGTGCGGATCGCCGGAGGGGAGCGTTTGATGGTCACGGTGAGCTCGGTGCTGGCCCCGCCTTTCCAGCGCAGCAGCAGTCGGCCTTGGCCGCCTTTGCGGTCCCGGCAGATGGTTATGTTGACCTCGTCGAGGAGAGTGTGGAGGATCTGTTTGCGGTCCCGGTCGGTGGTTGTCGGTGCGGCCCACACGGCGTCGAGGTCACCGCCGAGGCGGGCGATGGCGGCGCGTTCGGTGTCGGTGAGGGTTTTGGGCCGGGCGGCGTGGTAGCGGGCTAGGTCGGTTTCTGCGTCGGCGAGAGCGGCCAGGGCGTGTTCCCAGTCGGCTTCGAGGCCGCGGGCGACGAGACGGTTGTCGGGGTCGACCGCGAGGTAGCGGCGTTCGGCTCTGGCCGCTTGGTAGCGGGCGACTTCGACCTGGCGTCGCCGCTGTTCGATGGCGGTGTCGTGTCCGTGCTCGACGGCTTCGGCGGCCGCCACGCACGCTTGGACCGCCGTGGGGGCGAGGGCGGCCATGAACGCCTGGGTGACCGCCGTGTCGATAGCTGCGCCGCCGACGCGCATGTGGCGGGTGCCGCGGCCTTCGACGAGCTGGCCGGTGCCGGTGCAGTAGTAGCCGGGGGTGGACTTGTGTGCGCCGTCGTAGTAGACGGCGAGCTTACGCCCGCAGGTTCCGCACGTGGCGAGGCCTTGGAGGAGCGCGCAGCCCTCGCGGATCGCCCCGGTTCCCGGTTGGTGCGCCATCGGACGGATATTCTTGCCGATGCGAGCCTGGTTGGAGAGGTATGTCTCCCAGTCGATGAAGCCTCGATGGTGGTCTTCGATGAGTACTCCCCAGTCGGGCTGGGCGAGCTTGGTGCGCCGGGTGCGGACGTTGCCGTCTTCGTCGACGTAGCGTTGTTGGCGGGTCCGGGCGAAGGTGTAGGCGCCGGCGTAGGCGGGGTGGGTCAACACGTTGTGCACACCGTGATAGGTGGGTTCGCTCCACACGATGTCGTGGCCGTGCAGGTAAGCCGCGGGTTGCAAAGGAAACTTCAATCCTTGTTCTCGTAGCCACAGCCAAGTGGCGCGCACCGAGCCGGCGGTCGCGAAACGCTCGAAGATGGCGGAGATCACACCGATGACGGCCTCGTCGGGGTGGAACACGATGCCGCCGGCGGGGTCGTCGGACCACACCAGCCCGACAGGCAGGGCTCGGCGCAGCTCGCCTCGGGCCGCTTTGTTGCGGATCCCGCCGTCGAGACGGGCCCGTAAGATGTGCAGCTCGGCTTCGGACATGGTGCCTTTCATGCCGAGCACGAGCCGATCGTTGAACATCGCCGGGTGATACAGCCCGTCGGCATCGGCTATCAGCGTGTCAGTCATGCCGGCCAGGTCCAACAGCCGATACCAGTCCGCGTTGTTGCGGGCCAGGCGGCTCACTTCCAAGGCGACCACGATGCCGACCTGGCCGAGGCCTACCTGGGCGGCGAGCCCGGCAAAGCCGGTTCGTCCCGCCGCGCTGGCCCCGCTCACGCCCAAGTCGTCGTCGATGACGCGCACCGCCGCACGGGGCCATCCCAGTTCGGTGGCCCGGGCGACGAGATCGTATTGGCGGGCGGTCGACTCACGGTTTCGTTCGACTTGGGACAGGGTGGATTGACGGACATAGATCAGAGCCAAACGGCCCAAGTGCGAGGCAGTCACCTTCGAGTCACTCACCGCCGTCCTCCTCGCTCTGCTCCACCCATGCCTTGGCGATCAGATCCGCCAGCATCACGGTGGCGGCGTCGAGCAGGGCCGGTGGCAGTGACTCTGCCAGTTTCAGGGGTGGCAGCGTTCCGGCCTCGGCGGTCAGACTCAGCTGGACAGGTTGCACGGTCGTCCTCCTTGCACGGTGGTCGACCTGCAGCCTGTCCCCGCCCGGCTTGGCGGGCGCGGACCTCGAGAGCTGACACCAACGCTTGGGCGGCCAAGAGGTCTTCGAGGGAGCCCAACGTCGTCGGGCCCTCGCCGGCCGCCTCGCCGCCGCCGACGGTCCCAATGTCGCTCCGATCGGTCCACGCTTCGGGCAGGAGCGTCTTGGAACCGTCAGGGAGCACCACCAGCAACTCGATGGTGCCGTGGCGGCGCATCTGGCCCAACACCGCTAGGCTCTGTCCGTCGAAGGGGTGATGGCGGCGGGTCACCAGCACCGATACCGGACCGGAGGACACGTTCGTCTGCCCGCTGGCCTCCCCGGGCATCACCGCAGCGGCAACTTCACGCTGGCGTCCACCCCGAGCGGCTTCAGTCATGGGTCAGCTCCTCGTAAACGACCGGTTCATCACAGGCGGGACAGCATCCCCCGGTGCCGACCTTGGTCATGAACGTGGCGCAGTCCGAACAGTACTGTTCGCCGACTCGGCGAGCCTCGCACGACGGGCATTCATAGACCGTCACCGGCCGCCGCGGCTGTCGTGGTGGCAGATCAGGCGGCCCGGACGGCTGGCCGTGACGCCGACGATGGCCGGCCTGGCGGCACGCATCACAGCAATACCGTCGTCGACCGCCTGGGGCCACCGGCCCAGCGCAAACCGGGCAGACAACCGTTACGCCATCGTTACGCGACGGGGTTGGTCGGATCGCCGTGACGTTGGCCGACACCCCGGACTCGACCGCAGGGGCCCCTATCCGCCCAGCGTTCGCGCCGAGCGCGCCATGGCGCAGCGCGGCGACGACCACCGCCACGTTGTGGTCGTCCAAGCCAGTCAACACCACAGACAGATCGACACCGACACCCACGGCCAGACTCGCCGCGATGCGCAGAACCTGCGACTCGCTCGTCGAGCACACCAACCGACCGTCGTCGACCGCGGCCAAAGCCGACTCCCAGTCGACCACCGCCATGAACGTCCCGTCGACCAGCCCAGCGACCATCTCCACGAACCGGTCAGCGAAATCGGCACGCAGCAGCCACCACCGGTGGCCAATCAGCAGCTCGGCTGCCGCCTCCGCACACAACGAACCTTTCGCCTGGCCGCGTAGCCCAGCCGTGAGGTCCTCGATACGGGTAGTGAGTTGGGGATTCCTTCGACCGCATCTCGCACCCAGCCTTGTTGTGCAGGGCAGGACTCGGATCGGGGACAAGCGTGTCCTGGGCTTGGTGAAGGCGTTCCTGAAAGACGCTTGACCTCCTCGGCGGACCAGGGTATAGTTCTCTGCAACCGATCTCAGCAATCGATTGTGTTCGACCGTCGGAGGAAGCGAGGGGGAGCAACTGAGGGGAGTAGGAGCGT
>JAKBAX010000339.1 GCA_021808785.1 Actinomycetes bacterium | reverse complement strand
GCTCGAGGTCGACCGGTTGGCGGGCGAAGCGGTCGAGGTCGTACACCACCACTCCATCGATCACTCCGGATTCGAGGTCGGTCAGCATCCGTTCGAACTGTGGGCGGACTACCTTCGATTTGAACGCCGGGACGTCGTTGTCCTGGTACACCTTGGACACCGACCATCCCCGGAGGTCAGCGAGCTTGCGACAGTCTTCTTCCTGGCGGGCGACGCCCAGGCCTGTGCCGTCCAGGTCCTCTGAGATCCGGGAGTAAAGCCCGATGTCCATGTCCAAATGTTAACCGGATCCTGAAGAGGTCAGCAGATTGAGTCTCCATATAGCCCAGAACGAGGAAGCGGACAGGTTGATCTCAGATGACCCGCTAGCTCTTCTTATTGCAATGGTCCTGGACCAGCAGATCCCCCTCGAACGGGCGTTCAGCTCGCCGCGGGATCTCAAGTCCCGCCTGGGCGGGAAGCTCGACCCGGCCTCCATCGCGGCCATGGATCCCGACGAGCTGGCCGCCCGTTTCTCCGAGCGACCGGCCCTGCACCGCTTCCCGGCGGCCAACGCCAAGAGGGTCCAGGAGCTGTGCCGCATCGTGGTGGACGACTACGACGGCCGGGCCGAACGGGTCTGGGAGGCGGCCACGGACGGGACCGATCTGTACCGGCGGGTCAAGGCGCTACCGGGGTTCGGCGAGCAGAAGGCCCGCATCTTCATCGGGCTGCTGGGTAAGCAGCTGGGGCTGGCCACCCCGGGGTGGCAGGACGCGGCGGGCCAGTTCGGTCGGGCCGGCACCTACATGTCGGTGGCCGACATCGTCGACGGCGAGTCGCTCGGCCGGGTCCGGGCCTACAAGCAGGAGATGAAGGCCGCGGCCAAGAAGGCGGCTGGTTGATCGTCGTAGCCAACGGCGACCCGGTCGAGCTGGCCGACGGAGCAGCGCTGACCGACCTCTTCGAGCGCCTCGGAGTGGGGGCCAAGTGGGTGGTCGCCGAGGTCAACGGCGAGGCGGTGCCCCGCAAGGACATGCCCGCGGTGCGCCTCTGCGACGGCGACCGGGTCGAGCTGGTCCGGGCCGTGGCCGGCGGGTGACCGGATGACCGCCGCCCCGGGCCCGGCCCTGCTCGACGGCCGCCGCCTGTATCTGTGCACTTCCGACCGGCCCGACCTGGCCGACTTCCTCGCCGCCTGCATAGCCGGCGGCGTCGACGTGGTGCAGTTGAGGGACAAGCAGCTGGACGCCCGGCCCCTCCTGCGCCGGGCTCTGATAGCCCGTGACGTGTGCGCCGCGGCCGGCGTGCCCTTTGTCCTCAACGACCGCCCCGACCTGGCCCTCGAGTGCGGCGCCGACGGGGTGCACGTCGGCCAGGACGATGCCCCGCCCGGGCTGGCCCGGCGGATTCTCGGAGAGCGGGCCATCGTCGGGTTGTCCACTCACGCCCCCGCCGAGTGGGACGCGGCCACGGCCGAGCCGGCCGACTACCTGTCGGCCGGGCCGGTCAATGCCACGCCGACCAAGCCGGGGCGGCCCGGCACCGGGCTGGCCTACCTGGAGTACGTCTCGGCCCGCGACGGCGGCCGGCCCTGGTTCGTCACCGGTGGGGCCACCCCCGGGACCGTGCCGGCCATGGCCGCGGCGGGGGCCCGCCGCTTCGTGGTGGTGCGATACCTGACCGAGTCGACCGACCCGGAGGCGGCAGCCCGGAGTCTCCGGACCGTCATCGACCGTTACTGGGAGTAGGGGCCCCGGGCCGGGCGTGTCACCCGCCCTGGCGGTCCATCCAGCCGATCAGCACGGCGATGGCGCGTGGGTCGTGACGCAGGCGGTGCGCCGCACCGGGCAGGACCCGCAGCTCGACCTGGGCGTCGGCCCCGTCGGCCAGAGCGCGGGCGTCGAGGACGGTGACGACCTCGTCGTTGGCCCCGTGCACCAAGAGGATGGGGCGGGGGGGGATCTTGCCGATCAGGCTGAGGGGCCGGATCTCCCTGAGCTCCCGCGCCCATGCATCGAGGTCGGGGGGGAAATCCGGGTCGCGGATCACCCCGACCGCCCGCGCCTGGGACACGAAGCGCCGGGCGTCGCTGGCCCGGTCGGCGAAGTCGGCCGGGGCCGAGAAGGCGGCCACTCCTCGCACCCGGCTGTCCTCACCGGCGGCGCAGATGGCCAGGGCGCCACCGGCCGCGAAGCCGCACAACCACACTGCATCGACGGTGCCACTCGAGAGCAGCACTTCGATGGCCACCTTGAGGTCGGCCAACCACCCGGCCAGAGAGAAGTTGCCCGTCGACTCGGAGGTCCCCCGGAAGCTGAAGGTGAGCACCACCCAGCCGGTGTCGGCGGCCAGGCGGTCGGCCAGCTGCTGGTAGCCCCGGTTGGGGGTGTGGGGCTGGGTCGGGTCGGCCGGGAACCCGTGGCAGATCACCAGACCGTGGCGACCAGACCCGCCGGCCGCCGAAGGGGCCGGGCGGGCCAGATAGGCGGCCAGCGTCCGGTCCTCCAACGGAATGGAGAAGGGGCCGCCGCCTTCAGGGATGGTCGGCGGAGAGGTCAAGCCGGGCTCTTTCGGCGGGAAACGCCAGATGGGGCCGCCAGAGCGGCGACCCCATCTGATCGAGAGTATCTGGATTGGCGAGGCACTCTGTTTGGCTTACCAGGTGGGACCGGTTCCTGGCCGTCGCGCCTCGGGTAACTGGTGGGGATTCACCAGAAGGCCCAGCTGCCGCCTAGCGACCAGCCACCTCCGAGGTCCCAAAACGTCTACTGCTCAGTTGGACCACCTCCTTTCCTCGGTACCGCAGATCGTACCGGCCCCCGGAGGGTGATTCCAAGCATTTCGGGAATCGCCCCGGTTGCTAGATCCCGATGCGTTGGGCGAGCAGCTCGCGGTGGTAGGTGGGGTCGCCGAAGAGCAACTCGGAGCTCTTGGCCCGCTTGAAGTACAGGTGGGCGGGGTGCTCCCAGGTGAAGCCGATGCCGCCGTGTATCTGGATGTTCTCCGCGGTGGCGTGGAAGTAGGCCTCCGAGCAGTAGGACTTGGCGAGGGAGGCGACCACGGGGAGCTCGTCGTTGTCCTCGGCCGCAGCCCAGCCGGCGTAGTAGGCGGCCGACTTGGCCGACTCCACCTCGAGCAGCATGTCGGCGCACTTGTGCTTGATGGCCTGGAAGCTGCCGATGGGCCGACCGAACTGGACCCGCACCTTGGCGTACTCGACGGCCATGTCGAGCACCTTCTGGGCCCCGCCGACCTGCTCCGCGGCGAGAGCCACCACGGCCAGGTCGAGCATCTTGTTGATGGCCGACCACCCCTGGCCGTCGGTGCCGATCAGGCGGGCGGGGGTGGACTCGAAGGTCAGCTTGGCCTGCTTGCGGGTCTGGTCCATGGTCGAAAGCGGGGTGGCGGTGTAGCCGCTCGCCCCCTTCTCCACCGCGAACACCGACACCCCCGCAGTGGTGCGGGCCGCCACCAGCACCAGATCGGCGACGTGGCCGTCGAGCACGTAGAGCTTCTCGCCGCTGAGTGTCCACCCGTCCCCCGACCGGCTGGCCCCGAGCGTCACGCCCTCCTCGTCCCAGCGCCCCGACGCCTCGGCCAGGGCCACCGTGGCCATCTTCGAACCATCTGCGATCCCCGGCAGGTAGTCCTTCTTGGCCCCCTCGTCGCCGGCCACCATCAACAGGTTGGCAGCCAGAGCCACGCTGGAGAAGTACGGGGCGCACAGCAGGGCCCGCCCCATCTCCTCGAGCACCACCACCAACTCGACGTAGGTGTAGCCCGACCCGCCGTACTCCTCGGGGATGATCAAACCCTGCAGACCCAGCTGCTCGGCCATCTGCTTCCACACCGCCTGGTCGTAGCCCTCGGTGGTGTCCATCAAACGGCGGACCTCGGCCTCCGGCGACTTGTCGTCCAAGAAGCGGCGAACCGCCTTGCGGAGCTCTTCCTGTTCTTCACTGAAGGCGAAATTCACAGCTGGGGGTCCCCCTCGGGAGCACGGGTCGGTAGCTCTTTTCTAGCCCATAGGCTGCGGTCGATGCACTACGACGACTCCCAGGCCGAGATCCACCGGGTCGTGGTCGGTCCCATGGCCAACAACGTGTACGTGCTGCGCTGCCGCCAGACCGGCGAAGCCGTGCTGATCGATGCCGCCAACGAGCACGAGATGCTCCTCGACATGTGCTCCCGGCTGGGCGTGCGCAAGGTGCTCGAGACCCACGGCCACTGGGACCACATCCAGGCCGTGCCCGCCGTGCGCGACGCCGGCTACGACGTGGGCGTCACCGAGGCCGATGCTTCGATGCTGCCGTCCTACGACTTCGTGCTCGGCGACGAGTCGGTGATCGAGGTGGGACGCCTGAGGCTCCACACCATCGCCACCCCCGGCCACACCGCCGGATCGATGTGCTTCGCGCTGGAGGGCTCGCCGGTGCTGTTCTCCGGCGACACCCTGTTCCCAGGCGGGCCGGGAGCGACCAAGTTCCCAGGCGGCGACTTCCCGACCATCATCGCCTCCATCGAGGACCGCATCTTCTCCCCCCTCGCGGGCGACACCATCGTGATGCCCGGCCACGGGGTCGACACCACCGTCGGCGCCGAGCGGCCCCACCTCCAGGAGTGGGTCGACCGCGGCTGGTAGCCGGTCCGGCTTTTTCTGTACCGCGATGTGAAATCTGTACCTCGATGTGAAATCTGTACCTTCGCCGACAGAATCCGTCTCTAGAGGTACAGATTTGCCAAATCGGTACAGATTTCGAGGCGGCCAGCCGAGGCGGCCGTCGAGGTGCCCGTCGAGGCACCCGTCGA
>JAKBAX010000338.1 GCA_021808785.1 Actinomycetes bacterium | reverse complement strand
GGCGTGACCGTGGACCCCGACCCGGCGCCCGACCCCGACCCGTCGCCCGACCCCGACCCGTCGCCCGACCCCGGCCAGGGCCGGGGGCACCCCGACGACAGCCCGGCCCAGGGCGCGGCCGCCGGCCGACAGGTCCTCGACCGCATCGGCGCCCAGTCCCTCATGGCTGTACCGATCGTCTCCAGCGGGATCACCATGGGTTGGCTGGTGGCCGCCAGCGGCCCCCATCGACGGGGCTTCCGCCCCTCCGCCCTCCGGGTGGCCACCGAGCTGAGCAGCCGGGTCGGCGGCGCCATCCAGTCGGTCACCATCCGGCGGGAGATGCAGGCCGCGGCCCGGGAGCAGACCCGGACCGTGCGGCGGCTGCGGCGACTGGCCGCGGCGGCCACCAACCTGGCCGGGGCGGCGACCACACAGGCCGTCCTCGACACCGCCTGCCTGGAGGCCTGCGCCATCCACGAGGCGCGCGGCGCGGTCGCCCGGTGGTCGAAGTCCGACGGCTCGACGGTGCGCGCCTCCGCCGGTGAGTTCGACCCGGCCTCCGCCGAGCGGGCCTTCGATGCGGTGGCTTCGGGCCGGGTGAGCAGGGGCGCCGGGTGGATCGCCTACCCGCTGCCCAACACTGATCCGTGGCAGCACGGGGCACTCGTGGTATTCGTCTCCGATGACATGACCGGCGACGACGAACCGGTGCTCAGCTCCTTGGCGTCTCTCATACCGGTGGCCTTCGAGCGGGCCCTCGGCACGGAGACCGCGATGGTCCATGAGGCCCGCCTGCGGGCGGTGGTGGACTCCTCCCCCGTCGCCCTGATCGAGATCGACCCGGCCGGCTTCGTCACCGCGGCCAACAAGAGGGCCCAGGACCTGCTGGGCTGGCCGGCCCAGCCGAGCGGCTGGCTCCTGCCCGCTGAGCTGAGCGGCCCGATCGGCACGCTCGCCGCCGAGGTCTTCGAGACCGGCCGGGTGGTCAACCGCACCGCCTCGGCCGACGGGCGTGAGCTGTCGCTGTCGGGGGCCCGGCTGCCCCCGGTCCATCCCACCGAATCGGCCTCGGTACTGGTAGCCGGTCTCGATCTGACCGACGTCCGGCGAGCCGAACGGGCCCTCATCCAGGCCCAGCGACTGGATGCCATGGGTCAGGTCGCGGGTCGGGTGGCGCACGACTTCAACAACCTCTTGACGCTCATCATCGGCTACGCGGCCATTCTCCGACGCGGCCTCCACGACGAGAGCCACCTCCGGATGATCACCAGCATCGAGGACGCCTCCAGGCGGGCTGCCACCCTCACACAGCAGATGCTGGACATGACCCGCCAACGGGTCGACACCGGGGTCATCATGGACCTGGGCTCGGCGGTGTCGGGACTCGATGCGGTCCTGGCCCGGGTGGCGGGGCCGAAGGTCGACCTGCGCATCCGGGCCTCGCGCAACCTGATCAAGGTTCGCCTGGACCCGAGCGAGATGGAGCAGATCGTGGTCAACCTGGTGATCAACGCGTGTGACGCCATGGACAGCGAGGGCCGCATCGCTCTCGGCGTGCAGGTCGTGGCCCCTCCACCGGACGAGGTGCAGCGCCTGGATCTGCCGGGCGGCCCCCTGGCCCTCCTCACGGTCAGTGACGACGGACCGGGGATGTCGCCTGAGGTGCTGGCCCGCTGCCTCGAGCCGTTCTTCACCACCAAGGAACGGGGCCAGGGCACCGGGCTGGGCCTGCCCACCGTCTACGGACTGGTCCGGGAGCGGGGCGGTCAGCTGCACATCGAGTCCCGCGTCGGCGACGGCACGACCATACGGATATGGTTGCCGCTCGAGCGTGACGCGGTGGTCACCGCCGGCGCCGAGGACGACGAGACCTGGGTGCCGACCCGCCGGATCGAGGGCCGCGTGGTCCTGGTCGAAGACGAGGACGACCTGCGGGAGATGGCGGTGGAGTCGCTTCGCAACATCGGCCTCGACGTCGAGTCGTTCGCCAACGCCGAGGAAGCCCTGGCCCGCATCCGAGACGCCGCGGCGAGCGGAGCCAGCGACATCGACGCGCTCGTCACCGACGTGATCCTGCCCCGCATGTCGGGCATCGAACTGGTCGCCGCCGTGCGCCGGGCCGATCCGGGGCTACCCGCCGTCTACGTGACCGGCTACACCGGGGCCGAGGACATCCCGCCCGAGCCCGGCGACCCCGTCATCCCCAAGCCCTACGCGCCGGACCAACTCCGGCTCCGGGTGGCCGAAGTGGTCCAGTTGGGTCGGATCAGGGCTCGAAACGGTAGCCGACGCCTCTGACGGTGGTGATCCACCGGGGCTTGGCCGGATCGGGCTCGATCTTGTGCCGCACCCGGCGCACGTGCTCGGTGACCGTGGCCTCGTCCTGCCACTCCGAGCGCGACGACCAGACGTGCTCCAGCAACTGGCCCCGACTGAAGACCTGACGGGGCGATCGGGCCAGGAAGGCGAGGAGATCGAACTCCTTGGCGGTGAGCTCGACCGGCTCACCATCAATGGTCACCTCGCGTGTCACTTCGTCGACGAGCAAACCGGCCGGATCCCCGTCGATCAGGGCCGGGCGCGCACCGGGGGCGGGGCGGACCCGGCTGCGCCTCAGGACCGTCTCGACCCGGGCGACCAGCTCCACCGGCGAGAAGGGCTTGGGCAGGAAGTCGTCGGCGCCCAGGCGCAGGCCGAGAACCCGATCCGCGGTATCACCCTTGCCGCTGATGAGGATCACCGGGAGGTCGCCCATCTCCCGGATGCGCGCCAGCACCATGCGCCCGTCGTCCACGCCGAGGGACACGTCGAGCACGACCAGATCGGTCGCACCCTTCTCCACCTCGGTGATGGCGCTCGAGGCATCTGACACGAGCGTCACCGGGTAGCCCTCGCCCTCGAGGACCAACAGCAGCAACGACCGCAGCTGCGGATCGTCGTCTACTACCAGTATTCGGGAGTCGTGGTCTGCCGCCATGACGGCTGTAGAGTAGCTCGAGAGGACTTGGGAGCCTGTTGTTGGTGCGGAGGGGCCATCATCTGGCCTGGATTCGACACTAATTCATGTGGAAGCGGTCATGGACACTCAAAAGCGGCCTTTCCGCCATTCGCCGGAGGCGCGCCGCCGGGAACTGGGTTCGGGGGATCACCAATCCCGGGCTGCCGCCCAACATCGCGTCGGTGGTCACAGCCAACGGATGGCCGGGCCGAAAGGCCAGCCCAGGCGGTAGCCGCCGCGGGGTCGGTCTCGCGCCTCGGGCGGAGTCGGGAGACGCCCGTCATGGCGACCTCCGCCGGTATGGGGGCAGCCGCCTCGGCGCCGGCCAGGGCGGATCCGGCGCAGATCGCCACGACACACCGTCGGGATCGGGTCCTCAGGTCCCGGCCATCAGGGAGCCGGACACGAGCTCCTGGGGGTACAAGCTCATGTCCAGGGCCGTCTGCAGGTCGATGACACCGGTCTCGACCAGCCCCCCCAGGCTCTGCTCCAGGGTCACCATGCCGCCCTCGACCATGGTCTGCCGCAGATGCGCCAGCATGTCATCGCGGATCAGCCGGCGTACCGCCGGCAGGCCGAGCAGCAGCTCGTGGGCCAGCGCCGAGCCACCTCCGCGGCGGCGCACGATCCGCTGGTACAGGACGGCCAGGAGGGTCCCGGCCAGCTGCACCCTGATCTGGTCCCGGCGCCACCGGGGGAAGACGTCGATCAGGCGGGCCAGGCACGAGGCCGAGTCGTTGACCCCGAGCGAGGCGATGACCCGGTGCCCCGTCTCGGCCAGGTCGAGCACCGCGGCGATGGACTCCGGGTCTCCGAACTCGCCGACCACGATCACGTCGGGGTCCTCGCGCCGCACCGCCCGCAGGGCGGTGGCCATCGAGCGGGTGTCGGTGCCTATCTCGCGCTGGCTGATCACGGCCCGCCGGTTGGAGTGGACGAACTCGATGGGGTCCTCGAGGGTGACGATGTGGCAGGCCTCGGTCCGGTTGATCTCCTCGACCATGGCCGCCAGGGTCGTCGACTTGCCCGAGCCGGTCTGGCCGGTCACGACGATCAGCCCGCTCCGGCCGCTCAGCAGCCCGGCCACCGCGTCGGGAAGGCCCAGCTCGGCCAGCTCCGACGCCACGAGCGGGATCCGCCGGAGCGCGAGCGAGCAGGTGGTCCGCTGGTAGAAGGCGCTGGCCCGGACCCGGTCGATGTCGCGCCAGGTGAAGGAGAACTCGACCTCGCGGCCGAGGTGCAGCCGGTCGCCGTACTGGTCGTCGATCTGCGTCCGGGCGATGGCCTCGATCTCCTCGCCGGTGAGCGCCTCGACCGCCTCGAGGCGCCTCAGCCCGCCGTCCACCCGCAGCAGTGGCTTGGAGCCGTCCGTGAGCAGCAGATCCGACCCCCCGAGGTCGTGGAGCACCGACAACCACGCGTCCAGTCGCGCTTCCACGGCCATCGTCTGATGATCAACGTCGGTCGTCACGGCTCGGGCAACAGCATCCCAAGAGATTCACAACGGGGGGGGCTGAGAATGCCCGAGGAGCGGCTCTCGACCTTCTCACGCAACGCTCAGGATTTCGAGGTTGACTAGCGGGGTCCGCTCCCTACGCTGGTCCACAGGAAATGAACGACATCGAGAATCCCGAATCGAGTGGCGAGGAGCACCCCCCCCAGCACGGGTGGGCGACTCCCCAGGGCAGCGGGGGCTGGACCCCGCCTCCCCCACCGCCCGGTTGGGGTGACCCGGGCTGGCGCGACCCGGGAACCCCTCCTCCGGGACCCCAACCGCCGCCCGGAGGCCATCGTCCCGGCCCCCCGTCGCCGCCGGCCTGGGGCC
>JAKBAX010000033.1 GCA_021808785.1 Actinomycetes bacterium | reverse complement strand
ATTGGGGCCGTGGGTGTCGACGTGGGGGGTTCCGACGATCGGGGTCCTGGCCGTGGGGATCCCGAGGACACCAAGGAGCACCGCGAGTCGGTGGCCGGGCGGATATCCATGATCATCGGGGCCTTCGATGCCAACACCCCGACCCTCAGCCTGAGCCAGCTCACGGAGCGGACGGCGCTCCCGAAATCCACCGTCCACCGGATGGCCGACCAGCTGGTCGAGCACAAGTGGCTGGAGCGCACCCCCACCGGATACCGCCTCGGCATCCGGTTCTTCGAGGTCGGGGGCCTGGTGTCGAGCCGTACCCACCTGCGGGAGCGGTCACTCCCGTTCCTCCAGGACCTGCAGGCGGCGACCCACCACTCGGTGCACCTCGGCATCCTCGACGGTCGGGACGTGGTGATCCTGGAGAAGCTCTGGGGCCACGACTCCGCCCTGCTGCCGACCCGCGTGGGCGGCCGGATGCCGGCCCACTGCACCGCGGCCGGCAAGGTGCTGCTGGCCTTCGCCCCGGAGAAGTCGGTGGAGGAGGTGCTCGTCGGCGGGCTGGAGCGGCGCACCGGCCGCACCATCGTGGTTCCGGAGCTGTTCCGCCAGGAGCTGGCCACGGTCCGCACCGCGCACTGGGCCCTCGAGACGGAGGAGAACGTGGCCGGCCTGCGCTGCGTGGCCGCCCCTATACGGGGGGCCGGCCGGGCCATCGCCGCAGTGTCGGTCAGCGGCCCGGTGCACAAGGTCGATGTGAGCCGGATCGTGCCCCTGGTGCGACGCTGCGCCACCGACATCTGGAGCCAGCTGTTCGGCCGGCGCTCTCCGGCCGAGGCCGGACCGGCGGCCGATGCGCGCCACCCGTGGGACGTGGAGCAGTGGTGGGGCTGGTTGGAGCAGACGGCCGGCGAGTGGATGTAGGGCGAGGCCGCGTCCGCTCCGTGTTCCAGTAGCCGGGACCTCGCTTCCGGCCGCCCACCGGGCGACTCTTAACATCGGACCATGGACAGCGCGTGGGATCGGTCCGTCGACGTGGTCGTGGTCGGCAGCGGGGCCGGGGGGATGACCGCCGCCCTCACGGCCCAGGCGGCCGGCGCCTCGGTGCTGCTCGTGGAGAAGGCCGACCGGTACGGGGGGAGCACCGCGCTCTCCGGCGGAGGTATCTGGGCGCCCAACAACCCGACCCTGCTCCGCCAGGGCCTCGGCGATGACCCGGAGGACGTGCGGCGCTACCTCCGTGCGGTGGTCGGCGACCGGGTACCGACGGCCCGCCTCGACGCCTACGCCGCAGCCGCTCCTCTCGCCCTCGAGTTCCTGGAGCGGCAGAGCCGCCACATGCGGTTCTTCTGGTCCCGTGGCTACAGCGACTACCACCCTGAGTATCCGGGTGGGCGGCCCAACGGTCGGTCCATCGAGGCCCGGCCCTTCGACAAGCGCCGGCTGGGCGCCATGGAGACGGAGATGATCGCGAGCGGGATGAGGGGCCCCGCCGGGCTGTGGGTGACGGCCACCGACTTCCACGACCTCAACCAGGCGACCCGCACGTGGGTGGGCAAGAAGGCCGTTCTGCGCGCCGCCGGGCGGGTCGCCACGAACGTGGTGCGCCGCCGCCACATGGCCACTACCGGGACCGCACTGATCGGCCGGCTACGGCTGGCCCTGGCCGAGGCGGGGGTGGAACTGTGGCTCTCCTCGCCCCTTGTCGACCTGGTCTCCGCCGGGGGCCGGGTGATCGGCGCGGAGGTCGGGCGGGAGAGCGCCGTGCGGCGCATCGAGGCCAGGGCCGGGGTGATCCTGGCGACGGGCGGTTTCGACCACGACCCCGAGATGCGGGCCAAGTACCTCTCCGGCGTCGATCACGACTGGTCCATGGGTGCGCCCAGCAACACCGGCGACGGAATCCGGCTGGGCGAGGAAATGGGCGCCGCACTGGATCTCATGGACGATGCCTGGTGGATGCCGGCCATCGAACAGCCCAAGGGCCGGCTCTTCCCGCTGGTATCGGAGCGGTCGATGCCCGGATCGATCATCGTCAACCAAGCCGGCCGGCGCTTCACCAACGAGTCGGCCCCCTACGTCAACTTCATCCACGACCAGTTGCGCCTCGATCAGCGCGACGGGGGCCATGTCCCGGCCTGGTTCATCATGGACCAGCGGGCCCGCCGGCGCTACACGTTCGCGGCTGTCCCGCCCTACCAGCCGCTGCCCAAGTCGTGGTACGGGATCGGCACCATGCACACCTCGTCCACCGTCGAGGGACTGGCCACCAAGATCGGCGTTCCGGCGGACCAGCTGGCGGCGACCATCGACCGCTTCAACGCGGCCGCCCGGCGCGGCCGCGACGACGAATTCCGGCGCGGTGACAGTGCTTATGACCGTTACTACGGCGACCCGACCCTACCCAACCCGTGCCTGAACGAACTGGTCAGGGCCCCCTTCCACGCGGCCAGGCTGGTCCCGGGCGACCTCGGCACCAAAGGCGGCCTGCTCACCGACGAGCACGCGCGGGTCCTGCGAGAGGACGGCGGCGCGGTGGACGGCCTGTACGCGGTGGGCAACACATCGGCGTCGGTGATGGGCAACGAGTATGCCGGCGCCGGGGCGACGATCGGGCCCAGCCTCACCTTCGGCTGGGTGGCGGCCCGTCACGCCACCGGACGGCCCTTCGACGCGGCGACCGCGCCGCGGCCGAAGGCCTGAGCCGCTACCAATCGGCTACCGGGTCAGGAACTCGATGACCAGCCGCTCGAAGTCGTCCTTGCGCTCGACCTGGGCCCAGTGGCCGCATTTCGAGAAGAGGTGCAGTTCCGCGTTCGGCATCTGCCGGTAGCCGAACAGCGCCCCCTCCGCCGGCAGCATGCGGTCGTCTCGGCCCCACGTGATCAGGGTGGGGGCCTCGATGTGCTCGACCCGGGCATAGAGGGGAACCTCCTCGGGATACTGGCCGAGCGACATGAAGATGGCCATGGCCGACTCCAGCGCCCCCGGGGCCAGCGCGTTGGCCAGGCGCTCCTCGATCAGGGCGTCGTCCACCACCTTCTTGTTGGCCACCATGGTGTCGACCCACGCCTCCATGGCCTCCTTGGACGGGGCCATCATGAAGTCGCTCAGGCGGCGGGCGCCCTCGCTCGGATCCGGGCCCACGAAGTTGGCGGCCAGACCCCCGGGCCCCATGCCGACGAGCCGGTCGACGCGCGCCGGGTGCGCCAGTGCCAGCTCGAACGCCACGTAGCCGCCCATCGAGTTGCCCAGCACGTGGGCCTTGTCGATACCGAGGCCGTCCATCAGGCGGACCACGTGATCGGCCGCCACCCGGGGGTAGGCCCGGTCGAGCGGGGGCCGTTCGCTTCGGCCGAAACCGGGCATGTCCATGACGACGGTGCGGAAGTGCCCGGCGAACACCGGGAAATTGCCCCGGAAGTTGGACCAGCCACTGACCCCGGGCCCCGAGCCATGGAGTAGTACCAGGGCCGGGCCGGTGCCGGCCTCGTGATAGTGGAGGCGGGTTTCGCCGTCCAGGAACCGGCTGGTGGCCTCGAAGTCGAGCGGTGTGGTGGTTGCCGTCACGCTCGCGATCCTAAGCAGCCCGGGTAGGACCCGGTCCGGGGCATGTCCCGGCCATCGGCATGTGGGCATGGCGAGGGGGCGGGGCCCGGGGCAGTATTTCCTGGCCCGTCCCGGAAGGAGCATCACCATGAGCGATACCGAGGTCCTCGAACGTGTACGCGAGCTCACGCCCCTCATCCGGGAGCGGGCGGCCGATGCCGAGCGGGACCGCAGGCTGCCCGTCGAGACGGTCAAGGAGCTCAAGGAGTCGGGCATGATGCGCCTGCTCCAGCCCAAGCGCTACGGCGGCCTCGAGGCCGACCCCCGGCGCTTCTACGAGTGCCTCTTCACCGTGGCCGCGGCGTGCGGGTCGACGGGTTGGGTGACCGGTGTGGTCGGGGTGCACCCGTGGCAGATCGCCCTCTTCCCGGACCGGGTCCAGGCGGAGGTCTGGGGCGACGACGCTGACACATGGGTGAGCTCGTCGTACATGCCGGGCGGCCGCATGGTCCCGACCGACGGTGGTTACACCCTCGACGGGCGCTGGAGCTTCTCGTCGGGCTGTGACCACTGCCAGTGGGCCATCCTCGGGGTGATCGTCGACCGCAGCGACGGATCTCCTCCGGCCATGTGGAATGTGCTCATCCCCCGCTCCGACTACCGGATCGAAGACGTGTGGCAGACGATGGGGCTGTGCGGCACCGGGAGCAACGACATCATCGTCGAGGACCTCTTCGTGCCCGAGTACCGCACCATCGACCTGGTCAGGATGTTTGCGTGGCAGAGCCCCGGCCTGGAGGTCAACACCTCGCCCCTGTATCGCCTGCCGTTCGCCACGATGTTCGCCAACGCCATCACCGGCGCCATAATCGGCATGGCCGAGGGGATCCTGGCCGAGAACCTGGAGTACACGAAGGCCCGGGTGTCGAAGAGCTGGGGCAAGGCCACCGATGACCCGTACACGGTCGGGGCCCTCGGTCGCGCCGCGTCAGAGGTGGACGCCTGCCGCAGCCACCTGCTCTCCAACGTGGGGGCCATGTTCGACCTGGTCTCGACCGGCGGCCAGATCAGCATAGAGATGCGCAGTCGGGCCCGTCGCGACCAGGTCCAGGGCACGGCCCGGGCGATGGCTGCCATCGACGACATCTTCGACCGCAGCGGGGCCGGCACCATCATGCTGGCCAATCCGATCCAGCGCTTGTGGCGCGACGCCCATGCCGGGCGGCACCACACGGTCAACTCCATCGACCGTTCGCTCCACAGCTACGGCATGACCGTCATGGGATTCAAACCGACCGACGTGATGATCTGAGGAGTTGACGATGACACCGGAGGATCTGGTCGAGATCGAAGCCATCAAGCAGGTCAAGTACCGCTACCTGAGGGCGGTCGACACCCGGGACTGGGACCTTCTGGCCTCCACCCTCACCGAGGACGCCACCTCGGCTTACAGCTCGGGCAAGATGAGCTACGAGGGGCGCGACGCCATCATCGGGTTCCTGAAAGAGTCGATGCCCGAGCGCGACATGTTGACCTCCCACAAGGTCCACCACCCCGAGATAGAGCTCACCGGACCCGACACGGCCACCGCCCGCTGGGGCCTCGAGGACGTGGTGATCATGGTCTCCGCCGGGCTCAACCTACGCGGAGCCGCTTACTACGAGGACAAAATGGTGAAGCTCGACGGCCAGTGGCGGATCGCCCACACCGGGTACCGGCGGCTCTACGAGGAGACGGTCCGGCGCCGGGAAGAGAAGGTAACCGACTCCTGGTGGGACGAGTGACTAGGCGGTGAAACCGCCGAAGCCACCCCGGTAGAACACGAGGGGTTTCCCGTGGGTCGCCTCCAGGTCGATGACCCGGGCCGTCACCAGCCAGTGGTCACCCGCCTCGTGGACATCCTCGATGGTGCACTCGAGCCAGGCCAGCGATCCCTGGAGCCGGGGGGCGCCGTTGGCCGCCGGGCTCCAGCCGACCCCGGAGAACTTGTCCGCTCCGGTCTTGGCGAAGGTCCGGGCCATGGCTTCTTGCTCCTCGGAGAGGATGTTGACGCATATCGATCCGGAGCTCGACACCTTGGGCCAGCTGGTGGACGACTTGCCCGGCGCCATGGCCACGAGTGGTGGGTCGAGCGACAGGCTGAAGAAGGACTGACAGGTGAGACCGGCCGGTTGGCCCTCGTGCAAGCCCGTCACGAGCACCAGCCCCGACGCGAAATGGCCCAGCACGGTCCTGAACTCCCCCTGGTCCATGCCCGCTCCGCCGGTCACGCCGCTCATCGGTGCACTATCGGAGCGGCGGCGCACCAACCGGCTGGATCGGTGCGCTCGGCCAGGTCGCTCACAGGTCCGGTAACCCGAGAGGCAGGTTGGGCGTGCGCAGCCCCCCATCCACTTCGATGACCTTGCCCGTCAGGTAGGAGCCGGCGTCGGAGGCCAGGTAGACGATGGCCGCCGCGATGTCCTCGACCCGGCCCAGGCGCCGGAGCGGCGTCATCGAGGTCATGGTGGCGCGCATCCGGTCGTCGAGCACGCTGGCGAGCGAGTCGGTATCTATCGAGCCGGGAGCCACCGCGTTGACCCGGATGCGAGGCGCCAGGTCGGCGGCCATGAGCTCTGTCATGTGGTCGATCGCCCCCTTGGCCGTCCCGTAGCCTACGAAACCCCGGTCGGACAGGTGCCCGACCGCGGAGCTGATGTTGATCACCGAGCCACCCCCGCCCTCGAGCATGAGCGGGACGGCCGCCTGGGTCAGGGCGTACGCCGTGGTCACGTTCCAGTGGAAGGCGGACTCCAAGAAGCCGGGACTGGTGTCGAGAAAGGCCCGGGGCATGCTGCCCCCCACGTTGTTGACCACGACGTCGAGACGCCCGAATGCCTGCCGGGCCGATTCGACCAGGCCGGCCAGATTGTCGAGGTCGTTCAGGTCGGCGGCCACCGCTTCCACCCGGCGGCCGGTGTCGGCCCGCAGGCGCTCGGCGTGATCGCCGAGGACATCGGCCGAGCGAGCCGAGACGATCAGGTCGCAGCCGGCCTCGGCCAGCGCCCGGGCCGCGCCGGCCCCGATCCCCCGGGATGCCCCCGTGACGACGGCGACCTTCCCTTCCATACGGAACAAGTCGAGAAGCACGGCGGCGAAGCCTAGATGTTCCGGCCCCGCCCCCGCCCTACCTGTCCCGAGGAGCGGGACGCGGCGGCCGGCACCGATCCCGGTCAGGCCGACCGGTACACCCACTCCCTGGTCCACGAGACAGGCGCGACCCCGTCCATGAAGCGGTCGCAGCTCTCCGCCATGGCCGCCATGTGGCGGGCCAGGCGGGCCTCGTCACCCACTGCGTCGAAGAACACGTGCAGGTCCCTGGCGGCCTCCCTCGGGAAGCACTCCTCCACTATGGCCGCGTAAGCGGGAGCATCTGGCGTGACGGCCCGGAAGACCACGTTCTGGACGTAGCGGAATGTGGACTGGGTGTGGATGGCGACCGGGGTGTGAGCCCCCTGCCAGACGGCCCGCCACTCCCCCCACCCCAGGTGGCTCGGTCGGATGAGCGCCACGATCTGGGCGAAGCCGGGGACCTCACCGTCGGGGCCGGGCGGGTGGTCCCGGTTGGGCACCGGCTCCGATTCGCAGACCAGCCAGCCGTGCCAGGCCGCTCCGATGCCGGTTGGCACGGGCAGGGCCGACTCCACCCCGCGGCCCTCGGCGCTGTCGACCCACACCGAGACGGCGGCCAGGATGTGATCGGCGCCCGCCTCGGGGGCCACGCCGAAGGGATGGCCGAGCGACTCGTCGGTGACGTTGAGCTGGACGGACCGGGCGCCGAGGCTCACCAGCGCCGGCACGGCCCGCTCCCGGAGGGACCGGGCCAGGTCCGGCACCGGGGGTCCGGCCGGCCCGATCAGGAGGTAGACGATCTTCTCCATCCACCGGACGCTATTGGACGGGGGCCATTGGGTGGGCCGCAGGGGTGGCGGGCCGGTGAATAACCTGCCAGCCTGCACGGGATGGACGGGGGTCAGACGCTAGAGGGCCGGGTCGCAATCGTCACCGGAGCCAGCCGCGGCATCGGCAAGGGCATCGCGCTCGAGCTCGGGGCGGCGGGCGCCACGGTCTATGTCACGGGCCGGTCGGTGCGCGACGGGCTCCTGCCCGGAACGGTGGCGGCGACCGCCGCCGAGATCGACGACATCGGTGGCCGCGGCGTCGCGGTACAGGTCGACCACCGCGACGATGAACAGGTATCGGCCCTGTTCGAACGGGTCGCGCAGGACCACGGCCAGCTGCACATCCTGGTCAACAACGTCTATGACGCGCCCGGGTCGGCCAAGTGGCTGGGCCGGCCGTTCTGGGAGGTGGGGGCGCAGGGATGGGACCACACGTTCCAGGTCGGCGTGCGCTCCCATTACATGGCGTCCGTGCACGGCGCCCCGCTCCTGATGAACAGCCCGGGGGGGCTCATCGTCAACGTTTCGTCCTCGGGGGCCTCGGGCTATTCGCACAACGTCGTGTACGGCGTGGCCAAGGCGGCGGTCGACCGCATGACCGCCGACATGGCCATCGAGCTGCGCCCTCATGGCACGGCGGTGGTCTCGATATGGCCGGGGGTCGTCATGACCGAGCTCCTTCAGACCATCCCCCCCGATGCCGACGGGAGGCGGGTACTGCAGCTACCGGGCGAGGGGGACTACGACCTGGCCGAGGCCGAGACCCCGCGTTTCGCCGGGCGGGCGGTGGTCGCCCTGGCCACCGATCCCGATCTGACCGAGCGTTCCGGCCGGGCCTTCTACGTGGCCGACCTGGCCGAGAGCTACGGGTTCACCGACATCGACGGCCGCCGGCCGAAGCCGATGCTGCTCCGCGGCGGCTGACGCTTCTGCCATCATGCGGCGAGGGGATCACTGAGCAAACCACAGGGGGAGGACGCGTTGAGTGACGATGGCGATCGGTTCTCGACCGATCAGAAGAGGTCCAGCCGCGATCTGGAGGACGTCCGCCGGGGTCTGGAGCGGGCGCTGGCCGGCCACGTGCCGGAGGGCCGCGACCACTCGGTCACCGGCCTCGGCGGCACGTCGGCCACCGGTATGTCGAGCGAGACGCTGCTCTTCGACGCCAGCTGGCAGCTCGAGGGAGGGCGCCACCAGGAGCGGCTGGTGGCCCGGGTGGCGCCTATGGGCGATGACGTGCCGGTCTTCCCCACCTACGACCTGCCCGGGCAGTTCCTGACCATAAAGACGGTGGCCTCGCTCACGGACGTGCCGGTACCGCCCGCCTGGTGGTGCGAGCCGGACCCTTCGGTGATCGGGTCACCCTTCTTCGTGATGGGCCGGGTCGACGGTGAAGTGCCGTCGGACATCCCGCCCTACAGCTTCGGCGAGGGTTGGCTCTATGAGGCGACCGACGAGCACAAGGCCCGGCTGCAGGACTCGACGGTGGCGGTGCTGGCCGAGCTTCACGCCATACCCGAGCCGGAGAAGCACTTCGCCCACCTCCGGGGCGAGTCCCCCGGCGACACCGCCCTGCGCCGCCACGTGGCCAGCCGCCGGTACTGGTACGAGTGGGCGGCGCGAGACTCCGGTCGGTCGGCGCTGATAGAGCAGGCCTTCACCTGGCTCGACGACCACTGGCCGGCGGAGGAGGGCCCGACCGTGTTCTGCTGGGGCGATTCGCGCATCGGCAACGTGATGTACCGCAACTTCGAGCCGAGTGCGGTCCTCGACTGGGAGATGGCCGGACTGGCCCCGGCCGAGACCGACCTGGCCTGGCTCGGATATCTGCACCAGATGTTCGAGGACATGGCGGTGGCCTACGGGTTCCCACACATGCCCGACTTCCTGCGCCTGGAGGACCTGGCGACCACCTACGAGCGGCTGACCGGCCACACCCCGCGGGATCTGGACTTCTACTACCGCTATGCGGCCCTGCAGCTCGCCATCGTCTATCTCCGCACCGGCATGAGGTCGGTGCGCTTCGGCGAGCGCGAGGTCCCGGGCGACGCCGACGAGCTCATCATGAACGCCGACACCCTGCGCGCCCTGCTGGGCGCCTGAGCACCGAGGAACACACGGTGCCCGCACCTCTCGACGAGTACCCGATCCACCAGGTCCCCCTCTCGATGGCCTACACCGAGACGAGCGACCGCAACTTCTACGACCGCTGCTACTTCAACGCCCACGGCCGAGACCCCGGACTGTTCCTCATCACCGGCCTCGGGGTCTACCCCAACATTGGGGTGACCGACGCCTTCGCCCTCGTCCGCCGCGGCGATCGACACTGGTCGGTGCGGATGTCCGACGCCCTCGGGGACCGATCCCTCGACGCCCGGGTCGGGCCCTACCGGGTGGAGGTCGTGGAGCCGCTGCAGCGGATCCGCCTGGTGTGCGACACCGCCGACCGGGGCCTCGGTTTCGACCTCACCTGGGAGGGATCGTTCGAGTACATCGACGAGCCCCGCCACATCAACCGGGCCGCCAACCGGGTGATCCTGGACGGCTGCCGCTTCGCCCAGCTCGGCACGTGGGAGGGCACCATCCACCTCGACGGCGAGGACATCGCGGTCCACCCCGACCGCTGGCTGGGATCGCGCGACCGCTCCTGGGGCATCCGCCCGGTGGGCGAGGCCGAGGCGGCCGGACGCAGCGGCGACGAGCCCCGAGAGGGGTTCTGGTGGCTGTATGTCCCACTGCGCTTCGAGGACTACGCCCTCATCGTCATCGTCCAGGAGGACCCCGACGGCGCCCGCACGCTCAATGCGGCCAGCCGGGTATGGGCCGATGGCCGCCACGAGCAGCTCGGATGGCCGGAGGTCGACATCACCTACCGTTCGGGCACCCGGATCCCGGAGCGGGCCGTGATCCAGATGCGCAGCGCCGACCGGAAGCCCGTGGTGGTCGAGGTGGAGGCGGCGACCGGGGTGGCGCTGCACGTCGGAGGCGGCTACGGGGCCGACCCCGACTGGTCGCACGGCGTGTGGCGGGGCCGCGACTGGCTGGATAGCGCGACCTACGACCTGACCGACCCGGCGGTGGCCGGGCGGGCACCGTTCGGGGTGATCGACCACATCGGGCGGGCCAGCTGCGATGGGGCCGAGGGCTGGGGCCTGTTCGAACACGCCTCGGTGGGCCGCCACGACCCCACCGGCTTCAAGGACTTCTCGAGTGTGGCCCCCTGAAGGGGGCCACAGAAGGGAATAATCCGCTCCGGGCGGGCGCTTGCTTCGCTAGCCCAACTTCTTCAGTTCCGACCCCCCGGGAGCCGTTGCGTGCCGCGCCGTCAGATGAACCAGAAGATCGCGGTCAGCGTGGTCTTCGTGGCCGCCATGTTCATGAACATCATGGACACCACGATCGTCAACGTGGCCCTGCCCACCATCGGCAAGCAGTTCCACGTCGCCGCCGATTCGGTCGATACGGTGGCCATCGGCTACCTGGTCAGTCTGGCCGTGTTCATCCCCGTGTCGGGCTGGCTGGGCGACCGGTTGGGCCCCCGGCGGGTCCTGCTGTCATCGGTGGTGGTCTTCACCTTGGCCTCGGCCTTGTGCGGGCTGGCCCAGAACCTGGGCCAGCTGGTCGCCTTCCGGGTGCTCCAGGGGGTGGGCGGCGGCCTGATGGTTCCGGTCGGGATGGCCATGCTGTTCCGAATCTTCCCGCCCGAGGAGCGGGTGCGGGCCTCCAGCATCTTGATCGTGCCCACCGCCTTGGCCCCGGCTCTCGGCCCCGTGCTGGGCGGCCTGTTCGTCACCGAGGTCTCCTGGCGGTGGGTCTTCTACGTCAACCTGCCCATAGGGGTCATGGCTCTGGTCTTCGGCCTGCTGTTCCTGGCCTCCCCGAAGAGCGAGCGGGCCGGCCGGCTCGACGTGGCCGGCTTCCTGCTGTCGGGCGCCGGCCTGGGCCTCGTGATGTACGGCGTCTCGGAGGGACCGTTCAAGGGCTGGGGCCGGCCCGAGATCGTCGTCACCCTGGTCGCCGGCGCGCTGCTGCTGGCCGGCATGGTCTGGGTCGAGCTGCGCTCCGGCGATCCGCTGATCGATCTCCGCCTGTTCCGCGACAGCCTGTTTCGCACCGCCAACATCGTGATGGCCCTCGGGGCGGTGTCCTTCCTCGGCGTGCTGTTCATCGTGGCCCTCTTCTTCCAGGACGGCCTGGGCCAGTCGGCCCTGTCCTCGGGGCTGAGCACATTCCCCGAGGCCATCGGTGTCATGATCGGCTCGCAGGTGGTCACCCGGGCCCTGTACCCCAACCTGGGGCCCCGCCGGACCATGTTCACCGGCCTTTTGGTCCTGTCCCTGGCCCTGGCCCTCATGAGCCTGGTGGACACGACCGGGGAGCTGTGGTGGATGCGGGGGCTGATGTTCTTCGTCGGTTACGGGATGGCCCACGTGTTCACCTCGGCCCAGGCGGCCGGCTTCGCCACCATCTCGGGCCCCGACACGGCCCGGGCGTCCACCGTCTTCAACGCCCTGCGCCAGCTGGGCGGCGCCGTCGGAGTGGCCGTCCTGTCCACTGTGGTAGCCGAGATAGGCCCGGTCAGCCGGGTCGGCGGGCGGCTGGTGCCCCACTTGACCGCCTACCACGCCACCTTCTTGACCGCGGCGGCCATATCGCTCGTGGCCGCCGGGGCCGCCCTGCGCGTCGACGACCGGGCCGCGGCCCACACCATGGTCAGAAGAGGAGCCCGGCCGGCCTCGGCCCGGCCGGCCGAGGAGATGGCCGGCAGCCGGGCCTGAGACCCCGGGCCCGGTTGGCCAACCGGGCATCTTTCGCCGGTCCGCGGGTCGAAATGCGCTACCGTCCCGCCTGATGAGCCTCACCGACGAACGGGTCGCCTGCCGGTGGTGCCGGGCCCAGACCCCCGGCCCGGCCACCACCTGTGAGAGGTGCGGAGCCCCGCTCGACATCCGGGACTCGGTAACCGACTCCGGCTGGCGGGCCGCGCCGCGGCTGCGGGACCTGACCGAGCTGTCCATCGGGTCCACCCGGATCCAGGTCGACGGGACCATCGTCCCGGTCGTCGACGTGGACCTCGGAGCCGGTGAGGCCATCTTCTTCGAGCACCACGCCATGCTCTGGAAGGACGCCACCACCTCCATGTCGGTGATGGACGCTCCGGGTGGGACCCGCCGGATGCTCGGGAGCCTGCCGTTCGTGTTGAGCGTGGCGACCGGTCCGGGCCGGGTCTCGTGCTCGCGCGACGCCCCGGGCGAGGTGGTGGTCCTCCCCGTCGAACCCGGTCAGGAGCTCGACGTACGCGAGCACGCCATGCTGCTCGCCACCTCGACGCTCAGCTACAGCTTCGAGAAGCTGGCCGGCTTCAAGGCCACGCTCGCGGTGGGCAGCGGCATGTACCTGGAACGCTTCCGGGCGAGCGGATCCCCGGGCCTGCTCATCCTGCACGGCTTCGGCAACGTGATGGACCGCACTCTGGCCGATGGTGAGTCCATAGAGATCGAGCCGGGGGGCTTCCTCTACAAGGAGGCCTCGGTGGGATACGAGTTGTCCAGCTACAAGCTGACCCCTGAGGGCTCGTCGGGGGCGGCCCAGATGGCCAAGGGCCTGGCCAGCCGGGGTCTGGCCGGCCTCAAGGCGGCGCGCGCCCTCAAGAAGGAAGGACTGAGCGGGATCCTCTCCGGCGACGTGATGCAGCAGGCCAGCGCCATCTTCACCGGACCCGGCCTGACGCTGATGAAGATGACCGGCCCTGGCCGGGTCGGGATCCAGTCCATGTACCAGCACTTCGGAGCCGAATGATGACCGACACGGGCATCACCACCTACACCTGCCCGTACTGCCGGTCCTCGTCGAGCGGTGCCGACACGACCTGCCCGAGCTGTGGGGCCCCGGTGGACGTGGCCCGGCGCACCACCTCGGGCTGGGTGGAGCAGCCCCCGATCCCCGACATGGCCCGCATCCAGATGGGCGGCTCGACCATGCAGATCCTGGGCAAGCTGGCGCCGGCCGCCGATGTGCGCCTGGCCGCCGGGGAGGGCGTCTTCTTCCCTCAGCACTCGCTGCTCTGGCAGGAGCCGGCGGTCCAGGTGGACAATATGAGCCTCAAAGGGGCCTGGGACCGCACCCGGGCCGGCCTTCCGGTCGTGATGCTGCAGGCCACCGGGCCCGGGACCATCTCGTTCTCCGCCGACCGGCCCGGCGAGCTGGTCGCCATACCGGTGCCGGCCGGCTCGGCCATCGATGTCCGCGAGCACCACATGATCGCGGCCACGAGTGGCCTCGGGTTCGACTGGTACGACAGCGGCATCTGGTTCGTGACCCGCGGTGACCAGGCCGCGGGCAGCCAATTCGGCGGAGCCGGCCTGTTGAAGATGGGGATGGACGTGCTCGGCGACGGGACCGGCGGCGACCGCCGGGACGAGACCGAGTACCACTACCCGGTGGGCCGCTTCGTGGACCGCTTCGTCGCCGGGGACCGCCCCGGTCTGGTGCTGGCCCAGGCGGGGGGCAACGTCTTGCTCCGGGACCTGGCCGAGGGAGAGGAGATCCTGGTCAAGCCGCCCGCCCTGCTCTACAAGGACCCGACCGTAGCGTGGCAGATGCACGTGGAATTCCCCCATGCCGGCATGAAGTTCTGGCGTTCGTGGGGCAACCGGTACCTGTGGCTACGACTGCGGGGTCCGGGCCGGATCGCCCTCCAATCGAGCTATGACCGCCTGGAGGACCCCGGGACCGACTTCCGCGACAGCTGCCAGTACTCCCAGCACGTCTGGTAGCGCCGGCTACACCCCTCTGCGCAGGACGGCCAGGCGCACCACGCCCAGACCCTTCAGCCGGTGGGGGCGTATCGCGTACACGGTGTAGCGGGGATCGGAGCGCAGGGCCTCGGCCAGCTGCGGCGACACCAAGACGGTGCCCGGGCGAGCGGCCATGGTCGCCCGCTGGGCCAGGTTGACCACTGGGCCGAACAGGTCCCCACCCTGGCTGACCACCGCCCCGCTGGCCGCTCCCACCCGCACCGATGGGAGGTCGGGGGACGAGAACGCCTCGGCCAGAGACAGCGCGATGTGGCCCACCTGCTCGACATCGGCGGTGAACATCACCTCGTCGCCGATCATCTTGATGACCCGGCCGCCGCCACCGACCACCCGATCGGTGGCCAGCTCCTCGAACCTCTCCACCAGGTCGGCCGTCTCCCGGTCCGACAGCTGCTCGGAGAGGGAGGTGAAGCCGACCAGGTCGGCAAAGGCCACGGCCACCGGCGGCCCCTCCCCGGCGTCGGCCAGCGCGGCGGCGTGACGGGAGACGGCATCGAGCAGGTGGCGGCGGAACAGGTACCCGATCACCTTCTCCAGCTCGTCGACCCGTTCGCGATCCAGCATCTCCAGACCCATGCCGGCCAGGATGCGGTCGGACCAGAAGCCCACCACCGCGTCGGCCATCCGGGCCGCCGCCAGGCCCAGGGTGCGGGCCATGTGCAGTAGGTCGCCCTCGGCCAGCTGACCGGTCTCGACCAGGTGACGGACCAGCTGGAGCGCCTCGACGTCGGCGAAGAGAAAGTCCTCCTCGCCGGCCGGCACGTCGGGCAGGCCCATGGCCCGCCGGAGGCGCCGGGCCAACTCGATGTCGATGCCCGACTCCGCGGCCACGTCGGCGTCGCTGAATCGACGGGCCGACGGCATGACCGCGTCACTGAAGCGGTCGAGGACGGCCTTCAAGTCCTCCACCGGCCCGTCGGCCAGCGGAGGACCGGGCCGATCTAGCTCCGGTCCCGCCACCAGCCTACGAAGAGCCGGTACAAGAGCCCTCGATTGGATCCGTCGTCGGCCACGCCGCTCCCGTAGAACCGCTGGAAGGCAGCCGTGTCGTCCGGGCCCGGGGTGACGTCTTCGGGTTCGGTCGTCATAGGAACGAGTCTAGATAGCCCGGCGGTCGGCGCCGGGGATGGCCGAGCCCCGTGGGCTCAGGCGGCCGAACGCTCCAGGATGTGGACCCCGCAGGCGTTGCCCAGGCCGATCACATGGGCCAGGCCGACCTTGGCGTCGGGGATCTGGCGATCACCGGCCTCGCCACGGAGGTGATGACAGACCTCCCAGATGTTGGCGATGCCCGTGGCCGCGATGGGGTGGCCCTTGGACTCGAGCCCGCCCGACACGTTGACCGGGCTCCGGCCGTCCCGCCAGGTGGCACCGGACTCGAAGAACGGCACCGCCTCACCCTGCTTGCACAGCATCAGGTTGTCGTAGTGCACCAGTTCGGCGGTGGCGAAGCAGTCGTGCAACTCGATCAGGTCGAGGTCCTCGGGGCTCACCCCCGACTGGGCGTACGCCTGTTGAGCGGCGTTACGGGTGAGGGTGTTGACGTTGGGAAGGACCTGGCAGGCCTCCTCCCACGGGTCGCTGGTGAGCACCGACGCGGAGATTTTGACCGCCCGCCGCTGCTGATCGGGATCCAGCGTCTTCAGCTTGGAGCCCGACACCAAGACCGCGGCGGCCGCCCCGTCGCAGTTCGCGGAGCACATGGGCCGGGTGTTCGGATAGGCGATCATGACGTCGTTCATGATCTCCTCCAGGGTCATCTTCTTCGAGTAGGCGGCCAGCGGGTTGAGCGTGGAGTGGGAGTGGTTCTTCTCGCTGATCTTGGCGAACAACTCGAAGCTGGTACCCCCGTACTTGTGGCCGTACTCCATCCCGATCTGGGCGAACACGCCGGGCATGGTCTCGGTCCCGATGCGCCCGTCGACCGGGGCGACGGCGCCGTAGCGGCCCTTCGCCTCGTACTTGTTCCCGTCCTTTTTCGCCGAACCCCCGGCCAGCAGCCCGGCACCGGCCAGCTTCTCCACCCCGACGGCCAGGCCGAAATCGGTCTCGCCCGCCTTGATGGCCATCACCGCGGTGCGGATGGCGGTGGCCCCGGTGGCACAGGCGTTGCTCACGTTGAACACCGGGATGCCGGTCTGGCCGATCTGCTTCTGCAGCATCTGGCCCTGGGTCTGGCCCACCAGGTTCCCGTAGGCCAGGATTCCCATGTCCTTCATGGTGACCTGGGCGTCCTTCAGGGCGCTCAGGGCGGCGTCGGACGCCAGGTCGATGGCGTCCTTGTCCGGGTGTTTCCCGAACTTGGTCATGTGGATGCCGAGGATCCAGACATCATCGCTTGCCATGTCAATCGCTCCCTGTCTCGCGCTTAGGCGGGCTCGAAGCCGAAGCCGATGGCCTCGGTGCCGTCGTCGTCGGCGCCCACCACATAGGTGGCCAGCCGGACCTTCATGCCGAGCTGGACGTGGTCCGGGTCGGCCGGTGTGTTGATCACGTTGCCGCGCACGCTGGTGCCGTCACAGTCGACCACGCCAGCCACGAACGGGACGGGAATCCCGGGGGCCGCGTAGGCCACGATGGTGAAGGCCTGCAACACCCCGTCGGTCGGTACCTCGACCGACTTGAACGAGGTGTTGCTGCACGCCGCGCAGGCGTTGCGGTGGTCGAAGAACCGGGCGCCGCACGAGTCGCACTCATGGGCCACGAGGCGTGGACGTTCACCGAGCACCAGATAATCGACCAGCGGGATCTGTGGCCCCACGCTTCCTCCCTCTCTGCCTCTTGTCAGCAGGCAGGATACCGGCAACCCGGCGGTGGGGCCCAATCGGCAACAGGTACCTTCTTGGCCGTGGCCGACACCCGAACCCGAAGCATCGACCTGCTCGACGGCGACTGGTACGCCCGTGGGCCCTACCGCGACTACGCCTGGATGCGGGAGCACGCTCCGCTGTACTGGGACGAGGTCAATGAGCTGTGGGGAGTATCCCGCCACGCCGACGTGGTGGAGATCGAGAAGCGCAAGGACGTGTTCATCAACTCCGACCAGGTCAAGGGGGGCTACCGGCCCAACATCCCGGCCGACCCGGCCATCATCGGCCTGGACGACCCGATCCACCACGTGCGACGCAACCTGGTGTCGCGCCGTTTCACCCCACGGGCGGTCTCGGCCTGGGAGCCGGTGATCCGTGAGAAGGTCACATCCCTCCTCGACGGCGTCGCCGCCAAAGGGGGCGCGGCCGAAGTGGTCAGCGAACTGGCCGCGCCCCTGCCGGCCATGATGATCGGGCGCCTGCTCGGCTTCGAAGAGGACAGGTGGCCCGACCTGCAGCGCTGGTCGGAGCAGACCATCGCCCTGGGCGGGGGGCCCCGGTACTTCGACGAGTCGGGGGTCCAGGCCGCCACCGAGTTCTTCATGACCGCGCTGGAACTGTACGAGTACAAGAAGCGCTGCCCGGCCGACGACGTCATGACCGTCTGGACCAACTCGGTCGTCGACGGCCAGTTACTGCCCCCCGAAACCGTGGCCGCCGACTGCCTGCTCCTCCTCGACGGCGGGGCCGAGACGACCCGCACGGTCATCGCCCGGACCCTGCTCAATCTCATGGCTCACCCCGATCAATGGGCCTACCTCAAACGGGGAGGGGACATGGGCGTCGCGGTCGAGGAGATGATCCGCTATGTGACGCCGGTGCACAACATGTGCCGGGTGGCGACGGTCGACACCGGAGTGGGCGACACCGAGATCGGGAACGGCCAGGTCCAGGCCGGCCAGCAGGTGGTGCTCATGTACGGTTCGGCCAACCGGGACGAGAGAGTGTTCGACCGGGCCGAGGAGCTCGACCTGGCCCGAACCCCTAACAACCACATCGCGTTCGGGTTCGGCACCCACTTCTGCCTCGGTGCCTCCCTGGCCCGTACCGAGATCCGGATCTTCTTCGAGGAGCTGGTCCGCAGGGTCGCCTCGTTTGCCCTAGTGGCCGGCACCGAACCGGTCGAGATGCCCAACGCGTTCGTCTACGGACTGCGCTCGGCCCACATCGAGTTCGACTTCGTCGCCTGACTCCCCGCCACCGCGCGAGGGCCAGGGATGCACCCACCGGGTGCCGTCCCTGGGGCAACCTGTGGGGGTGTCCACGAAAGGGCGGATACGACCCGGTCACCGGACCGGGCGCGCCCGGCGGGCGGCCGGCGCCGCGGCCGCCCTGATCCTGGCCTCGGCCGCCGGGCTGGGCGGGTCCCCGGCGGCGGCTCAGACCGACCCCACGTCGGTCCCTGGCCCCTCGACGCCCTCCCCCTCGACGCCCTCCCCCTCCACGCCGGCCCCCTCCACCCTGACGACGCCGCCGACCACCACGATCCGGTCCCAGCAGGATCACGTGGTCACGGTCGGCTTCGTGGGCCCGCTCGACGTGGCCCGCCTGGCGGTCGACCAGTACAGCTCCGACGTCGGCCGCGACGCCACCGCGCTGGCCGGCGACCAGTCAGCCGCCGAGGCGGCCGGCGTGGCACTCGCGAGGGCCATCGCCCACCTCGACACGGCCCGGACCGACCTGGACCGCACGCGGACCGCACTGACCGGGGCCCGGTCTGCCCTGGCCCTCGACCGGAGCCGGCTGCGGGCACTGGCGCTCGGCATGTACGTGGGCGACCTGACCGATCCCCAGCCGGCCCGGGCCCCGGACCTGGCCGCGGCCCAGGAGCAGGTCCTCGACACCGACGAGGCCGACATCGTCGCCCGCCAGGTAGACGCCCGCCTGCATTCGGATATGTCCACCGTGTCGGCCGACACCCGACGTGTCGCACGGGCCGGCGCCGCCCTGGACGGGGCCGAACGGGACCGCAACCACGCCACCAGGACGGTCAGCGCGGTGGCCGGCAAGACCCGGGCCGACCAGGCCGTGCTGGCGTCGGACCGGGTGCAGCTGGCCCGGGCCGACCATACCCTAAGCGGTGCAGAGGCCTCATTGGCCGCCGCCCTGGCCTCGCTGAACGGTCCGGCCGACGCCCCGGCGGGCCAGCTCAGCCTGCTCGGAGGGGCCGCCCTCGACGCCCGGCAGCTGGTCGCCTGGTACAACTCGCAGGGCTATGTCGATCTCACTCCGGCCCCGATCCAGGACCTGGCCAACTGGTACATAGAGTCCGGGAGCCAGGAGGGGGTGCGCGGCGATGTGGCCTTCGCCCAGGCGGTGCTGGAAACCGGAGGATTCGCCTCCCCCGATGCCACCTACCTGAGCAACTTCGCCGGGATCGGCCACTGCGACACGTGCGCCTTCGGCTGGGCATTCCCGTCGCCGAAACTCGGAGTGCTCGGCCATGTCCAGCTCCTACGCATCTTCGCCGACCGGGGACCCGGCCCGCCCCACGCCCCACCCCCGGTCCTCGACGTGCTGGTCCCGGCCCAGCAGGGCCGGGCGGGCTGCTGCTCCACGGTCGAGTCCCTCACCGGCGTGTGGGCCACCGACCCGACCTACGGCCAGCAGATACTCGAGATCTACGCCTCCATGCTGGCGTCGGCCCTTCCCCCGGCCTGAATCCGCCGGGCCCCGGCGCGATGGTACCGGCAACGCCGGTATTGGAGCGGACGACGGGATTCGAACCCGCGACCCCAACCTTGGCAAGGTCCGACATGGCTTCCGAGCAATACGTCCCAGTCCCAGGTCGCTGACGTGCGATCTTGTCCGTCTCGTTCTCCGCTGAGTGGCATAGGTGTCGCTCCGTTGCAGACCGGTCTACTCTTGCGCTCGCCGTTCGTGGGCGGAACCGTCTGAGATCGCGTATGAAGATGCTCGCGTTACGCGACCATCTCGCATGGGTGAGGCGACAGGATCATCGAGCAGGTTGGAGTGTTACGGTAAGGCCCGGATCGTTGCGGAGTAGTCCAGCGCCATCGGCGGACAGGGCTTCGACAGCGACTCCGCGGCTCGGCTGGTAGTCGGCCGCGGGTACCTGGACGACATAGAAGTAAAGACCCGCTAATGCGGGGGTTGTCAGAGCGGAGGTGGTCAGCGATACGGTTCCGAGGGTGACGGTGAAGGTGACGGCGGGAGCGGAGGTCATCCCGGCGATGAGCAGCGTGGACGGGTCGCTCTGTTGGGGTACGATATTCGCTGTCAATGACGGTGTCGTTGCCGGGTTGTCGCAGCCAAGAAAGACGCCGGCAGTAGTGTCGAACAACAGACAGAGCCCTGGGCCGAGGCCGCTGGAGGTTTCGGTGGGCAGGTAAGCGGCAGTGAACTTCCACAGGTTATTGGCGGACAGGCCGTTGGTGAGAGTGATGAACCTCGGTGGAGGCTGGCTAGAAAAGACCAGCGGCGGTTTGGCTACGGGCACCTCGGCGGCCTGAGCGGTGGACACGCTCGTCGAGGGTTGATGGCGGGTGACGGCGTACGCGACCGTTGCGGCGACCACGATGGCAGCGGTGGCTGCGATTGCTAACAGGCGGCCTGGGTGCTCGAGCCTCGTACGTCGCCATCTCGCCAGACTGGTGACGAGCAGAGGTTTGGGGGGCGGGGGTTGGGCTGTCCGCCAGCGTTCCGCGTAACGGCGTAGCTGGTTGTCAATGTCGGTCATGGTTGCTCCAAGGCTCGGCGCAGGTTGCTGCGCGCGTCGTGTAGGGCTGACTTCACGGTCCCTTCTGAGCAGGACATCACTGAAGCGGTCTCGGCCGTCGTCAACCCGGTGAAGTAGTGCAACTCCACCGCTAGACGTTGCCGCTTCGGCAGGCCCTGGATGGCTCGCTCGAGATCAAGGTCCACTTCATTGGGCACCAACCACTCCTGACGAGACGACACGGCTGGCGCATTTCGGCGGCGCCCGGCCCGTCGTGCCCTGTCAGCGACGATCGCCAACAGCCACGTTTGAGGGCTACCGCGCTCGGGTTTGTAGGTTTCCCAGCGCCGCCACGCCTGAGAAAGGGCCTCTTGAACCAGATCATCCCGGTCCGTACTGCTGACCAGGCGAGCCGCAAGGTTCGCCATCGCTTGCAGACACGGAGTCACCCATGCGGCGAAATCGTCCGATGAGCGCGATCTCCCGAGGGGTAACCGCAAGTCTCCGGCGGCACCGACGCTATCCATCAACCCCAATTACGCCAAGAACCACCTAAACGGTTGGGTCTGACGGCAATATTTCTCTCGTCTTCCGCTGGAAAACACCTCGGGTGTCGTCCAGTCCATAGCCGCTTCTCCCTCTCCCCGGGGAGAGTGACACGTCAGTCCCTGTCTCCAGTGACAGTCTCCCCGCTCCAACCGGACGACCCGGGCCAAATGGCGCCGCCTCTGGCCCCTCCTGGGCGCCTCAGGGTCTTCGTCCTGGACCACAATCGCCGGAGATGACGTATTCGGTCGGGTTCGTGTCGTAGCCAACCGACGACGTCGTTCCAGCTCATGAGCACTGTCGTCCAAGCAGGTCTTGGTGTTGGCGCAACACGTGGACCGTCTGGGCGGACGGGCCTATGAGCACACAGCACAAGGTCCGCGGCGAAGCCGACAGGCTCAGACGTCTTTACATAATCCGACGTCGGACCAAGGATTGCCGATCATGAGGCCTGTGTACTGATCGCTGGCTAAGGCTCCTGCCCCAACAAGGACTTCGGAGTAGACGATGCCGCCAGGGGCAGGGTCGTGAACCTGCGCTCCGTCCCAGCCAGTAATATCATCCCAGCAGGGCCAGAATTCCCCTCCGCCGCTGAGGCCGTTGAAGAAGTCCTCGTGCCCTGACGTGGCGCCTCCATCGAGGACCCAGCTGCCGCTGACGTTGATGAACTCCACGTAGTCGTTAGGGTTGATCGTTAGGTCGGAGAGGTAGTCTGCGCCGAGATAATTGCACTCTACGAATTCGTCGGCGCCGACGTAGCCGACGCCTTCGGCCAGCAAGCCGAACCCGTAGTTGCCGATGTAGTTGTTGGAGCCGCCGATCTCTACGTTTCGGATGGGCTTTAGGTCGACGCAGCCAGCGCTGAGCGGGTTCACGCCAGCCGGGGCGGTCGTCGGATGGAACTCGACGCCGGCCGGCTCCGAGCCAAGCGCGGCCACTGGCAAGGCTGGGGTGCCTTCCGGGGCGGCGCTCGCTGCGGCGGTATTGTTGGGGCCTTGCGGCGGTCCGTCCGGGCCGATCAGCTGGCTTAGGCTCGTCGCGTAGCTCGCGTCGGATGCGTGTGCCTGACCGGCGCCGATGAAGCTCGGTGGGATGAATACGGCTACGGTGGTGCCGACAGCCACGAGTTTGGATCTGGTCATGGTTCTCCCCTGCTTCTTCTTGGTTAAGACGCTCCCGATTCCACGACCACAAGATTATTCCATACCCAGCTGACCTGGGGTTTCTTGGAGCGGACGACGGGATTCGAACCCGCGACCCCAACCTTGGCAAGGCCAGGAATGGCCTCCGGCCGATGCCGTTCAGGCCGTTGACGTGCTCGTCTGCCCGTCCGGTCGTCCGTCGAGTGACCCCATTTCCACCCTGTTGTAGACCGGTCTACTTCGGATCTCCCACCGACATCCCGTTGGCGGTCGTCGACAGGCTTGTCGATCGTACCCCCACTCGCTTTGGCGCGAGAAACCGGCATCGAAACCGTCGCGAGCCGGTCCGATCCCGGTCGGGACGTTCTACGTCCGCGTTACGCGACCGTCTGGCCTTGCGGAGCCGCGACGACCAAGCGCCCATATCCGTGTATTAAGCGATCGGCGCTCTGAACCGCCTCGGGATCCGCGGAGGCTACAACCCGGGTGGGTTGTCCAACTCGGTGACAGACGCCACTCGGTTGATCTGGCCGGTGTAGACCCAGCCGAGGGCTACCTATTCGGTGGCTGTGTCACGGCGTTCGCGCAGCCGGCCGGCGCGTAGGCGACACCAACCGCGTTGAGAACAGAGAGCGGAACCCAGGGGAGGTCGAACCCAGGCGTACCCCACGAATAGGCCGGATTGTCAGGACATGGGAACGGGTCACTCTCGTATGAGTTCATAACCCAGTTGCCGCCTGGCTGTTTCTCAAAAACGCCACCGTTGTAGTAGGGGGGTGCTAGTTCTCCTAAGGAGATCGGGGCGACATCCTGCCCCGAGATGTCTTTAACTGTGCATCCCGACTGTGACTCAACCTTGCCAAAAGCCCACGTGACGCCGGTCGTCGAAATCACCGCGGCATGGAATGTTGAAGGGATGGCGACGATCGGGCAGGAAGTGAATCCCGACCATTGCGAAAATAGCGATTCCATCGCCATGTAGTCAGCATCAGTCAGTGCGACAGGGCTCGCTCCCGTCGGATCATCGGTCGCCTGGACGGCGGGAGCAGTCGTTGGCGGGAGTGAGGGAATGGAGGCGTATATCGTTTGGGGCGGATTGCTCGTGTTTGAGGTCGATGTGGTGTTCGACCCGGACGTCGTTGCCGAGGAGGTCACACCTTCTGTTCGCTGTCCAGTAGAGGTACAGGCGCTCACAATGGCTGAGAGAAGTAGTGCAAGGAAGATGTATCTTCCTCTTGCGGACATCCTGAACCCCCTTCTCCCCTGGCCAACAGGGCTTTTTCACTATACCTTCTCCGGAGCTATCCTGTCGGCAAGGGTGGTCGTCTGACGATCAGAGGGGGTTTGGGCACCTTGGGGTCAAAACGCAACATACTTCGCCTATGCACGCTAGGCACCAGCTCCCTGATACTGCTCACTGCATGTCTGGTTCCATCAGGAAATCCCAACTCGACAACGACGGCTGATTTTCCTGATCCCGCTGGTGTCCAATTTTCAACCAGTCAAGCAGAGCTCTATTCGACAAATGCGACCTACCTGGTTGGTAAGTGGAATCTCCCTGAAGAAACCTGGACCATCAATACCTCTACTGTAACGAATGCGAAAGATGGCCTTCCAACGGTACCTTCTCAGGACCAACCGTATACCCAGTGGGCTCCGTCGGTTGCATACGTAAACGGTAGTTATATTCTTTGGCTAGCTTCAACGTCCTCTGCTAGCGGGGCCGAACCAGGTTGGCATTGCCTGAACGCGTTCAGGTCAACTGGTGACTATACGGGGCCATGGTCGTTTCAGCGGCAGATCTGCGGTTACCCCGGGAACACCTACAACGTTATTGACCCGAGCGTGTTTAGGAATCCGACCGATGGATCGTTGTGGCTGCTGTTCTCAATCGAGAAGCCAACGAGTCCGATCAGCTCTGCAATAATGATGGTGCAGCTTGATGCAACTGGGTTGAACCTCCTCGGTCAGATCT
>JAKBAX010000337.1 GCA_021808785.1 Actinomycetes bacterium | reverse complement strand
CCCGACCCCCGCAGGCCCGACCCCCGCAGGCCCGACCCCCACCGGCCCGGCCGACCCGGGGCCGGACACCTTCAGCCGGGCCGATACCGAGGTGGCGGCCACCCGCCTGGCGGCCATCCTGGCCGAGACCGGAGCCCACGTGCTCACCATCTACGACCCGGCCGGCGGCTACGGCCACCCCGACCACGTCCAGGTCCACCGCGTCGGTGTCCGGGCCGCCGAGCTGGCCGGCACCCAGGTGGTGCTGGAGGCGACGGTCGACCGGCGACCCCTGGTGCGGGTGCTCGGGGTCCTGGAGAGACTGCGCATCCTGGGCCGCCTCGGCGTGGACCGGCGGGAGTGGAGCGCGGCCCGCTTCGCCGGGGCCTACGCCGATCCGGGCCGCATCACCCACCGGGTCGCCACCCGGCGCTTCGCCGGGGCCAAGCGCCGGGCCATGGCCGCCCACGCCACCCAGGCCGGCGCCGACGAGGGGGTGCGCACACTCGCCGTCTTCCTGCGGCTGCCTCGGGTCGTGTTCGCTCAGGTGTTCTCGCATGAGTGGTTCGTCGAACGGGGCCGGACGCCGGCGACGCCGCCTCTGGACGACATCTTCGCCACCCTGCGCCTGGCTTCCCAGGGCGACGGCCCCACGGGGGCGGAACCCGACCGAGCCGCTGAGAGTTAGTGGGATCCGCACCATTGGCTGAGGCGGCGATTGTAGCGGGGGGGCTGCCCCGACGGGGGCATCCGGGTGGCTTCGGCCCATGACCGACGAGGCCCGGTGGAACGCGGTCGACGACCCCGGGGTGGCCCTGCATCACGTCGAAGCGGGCCGCGCTGGCCCGGACGTCGCCGGGCCATTCGTCCAACCCACTAGAAGATGACGAGCGTTATTTTATCTGTCAACGGCGGCCCGGACGGCGGCGACCAGGGCGGCCGGGCGGGGATCGGCGGCCAGGCCCTGCTGCATCTGGTTCATGACGTAGGCGAATCCCACGCCGGCGTCGGGATCGGCAAAGGCCAGCGAACCGCCCGCCCCGGCGTGACCGAACGAGCCCGGCCCCATCAGCGGGGAGAACGGCGAGGGAAGGAAGAACCCGGACCCGAAGCGGGTATCGACGCCCAGAACCGCGTCGGGGCCGGCCGACCGCTCGACGGTGGCGCCGGCCACGGTGGCCGCGTCGAGCACCCGGACGCCGTCGAGCGGACCGATGGTGGCGGCGTAGAGCCGGGCCAGGGCACGGGCGGTGCCGATGCCGTTGGCCCCCGGCAGCTCGGCCGCGTGCAATTCGGGACTATTGAAGGAAAAGGGCGGGTCGGTGGGGTTGAGGGCCCGCTGCATGAGAGAACCCGGATCGGCCATGGCCCTCAGCCGGGCCAGCTGCTCGGCCGGCATCGCCGCCATCTCCTCTTGGCTCAGGTGGATCGGCCCCGGGGCCAGCAGGCGGGCCACCCGGTGCTCCTCCGCGGCGGGCAGGCCGATCCAGAGATCCAGTCCGAGGGGGCCGGCCAGCTCATCGGCCAGGAAGCGGCCGACCGACCGGCCGCTGACCCGCCGGATCACCTCCCCCACCAACCACCCGTAGGTCACCGCGTGGTACCCGTGGCGCGATCCCGGCGGCCACAGTGGGGCCTGGGCGGCCAGGGCGTCGACCGCCGGCTGCCAGGCCAGGGCCTGCGCCCGGTCGAGCTTGGGCTCGAGGGTGGGCAGCCCGGCCCGGTGCGACAGGAGATCCCGCACCGTCGTGGCCACCTTGGCCGCGGTCTCGAACTCGCGCCAGTACCGCACGACCGGGGCATCGAGGTCCAAGGCGCCCCGCTGGGCCAGGAGGTGAGCGCAGATGGCGGTCACCCCCTTGGTCGTCGAGTACACGAGGGCCAGCGTGTCGCGGTCCCACCGGCGGCCGGTCCGGGCGTCGGCCACCCCACCCCAGAGGTCCACCACGGGCCGGCCGTCGAGGTAGACGGCACAGGCCGCGCCGACCTCTCCCCGCTCGGCGAAGTTGGCCTCGAACGCCTGGCGGACCCCTTCGAAGCCCGTCGCGACACTTCCCTCGGCATGCATGGAATCTGGAGATTAGGTTGGCCGCCGATCGGCGCAAGGGGGACCTTTCGATGACCACCGTCCAAGCTCCAGACATCTACTCGCCGGACGCCTACGTCGAGGGCCCACCGCACGAGGTGTTCACCGAGCTGCGCCACACCGACCCGGTCCACTGGCAGGAGGTCCCGGGCGAACCGGGCTACTGGGCCGTGCTGCGCCACGCCGACGTGGTGGAGGTGGCCAAGCACCCGTTGATCTATTCGGCCCAGAGCGGCGGGGTGATCATCGAGAACATGCCGCCGGCCCAGCTCGAGAACGCCAAGCTGATGCTGCTGTCCATGGACCCGCCCCGCCACACCCACTACCGGCGGCCGGTGGCGCCGCGGTTCCGCTCGAAGGTGATCGCCCAGATGGAGGGGCGCATCCGGGCCATGGTGGCGGAGATCCTCGACGAGGCGGCCGAGGCCCGGACGGTCGAGTTCGTGCAGGAGGTCACGGCCAAGGTGCCGGCCCGGGTCTTCGGGGAGATCATGGGCCTGCCCGACGACGACCTGGGCCACATCCACCGCCTGGCCGAGCAGCTGACCAGCTCCCAGGACCCCGAGTTCGCCTACGAGGGACCGGCCGAGGGGGAGGGCAACGGGGCCTCCTTGGAGATGGCCATGTACGCCATCAATTTCGCCAACGAGCGCCGGGCCATGGACGACCCGCCCGACGACCTGACCACGTTCATCTTGAACAGCGACTTCCACGGCGCCCCCATGGACGACATCAGCTTCGGCACCTTCTTCGTCCAGATGGTCACCGCCGGCAACGACACCACCAAGACCATGCTGAGCGCCGGGCTGCTCACCTTGCTCGAGCACCCGGACCAGCTGGCCGAGCTACGGGCGGACCCGTCCCGGTTGCCGGGGGCGGTGGAGGAGGTGCTGCGCTACGACAACCCGCTGCACTACTTCCGTCGCACCGCCACCGAGGACACCGAGCTGAGCGGGACCCGGATCGAGGCCGGCCAGAAGGTGGTGATGGTCTACACGTCGGCCAACCGCGACGAGACGGTGTTCGATCGGCCCCAGGACTTCGACATCCACCGCAACCCGAACCCGCACCTGACGTTCGGCATCGCCGAGCACTTCTGTCTGGGCGCCCACCTGGCCCGCCTGGAGGCCCGGGTGTTCTTCGAGGAGCTGTTGGCGCGATTCTCCGCCTTCGAGCCGGCCGGTCCCGCGGTGCGGGTCCGCTCCAACCTCAACAACGCCTACCGGGCGGTGCCCATGACGCTCACGCCCAGGCACTGAGAAGGGTCATGCGGTCAGCGTCCGCACCGGCAACGATCGAGCATGGGCGCAATCGGCCAGTCGCTGGTCGGCAGTGATCAACTCAGAGCCGAGGTCCATCGCCAGGAGGATGTAGATCGCGTCGTAGGTAGTGACTCCCCAATCCAGGGCCGCGCTCAGCGATCTACGCCAGCGCTCCGACCCGCCGATGAATTCCATCTCCAGATCGATCAGGGCCTCGAACGCGGCGAGGGCGTCGGGGACGGCCAAGATGCGCTGCGCAACCCGCTTGCGCAAGCCGTTGCCAACCTCGCCCAGCAGGTGCTCGGGAGCCACCAGTGCCACCTCACCATTGATCATCCCGTCGAGCAGCACGTTGGCATCATCGCTCCCCGGCTCGGTGACGGCCCACTTCAAGGCGACCGAGGCATCCACGACGATGAGTCGGTCAGCCGGCGGCATTCCGGTCGTCTCGCACCAATTGCTCGGCAGGTGACGCTCCGGCCGGCAGATGGGTGCGCATTTGGATCTGGCGCAACCGGGCGAGGGCGGCGTGCTGCCGGGGACGGGCGCCGCCCGCCGGCTGCAAGGCCTGGCGTAGGAGGACGATCGCTTCGGCCGACATCGATCGACCCTCGACGGCCGACCGCTGACGGAGCTGCTCATGGAGCTCGACGGGAATGTTGCGAAGATGCAGTTCAGCCATTGGCCCACATTAGTCCCAAATAGGGACCAATGGGGTCCCGGGGACGGTCACCTCACCTGGGTTGTGGCTATCTCCCGCAGGGTGAAGTCCGGGTGGTCGGCGGCCACCCGGGCCAGCCAGTAGGGGCTCTGGAACACCGCCAGGAGCACGCCGTCGCCCCGGCGCAGGACGTCCACCCCACCGAGGGCCACCAGCTGCTCGGCCGTCGGCCCGTCGGTGCGCCGCACGGTCCGCTCATGGGGGCCGGACAGGGAGATGGCGGCCCCGAACTCGTGCTCCATGCGGTGCGAGAGCACGTCGAACTGCATGACGCCGACCGCGGCCAGGATCGGGGTGGGATCGTCGCCGCGGTGGAGGATCTGCACCACCCCCTCCTGCTCGAGCTGGGCCAGCCCCCGCTTGAACTGCTTGGCTCGCGACAGGTCCCGGGGGTGGGCGGTGGCGATCAGCTCCGGCGGGAAGGCCGGGATGGCCGGGAAGGTGACCGGATCGGTCCCGGCATAGAGGCTGTCGCCCACCCGCAGGCCGCTGGCGTTGACCAGCCCGATCACGTCGCCCGGCCAGGCCTCGTCGATGGTGTCGCGCTCCGAGCCGAACACCGACGCCGCGTACTTGGTGGCGAACGGCTTACCGGTCGCCCCGTGGGTGAGGACCATGCCCCGCTCGAAGTGGCCCGAGCACACCCGGACGAAGGCGACGTGGTCGCGGTGGGCCGGGTTCATGTTGGCCTGGATCTTGAACACGAACCCGGAGAAGGGGCGTTCCAGCGAACGGCGTTGGCCGGCGTCGTCGCTGACCGGC
>JAKBAX010000336.1 GCA_021808785.1 Actinomycetes bacterium | reverse complement strand
TGATCGAAAGCTTCGCCGCTGTCCACCAGCCCATCCTGGCGCACCCGAAGGTCACCGCTACTATCGCGACGATGTTCCTGGCGGAGCGGTAGTGAGCAACGATTCGGCCGACGAGATCTTTCTGGATGAGGCATTGGCTTTGCGCGGCACCCGCCACCTGGTGCTGTCGGAGCTCCGCCGGCGGGTCGCCGAAGTGGAGCGCGACAGCGACCGGTGCGACGTCGAGTGCGACCGGGCCCTCATGGAGGCGTGGCGCCTCCTCAAGTGGGTCGAGGGCCGGATGACGAGGAACCGGGCCGCTCCGTAGCCGGGCCCGCCTCCTCGGCCGGCCCGGCGCAGCTCACAGGTTCCAGACCCGCGCCGCGTTGGCGAAGCACACGAGGTCCCGTTCGTCCTCCGAGACCCCCTCGAATATGCGCTCCACCGTCGGCCGGGATCGGGGCCAGCTGGACACCGGGTGCGGGTAGTCGGAGGACCACATCACGTTGTGGATTCCGAGGCAGTCGCGGGCCTGGCGGACCACGTCGGGCTCGTCGATGAAGGTCAGGTGCACGTTGCGGCGGAAATAGTCGCTGGGCGCCTGCCTCAGGGTGGGGAACTCGTAACCCTGGCGGGCCGCCATGTCGTCGACGAAGCCCAGCCACCACGTCACCCAGCCGATGCCGGGCTCCACGAAGACCACCTTCAGGTGGGGGTGGCGCTCCAGGAGACCGGTCAGTATCCACATGCCGAGCGCCTCGGCGGTCGCCATGGGCACCATGGAGGTGAATATGGCCCGCTGCGGCGTCGGATCGCGCCGGGCGATGTCCTCCAGGCTCAGCTTGAGACCGATGTGCAGGCACACCGGCAGGTCGGCGTCCGCCACGGCGGTCCAGAGCGGGTCGTAGCGCTCGTGCCAGTAGTCGGGGAGGCCCAGCTCGTTGGGGAAGACCGGTAGCTGCAACGACTTGCATCCGTTGGCCGCGGCCCACCGCACCTCGGCCACCGCCAGGTCGATGTCGTGGATGGGGATCTGGTACGACACCAGCAGTCGCTTGGGATCGGCCGAGGCGAACTCGGCCAGCGCGGTGTTGAAGGCGCGGGTCGCTTCGGCCGCCCCGTCCTCCACCAGGTACAGGTAGCGGAACGCGCTCACCTCGCAGTAGCTCGACGACGCCTCGACCCCGTCCGCGTCCATGTCGGCCAGTCGCTGAACCGGGTCGGTGTGGCCGGGCCGGCCGGCGGCGGGGTGCCGGTTGTTGCTGCCGAATTTGACTCCCTCGCCCTCGGGCAGGTCGTTCTGCTCCCGCCACATGCGGTTGACAGCCACGTTGTTGCGGCCCCGCATCTCGGCCTCCACCTTGGCCACGGCGGCGTCGTAGCTGTCGTGATGGCGCGCGGCCAGGAATTTCTTGACCTGGTCCTGGGTGAGATCGATGTGATCGTCAGCCGAGATCAAACGCTGCTGTGTCGCGGAAGTCATCAGCACCCCCTGGCCCTTCTTTTGTCCTGGTCCTCCAACTTAGGCGGCGGGAACGCTCGTCAGCGCAGCGCCGGTGCCACCCGCTCGATGAACAGGTCGCAAGTGTCGCGGCGGCGGGACCGTTCCCCCAGGGTGAAGCCGGCCACGATGAACTCGTCGGCCCCCGCCCCGGCGTAGGCGCCCATGATCTCGACCATCTCGGCGGGGGTGCCGACGGCGGCGACCCGGCCGGTGTCGCCTCTTCGGGCGGCGGCCAGCTCAGCGTCGTCCTCCGAGAGGAACAGCAACGCCTGGGTGCTCACATGGATACTGTCCGGGTCCCGCCCCTCGGCTTCACAGTGGGCTGCGAGCACCGCCATCTTGTGGGCGAGGACGTCGGGGGTGGTCCATGTGTTCCACTCGTCGGCCATCCGGGCCACGATACCGAGCATGCGCTTCTCCCCGCCGCCGCCGATCAGGATGGGCAGGCGGGACTGTACCGGGGCCGGCTGGTTGGGCGCATTGCGAACCTCGAAGTAGTCACCCTGCACGGTCGTGCGGGCGTCGCGCAGGAGGCCGATCACGATGCGGCATGCCTCTTCGAAGCGGTCGAGGCGCTCCTTCGGCGGCCCGAGGGGGAGGCCGTAGGCGGCGTGCTCGTTGAGCTGCCAGCCGGCACCGAGCCCCAGCGTCAGCCGACCGCCGCTGATCCGGTCGGTGGCGGCCGCGATGTTGGCCAGCACCGCCGGGTGGCGGTAGGTGACGCTCGTGACGAGCGGGGCCAGCTTGACACGGGCGACGGTGGCGGCCAAGGCCGACAACACCGACCAGCACTCCATGGTGTCCCCGTCGAGCGGCCCGTCCCCCTCGGGGGCGTTGGGCATGAAGTGGTCGGCCACATAGACGGCATCCCAACCGGTCCGTTCGCAGTGGGCGGCCAGCTCGTGGGTCTCTTCCCACGACCAGGTGGGGGACGGCCAGATTCCGAAGCGCATCCAGCAACGGTACCTACCCGCCTGCTGTCGCCGTCCCGCCAGGGGGTGGCCCGGCGGCTGGGCGCCCCGGCAGGATCGAGGCGGTCAGCGTGCCCGGGGCTCGAAGTTGACCAGCACGATGTCGCCGGTGTCCTCCCAGGTCGCCTGCACGGGCAGGCCGATGGAGACCGATTCGGGATCGATGCCGACGATGTTGGTCGTCAGCTTGGGCCCCTCCTCCAGCTCGACCACCGCGATCACGTACGGCACCCGGTCGGCGAATGCCGGGTGGGTCGGCCGGCGGGCCACCGTGTAGGTGAAGACGGTGCCGCGACCCGATACCCGGCGCCACTCCAGGCGGTCGCCGCCGCAGTCGGGGCAGAGGTAGCGGGGATAGAAGACGTAGTGGCCGCAGTCCTGGCAGTGCTGCACGTGCAACTCGTGGCCGCGGGCCGCGTTCCAGAACGGCTCGGTCAGTGGCGACGGCCGAGGCAGCGGGCGGTCGACCATCAGCGGGTTCCGAGAATCAGGCTGGCCTGCTCGCCCATGACCCCGCCGTTGCCGTGAACGAAGGCCCGTTCGAGACCGGCCACATTGCGCTCGCCGGCCCGCCCTTGCAACTGGCGCACCGCTTCGGTGACGTGGCTCATGCCGCCGGCGATGCCGGACTGCCCGTAGGAGAGCTGGCCGCCGTGGGTGTTGAGGGGCAGGTCGCCGTTCCAGCGCAGGTCGTGCTCCTCGACGAAACGCCCGGCCGTGCCTTTGGGGCAGAAGCCGGCGTCCTCCAGGCTGATCAGCACGGTGATGGTGTAGCAGTCGTAGATGGACAAAAGGCCGACGTCGCGCCGCCCCACCCCGGCCATGTCGAAGGCCCGGTCGGCTGACGGTTTGACCGAGGAGGTGGTGAGGTTGGGAGCGTAGGTGGCGGACCAGTGGCTGACGTGTTCGCCTATGCCGAGCACCGGGACCGGTGCATGCGGCAGGTGAGCAGCCCGCTCGGCGGTGGTGACCAGCACACCTGCGGCCCCGCCGGTGGGCATCACTATCTCCAGCAGGTGGAGCGGCTCCACGATCATCGGGGAGGCCAGCACGTCCCCCACGGTGATTGGCTGCCCGAAGAAAATGGCATCCGGATTGACACAGGCGTTGTCCCGTTGCTGGACCGCCACGAGGGCTCGCTGCTCGTCGGTCAGTCCGTACTCGTGCATGTAGCGCCGGGCGATCATGGCGTAGCCGTAGTTGGGCCCCGACCCGCCGTAGGGTTCCTCGAACTCGGCAGTGGGCGACGAGTCCACGATGGCGTATCCCCGGAAGGGACGGTGCTGGATCGAGGCGGTCAGGCACAGACAGGTATGGCAGAGCCCGGTGGCGATGGCCATGGCGGCCCTCCCGACCATGGCCGCGCCGGTCGCTCCGCCGTGGCTCACCCGGTCCACGAAACCGGCCCGGAGGCCCAGCATCTCCACGAGTACCACCGCCCCCATGGCCGAGCCGGTGTCGTGGACGACCAGCCCGTCGACGTCGCGCATGGTGAGCCCGGCGTCGCTGGCCGTCATGTGGGCCAAGTGGCTGAGCATGCCCATCACAGTGGTGTCGCCGGTGTCACGCCGGGGCGCGATGTCGGCAAACCCGGCGATGGCGGCCGTTCCTCCTGTCACGGCGTCCGACGATACTCAGTCGGCGGCGACGGCCCCCCTGAGCTCCTCGAGTGAGGACCGCACGAGCGAGGCCAGATCGGCCCGCTCGGGACCGGAGACCCAGCGCTCGAAAGCCACCCGGAACACCGCGATAGCCGCCTCGGCGCTGAGCCGGGCCGCCGGATCGGCCACTCCCCTCCGGCGCCGGGCGTCGGTCAGGGCCTGGGCCAGCCCGGCCATCTTGATCAGCTCCCGCTCCTGCAGCTCAGGGTTGGCGGAGATGACCCGGTGGCGCGGCAACACCAGGTCGCGCCGCGCGTGGAACATCTGGGCCAGTGACTCGAGCGCGCCGGCCACGGCCTCCATCGGCGGGACCGACGGCGGGGCGTCGATCACCCCGCCCACCAGGCGCTCGCGCAGTTCGCCGGCGCCGGCGAAGAGGACCTCCCGCTTATCGGCGAAGTGGCGGAAGAAGGTCCGTTCGGTGAGGCCGGCCCGGGCGGCGATCTCCACGACCGTGGTCCGGTCGAAGCCCTGCTCCAGGTACAGCTCCAGGGCGGCCTGCTCCAGCCGGCCCCGGGCGTTGGGCTCCCAACGGCTCACCGCGTCAGAGGTTTCAATGTCTGGCCAATGGCGCCGCCTCCTCTTCGCGGGTGTTCACAACGGCCTCTCAGGCTACGCCGATGGCAGTGACTGCCCTGGTGGGCCGACGCACACATCCCTGATACTGGTGACGAGGGCCTGCACCGCCCGCGTCTCAAGATCGG
>JAKBAX010000335.1 GCA_021808785.1 Actinomycetes bacterium | reverse complement strand
TGCTATCACCGACTCCTTCTGCCGGCCCTCCCCGTGACGGCGAAGTTCGTCGATGCGCTGATCGACAATGTCTTCGCTGGCATACGGGTCACGTCAGGCGGAGAGAACTCGGACCTGCCGGCCCCACTCGTCCGCGTCGGGGATCCCGGCGGTGGCCTTGTCGAGCGGCGCAATGGTGCTTCGGGTGAGAGTCCTCCGCGCCACGGCGGCCACGCATGACTACTACTCGATCTCATGGCGCCATTCTCACTTCCAAGCTACGGAGGCTCCGCGGAACCCAGGGCGGGTCACGAAGCGTTCGCCTCCGGCGCCACTGAGGTGGCGGCAACGCTCTCGTCGCTGACCGATGCGCTCACCCCCGCCGAGGCCGCCCGACTCACGACCCTTCTCGAGCGGATGCTCGAACACCGCGGTCTGCGATGACCGCCAGGTGCACGAGAACCATCCGAGAGGTCCACGGAGTGTCGGGCACAGCCGGACTGTAGTGCCCGGGCAGCCCAGACCAATCCCCGATTCTGTGGAGTCATTGGGTTTCGAGGGCAATGTGTCCAGCCGTGTCCACACCGGTCCAGCGTTCCATTTCTGCGCTGAGGTCAAGATAGTCGATGGGCGCGGAGTGTTCGTATTCTCCCCATTCAGTTCGTGGCAACATCCACATGATCTCGAACTGGTTGCCGTCGGGGTCGGCACCGTAGATGCTCTTGGTTGCTCCGTGGCTGGATTCGCCGGTGTAGGCGAGGGCGTCGAGTAGCGCCTCACGGGCGTCGGCGAGTTCGTCGATTGTGTCGACCTGCCATGCGAGGTGGTAGAGGCCGATCTGATCCTTGCGCAATGAACCTTCAGCGGCGTTGACGCCGAAAAGACCAAGATCGTGGTGGTTGCCGGAGCGAGGTAGCCGGAGGAATGCGGCTTCGGCCCGTGGTTCGCGTGCGATGACGTGCATGCCGAAGGTCGTGGTGTAGATGCCGATCGAGCGCTCAAGGCTTGTCGCCTGTCGGTGTTCGGCTGGGGATGATCTTCAGCCGGACCGTCGCCGCTACGGAGGCCACGGCGGCAGCCGCGACCGACCAGAGGAGGCTATGGCTCTCTAGTGCGGCGCCGATCGCCGCGCCGGCCAGCATGAGCAGAACTGAGACCGAGCGACGGAGTATCCGGGGATCGGTGCCTCCCGCCAAGCGAGAGTCGGCAGCGATTCCGGTGAGGGTGAGAGTCAGCACGGTGGTGGTCATGTCGTTGACGGCAAGACGACGAACAGCGGCGTTCTGGAGTCCCATGGCAGCTCCGAGCAGGGCGAGGAGTGCCCAGCGCCCGACGCCAGTGCGAGGATCGTGCACGCTGGACGCAACGACGACGGAGGCGACGAGCAGGCCCGATTGAATGCCGAAGACGGTGGCCGCCGCACGGGTAGTGCGATCAGCGCGAACAAGACGTCCTCCTATGACTGCACCAGCGAGGAATGCGGCGAGTGCCACGAGACTAGCAGCGATAGAGAAGCCGGCTGCCCCACCGAGAGCGAAGCCGAGGAAGACGACATTACCGGTCATGTTCGCGGTGAACACATGTCCGAGTCCGAGATAGCTGGTCGCATCCACCAGTCCGGTGAGCGTGGTCAGGACCGCCATCGCGACCACCAGCCGGCGTTCTGGTTGGAGTTGTGTCAGTGCGCTCATCGTCGGTTCAGATCACGAGGCAGTGGTCGAGATGGGCGTGGCCAGTAGGCGCTAGCTCCCGCATCGATGACGGGTCTGCGCCATCAAGTACAGAGGGGTGAAGGGCCGGGTGGTTGCCCAATCCAGCGTTGCGGTGGTACCCGCCGCTGTAGGCGACTGGGCTCCATTTCGGGAGTACTTCGGGCAGGGGCGCGGCCTGGCCAGCGAAGTCGCCGGTGGCGAAGACAACCCGACCGCCGACGACGGTGAGGGCCGACTCCAGATACGGGATCGCCGCGGTCGGTACCTGAAAATAGTCGTCGGAAAGGACGGCCAGATCGGCAAGCGCTCCAGACCGCAGGACGCCCTTATCCTCCTGTTCGCCTGAGAACCAGGCGCTGCCTTGGGTGTAGAGCCGCAGCGCGTCGGCGCGGTCGATGAGGTTGGACTCGTCGTATAGGGCGGTGCCTCCGACGGTGCGGCCGGTGACCAGCCAGTGCAGCGCGACGAAGGGGTTGTAGCTGGCGACTCGGGTGGCGTCCGTGCCGGCCCCGACGGGTATTCCCCTGTCGAGCAGCCGGCGGATGGGCGGGGTGTGAGCTGCAGCGGCGGCCCCGTAGCGGCGGACGAACTGCTCTCCCTGGTAGGCCATGCGGGCCTGGACGGCGATCCCGCCCCCAAGAGCGGCCACCCGGTCGATGTTGCGGGCTGAGATGGTCTCAGCGTGGTCGAACCACCAGCGGACACCGCCGCGGTTGGCGCCGAGAGCGCCGCCGGTCTGGGCGTCGACGTGTTCGAAGACGTCGAGGAATCGGCTGATCGACTCGTCGTAGGTGGCGTGCAGGCGGAACGGCCAGCGATTTTCGACCAGCAGGCGCACGGCGTCGGCCAGTTCACCCTCCATCTTTGCGGGTAGGTCGGGCCGGGGCTGGAGGAAGTTCTCGAAGTCCGCGGCCGACCAGACCAGGCTCTCCCCGGCGCCGTTGAAGCGCAGCCACGTGTTGCCGTCTCCGGGCTTGACCAGTTCGGTCCAGCGGCGCAGGTCTTCTAGTTCACGTCCGGCGGCTTGGGGATAGAGGTTGTAGGCGATTCGCACGGTCAACTGGTCGGCATCCGCGAGGTGGCCAATGATGTTGTAGTCGTCGGGGTAGTTCTGAAAGCCACCGGCGGCGTCGATCACGCTGGTGATCCCGAACCGGTTGAGCTCAGCCATGAAATGGCGGGTCGAGTTGGTGGCCTGGTCGGGGTCAAGTCGCGGAGCCTTCGCCAGGGTGGAGTAGAGGATCCAGGCGTTTGGCGCGGCGAGGAGCATGCCCGTCGGGTTCCCGGCGTGGTCGCGCACGATCATCCCTCCTGGCGGGTCCGGCGTCGCGGAGTCGTAGCCAACCGCCCTGAGCGCGGCTCGGTTGAGCAAGGCCGATTGGTAGAGGTGCAGCACGAAAACCGGAGTCTCGGGAGCGGCCGCGTTGAGTTCGGCGACCGTGGGCAGGCGCCGTTCGGCGAACTGGCTGGTCGACCAGCCACCTACCACTCGTACCCATTGCCCAGCGGGGGTGCGGGCTGCCTGGTCGGCGAGCATCCGCAGCCCGTCCGCGAGGGAGGGCACGCCGTCCCAGGGCAGCTCAAGTGTGTAGTAGAGTCCGCCCCTGATCACGTGGATATGGCTGTCATTTAGTCCGGGTATGACCCGGCGGCCCAATAGGTCGATGATCCGGGTCCGATCGCCGCGGTAGCGGTCCAGTTCGGCCTCGCTGCCCACGGCAACGATCCGCTCGCCCGATACGGCCACGGCCGAGGCTGCGGGCCGGGCGGGATCGAGGGTGGTGACCTTTCCGTTTCGCAGAAGAAGGTCGGCGGCAGGATGGACGGAGGGTTCTGGCATGGCTGTTGCTCCTTGTTGGGCGGAGGCCGCGGCGGGCCGCGGGAGGTTTTCAGAGTTGATCGCTTGCCTGATGTGACCGTTGGCGCAGCGCCGGCACGGTGGCGGCAGCGGCGACGACTCCCACCCCAATGGCAACAAGAGCGCTGACCCGATTGTCAGGGAAGCCGGCTAGACGGTCGAAGGACCAATGTCCGGGGCCAGCAATCGCTACTACGGCAGCTAGAACGGCGAGGAGGAGAGGGTACTCCATGCCGTCGCGTTGGACCCACAGACCGTGCGCCACCTTGGTGCTGGCGGCGACCAACATCACCCCTATCACCCCGGCGGTCCCTAACGCGGTCAGAAACCCGGCAGATATCGATAAGCCCGCGCCGATCTGGGTCAGCCCGGACAGAGCCGCGGCGGCTTTGCCGCCCCGCAGCCCGTGGGCGGCCAGGTCGACCGCTTCGGCCTCCAGGCCGTGACCGCCAAGATGGTTCGAGACCTTTTGGATGCCGTGAGCAGCTACCAGCAAGCCGACGGTCAGTCGCAAAACGAGCAAAGCGAGATTCATCGTTGACTCCTTTGGGGGCCGGCGTCTTCCGGCCCCCGGTCGGATCGAGACGGGCGGGTTGAGACTTGGTCGCGGTTCTTGGGCTACTTGACGGTCCCGAACGGGTCGGGCACCGCTCGCTGGTTGGCGTTGTTCCAGAAGTTCTGGACCACCCAGCCGTACTCGGGCAGTTGGTTGGTGAAGGGCTCGAACATGGCGTTGCCGGAAGGCAGCTTCCAGTCGGCTTGCAGCTCGCAGCCCAACGCAAAGGTGGTGACCGGCTCGGCACCCGCTCGGGTCATGCGCGCGATCGCAGCCTGGGCTTCGTAGTTGTCCCATGCGCCGCAGGCATCGACGACGGGGAACACCTGGTAGCCGTCGTTGAGCATCGACAGGGTGGGCATGGCGCAGCAGGTGCCGATGGTGACTCCCGAGATGATGATGTGGGTACGGCCGGTTGACGCCAGAAGCTCCTCCAGGGCCTTGCGGAAGGAAGGGTCCTCGTAGCAGTTGATGATCCCGGTGCGCCGGTAGATCGACTCACTCGAGAAGATCTCCTTCAGCTCGGGCAGGGTGTCTCCGTTTTGCCACTGGGCGTTCGACGAACTGACCAACACCGGGATCTCCAGTGCCTTGGCCATCTGCGCCAAGCCGACGACGTTCGCCTTGTAGGTGGCCAGGGTGGGGAAATCGCGCACCCCCACCATCAGGCCGATCTGGTGATCGACGAACAGCATCACCGAGTTCTCCGGCGTGGGCTTGTCGTAGCCGACCCTGCCGGCCGCCCGGGAGA
>JAKBAX010000334.1 GCA_021808785.1 Actinomycetes bacterium | reverse complement strand
GGGCCGATATGCGGGTCAGGACCTTCAGTAAGGTGCTCTTACCCGATCCGTTACGGCCGAGTATGCCGAGGGCCTCGCCCCAGGGAACCTCGAAGTTCACATCATCGAGGGCGCGAACCAGTTCGTGGTCGGGGCGCCTCGCAGGGTGACGCAGGCGGCGGACGATGGCTTCGGCGGCCGTCGTCGCCTTCTGGTCACGGTGCACGATCCGATAGGTCTTGGACAGCCCCGAGACCGAGATGGCCAGAGAGTCGTCCATCTAGCACCTGCCTTTGACGCGGTCCTGGGCCCCACGATCAAGGGCCGGGAGGACCTCGCCCAGGAGGAACGCGTTCATGACCTCGATGGCCGCGCCCCTGACCTCAGTCGTGTAGAGGGAGTGGTCTGCCCCGGGCAACAGCTCCATATTCAAAGTTCCCGGTCGATGCCTGGTCCTTCTGGCACGACTCCATACGCTATCATACCATTTGTCCATTTCAGCTTGGCAGCAGAGGCATAGGACCTTGGTGCCCCTTCCGGCTATTCCGTTGATGACGCTGCGTGGCGTCGCGCCCGGAACGACCGCCGATAGCACCCTCCAGATCCTACGGGCGGTCCGGTTGTGATGGGTCGCCAATCTGCGCAGCAGGGCTGGCATGGATCGGTCGGCGAGTCGTCGCGGGTCTCTTCCCCGCCCGCCCTCGCCTTCTTGCTGGTCGGCTACGGCGTTCCCGTTGATGACGATGATCGCTTCAGGTCGCAGATGCAGGCCACCCTCGAGTGCGTGGTAGGCGCCCGACGAAAGACCGACGAACACCAGGTTGCGCCCATCCGGTGCTCCCAGAGCGGAAGCCACATCGATCATGTCGTCGATGGCCTCGGGAGGTCGAGCCACCCCGCGCTGCTGCCCGGGTCGGGCCTCGCTGTCGCCCACTCCGCTTATGTCGAACCTCACACACCGCACCCCTAGAGCGGCCCACGAACGGGAGAGGTCGGTCCACAGGCGGCCCGGTCCGCAGTGCTCCAAAGTGCCGGCGCTCAGAAATACCGCAGTGAGGGCAGGGCTTAGGCAGTCCTCTGGTTCGGCAATCACGCCAAAGAGTCGGTGGGGTCCAAGAAGGTGGGTTCGTTCGGTGACGTCGTGGTGGGTAGCGCTGCCACTGGGAATGATCACGGAACCCGACAGCTCACCGACTACATGCGGTGGCTGGATGTCCATCTCGAGGCCCTCGCATCGGTCGAGGATCCAGTCCGCCACGAACCCGATCTGAGTTTCGTTCAGTGGGCTGAGCAGTGAGGCGGCCATATCGGCACTCTCATCTGGAATCTCCAGGAACCGAGATGAAGGCCGAGATTCGACCGCGTCGATGGTTTGGCCCATGGACTTGGTGCGGGGTGACGCCAGCAGGACCGGTTGGCGACTCGCATCGACCACCGTGGAGAGAGCCAGTTCTCTGATGGCGGATGTGACATCTTCGGAGTAGGTGTATGCAAGTCCAGCGACCGAGCCGTCTTCGGGTTGGTTGGCGCCGTAGGCGGCAGCCAGGAGCATCTGCTGGCGCAGGAACATTCGGCCGGTTGGGCAGGGGTCCCACAGCACGAGACCCGCAGATGGGAGCTCGAGCGCTGCCTCTGCCGCCAGGATGGCGCCGAGGCGCGTACCCACTAGGAAGACTCGTGAGGTGCCCGTCGATTGCGCCACCCGGTGGGCCGATCTGATGCCGCTCCTCCACGCGTCCACCCGGTCGGGACCGGACCAAGGTCCGACCGAGTCGCCGGTGCCGGGGTAGTCGATCCGAAGGGACGCTATACCTCGATCGGTGAGCGCTTCAGCGAGATGTCGATAAGCCTTCCGGCTCTCCGAACCCTCGTCGCTCCCCACCGCCGGGCACATGACCACGGTGGCTCTGGAACGCATGCTCTCAGGCGCGAACCACCAAGCGAACATCTCTCCGTAGGCGGTTCTCGTCCACCCTGATGTAGTTCTCACGGCCGGCTCCCGCATGAGTCAGCGGCCTGGGGGAGGACACGGCTGCGCTTCTGTAACGGTCGCTGTGGCCACCTCGTGCTTTCGGTGATCAATAGTATCCTCAGCTGTGGCCGGTCCTCATCTGGGAGTCATCTTTATGCATCGACATTCTCCCGGCACGGCATGAGCCCTGATTCCACGCCGCCAAGTGGGCGGTGGGAGGTGGTCTGCTGCTCCCTCGAGTCCTGGGATGACGTGTGGCGGAGGAACCAGTTCCTGGCAGACCATCTGCTCCGCACGGCCGGCGACAGCAGAATTCTCTTCGTTGAGCCTCCCGTAGACGTGGTCTGGTCGCTCATGCGTGGCCGACCCCTACGATCGAAGGGTCTAAGGCCCATCGGGGGCACTGGCAGATTGTGGGCGTTCGAGCCCAGAAAAATCCTCCCTCGGCGACTGTCCCGTCAGGTCGACCGACGCCTCTGTCGAAGGGTGCTTCACGTCATTCGCCAACTCGGATTCCGGGACCCCATCTTGTGGATCAACGACAGCTCCTATGCTGAATTTCCCTCACTTACAGGATATCCCAGTGTATATGACGTTACAGACGATTGGAATTTGGTCGGCCGTGGCGGAAGGGAGCACCAGCGCCAGGTGACCAACGATCGCATTCTGCTCGGCGCCGCAGACGAAGTTGTGGTGTGCTCCCCAGCCCTGGCTCGGAGTAGGGGACAGGAACGTCAAATCCACTTGATCACGAATGCCGTCGACATAGACCACTTTCGGGCTCCCCGGCCGCGACCGCCCGATCTTCCCACCGGACCGGTCGTTCTCTACAGCGGAACACTCTCGGAGGGCCGCCTGGACATCGACCTCTCGCTCCAGTTGGCCAGAGCGCTCTCGGGGCGTGCCACCCTGGTCTTCGTGGGGCCGGACGCTTGTGGTCCCGAGAGCACTAACCGTCTGATCGAAGCAGGAGCGTTGCTGCTCGGATCGCGGCCCTATAGAGACATACCGGCCTATCTGCAGCACGCTGATGTTCTCGTCGTGCCTCATGTGGTCAATGCCTTCACGGAGAGCCTCGACCCCATCAAGGCCAGAGAGTTCTTGGCGGTGGGGCGACCCGTGGTATCCACTCCGGTGGCCGGGTTCCGCGATCTTCCCGCACCGGTCGCTACCGTCGACCGCGGCGGCTTCGCGGCAGTTGTGATGAAGGTGCTCGACGAGCCGGGTCCTGAGGGTATCGGTCCACTCCCCGGGCGGCTTCCGTCCTGGAGCGAGAGCGGCGACAAGTTCCTTGCGGTGCTCGAAGCCGCCCGAGCCGGTCGCCGCTCCAAGGCGGCCTGACTCTGCTGTCAGGCGTCCCGGACGTCCATGACCTTCCGGTAGCAGTCAGCCAGCCGGGGCGCGATCACTTCTATTCCGTAGGTGGTGCTAGCGAACTCGCGGGCCCGATTCCCGAGGTCACGACGAGCATCCGCATCCCCGAGCAAGTGACGAATGTGGCTGGTGAGGCTTTCCTGATCGTATGGCGTGGCGAGGAGGGCGGCGTCTTTTACTACCTGGGGGATCGCACCTGAATCTGTAGTAACGAGGGCTTTGCCGCTGGCCATGGCCTCTATCAGGACCATTCCAAACTGTTCTTCCCAGTACGGCGTGGGTAGGCTCGGCGCTATCACCACGTCGGCTGCGGCATAGATCTTGGGTGTATCCGAATAGGATTGGTTGGGAAGGATCCTTATCCGATCAGCTATTCCCAGCCCACGAGCTGCATACATGGCTCTCTCCGCTTGATTGCCGCTACCGACTATGGCAAGGACGCACCGCTGGTCAGATGCCCGAGCGAACGCCCTGATCATCTCAACGATTCCCTTTTCTTGGATAAGCCGGCCGATGTACAAAGCCACAATCTGATCCTGCGTCACCTTCAACATAGCTCGCCCCTCGTCGCCTGAGTTCCGCGGATTGAACCGTTTGCAGTCAACGGCGGCAGGAACGACCTCTATGCGGGTCGAATCCACGCCTTCTTCGATGAGAGCGTCGCGAGCGCGAGGTGTTACAGCGATGAACAATGAGCAAGCACGCTTTACGATTTCCTTCCGCTGACGTATACGAGGATCTTCATCCGACCTGAAAGGAATAGTCTCCCAACAGGTCAGCACAAGATGCTTCGTGGATGAAGAACAGATCCGCGCTGCCTGCTCGCTGAGCGGAATGAAAGTCTCCGCAGAATGCACAATATGGCTCCGGCGGACTGCGAAACCCAAGCCCCAGAGACTTTCGCTATCGAGAAGTGATTGCCCCGTGACGCGTTCGCCGAGTCGCCAGGCCGTGCGGGCTGACCTGTAAGCCGATACGGAGGGCAGTAGAACCGTCGGCAGACCAATGAGGTCGGATTGGTAGGAGCCGTTTCGTTGCCCTATCAGTTTCAGGTCAAAATATTCTTGGAGCGGTACGTATGCCTGCATCTCAAAGGGATTCAATGCCGCCCCCCGGATCACAGATATGTGAGGTCTATGAGCAGGCTGCATGCCTGCTCGTCCAGTAAGCCTCCTGAGATACTCCAAGACCTACCAACTCCTTGATCTTTAGACGTGCGATTCTAGGCAGTAGGTATTCGTACCGGTAAGACGCTGCCTGGGCTGGTGTTGGAGAGGGATACAGAGCCCGCTCCAACGGCCAATCTACAGTCCGTCCTTGTCCGCGGTGATGATCTCTCTCGATGAGAGCGTGACCATCAACCCAGTCGTAGAGCGATGATCACGTCGTCTTGGCGACTACGGGCGCGCCCGCCGGGCACCAGGCGTTGGCGGGCACCCCGACGCATGGGTTGGGCATGGTCGGTAGGTTGGAGGGAAGCGGCTGCGGGACCACTGCCCCGGCGGCCGGAGGCGCCGGATAGCTGTCCGTTCC
>JAKBAX010000333.1 GCA_021808785.1 Actinomycetes bacterium | reverse complement strand
CCCCTCCGACCAGTACTCCCAAATCCAAGTCACCACCACACCCACCGGCGGCAACTGGATAGCCGCCGCCGTCAGACTCCAGAACAACGGGCAGAACGGCTACGTCGGACTGTACTTCGCCAACAACGGCAACCCCGAGCTCATGCTCTTCAAACGATCCAACGGCAACTGGAGCCAGCTCAGTTCCTACGCTTCTGGAGTGCTGGCCACCGGCACCACCGTCACCATTACTGCCGTGGGCAACACCATCGCCCTCCTCGAGAACTCGACCGTCGTCGCCAGCGCATCGGACCCCGCTTACTCCGGCGGCGCACCGGGAGTGATGGCTTCGGGTACCACCACCGCTGACAACTGGTCCGGCGGGAGCGCCGGGTTCCAGGTGTACTACTCCGGCACTGACGCGAGCGGCATCAGCTACTACGACATGATCTCGGCCAACGACGGCTACGGAGTCCAGGTCCTCCGGGTCCTGCAACCCACGCATCCGACCACAGGCGTGCCGCACAACTTCTTGTACGTGCTCCCCGTCGAACCTGGACAGGGCAGCACATACGGCGACGGGCTGGCCACGCTGCAGGCCATGGACGCTCAGGACCTCTACAACCTGACCATCGTGGAACCGGGCTTCTACCTGGATCCCTGGTACGCCAACAACCCGAACGACCCCAACCTGCAGTACGAGACCTTCATGACCAACGACCTGGTGCCCTGGGTGAGGACCTCCCTGGCCACGAGCGGCACGGAGCAGAACTGGCTGATCGGATTCTCGAAATCAGGATACGGAGGGCAGGACCTTCTGCTGAAGCACCCCGATATCTTCACCCTCGCGGCGTCCTGGGACTTCCCGGCCGACATGACCTCGTACGACCAGTACGGCAGCAGCCCGGCGGCGAACTACGGTACCGACGCCAACTTCCAGGCGAACTACCGGCTGACCAGCAGCTTCGTCAGCCAGCATGGTGGCCCCTTCCAGACCGCTAACCGGATATGGATCGGTGGATACGCCCTCTACGAGTGGGACATGAACGACTACGACCCGCTCCTGACCGGTGCCGGCGTGGTCCACACATATGGGCCCAACCAGCAATTGACCCACCGATGGGACAGCGGATGGGTACCGACGGCGATGGCCGCGCTCTACCAGGACAGTCTCAGGCTGCCGGGCGGCTGAGCCGAGGCTCGGGGTCCCGTCGCGTATCAGACACCCTCGACCTGGCTCCTATCAACGATGAGAGTGCTCATAGCGGGTGACCGCGGATACATCGGCGCCGTCATGGTCCCATTCCTCGCCGCCGCCGGGATCGACGTGGTCGGACTGGACTCCGGCCTGTACGAGGGCTGCGACCTGGGTCCGGGCCCGGAGGACGTGTCCGCACGTCCGTGGGTAGACATCCGCCAGGTCGGTCCGGAGGCCCTGCGGGACCTGGACGCCGTGGTCTGTCTGGCCGCGCTGTCGAACGACCCGCTCGGCCACCTCAACAAGGCCGCGACCTACTCGGTAAACCTGGAAGGCACCATCCGACTGGCCCGCGCCGCCAAGCAGGCCGGGGTGGAAAGGTTCCTCTTTGCGTCGTCCTGCAGCTTGTACGGGGCCGCCGGTTCCAGCGAAGTCACCGAGGATGCCGATCTCTTTCCGGTCACGCCCTATGGGGAGACCAAGGTGCTGGCCGAGCGCCGTCTGGCGGATCTGGCCGACGACTCGTTCACACCCACGTATCTGCGCAATGCCACCGCGTACGGCTTCTCACCGCGCCTGCGCTTGGACATCGTGGTCAACAACCTCACCGCGATCGCACTGACCACCGGGCAGGTGCGCCTCGAGAGCGACGGTTCCCCATGGCGCCCACTGGTCCACGTCGAGGACATCTGCCGCGCCTTCCTGGCCGTGCTGAAGGCACCCCGGGAGCTCATTCACGACCAGGCATTCAACGTGGGCCGAGCCGAGGACAACGTGCAGATCAGAGATGTCGCGGAACTGGTCCGAGGAGCCATCGCCGGCTCGGAGGTATCCTTTGCAGCCGGGGCCGGACCCGATCAGCGCAACTATCGGGTCGACTTCTCGAAACTCCGTGACACCTTCCCTGAACTGGTCCTGGAGTGGACCGTAGGCGACGGTATCGAGCAGCTGGTGGCGGCCTACACCAGGTACGGTTTCAGTCAAGACGACTTCACGTCATCGCGCTTTGTCAGGCTCAGGAGGATCCAGGAGCTACAGTCCGCCGGCCGGATCGACGACATGCTCTACCGTCAGTCCGACCGGAGCTTCGTGCCCTTCGCCGGCGCGGCCACCCATGGCTCGTGAGGCCGGTACGAGACCGGCGTTGCCAGGCGGATCAGTAGAGTCCACCGCGTCACTCCCCCATCCGGCCGGCGCCCCGCCCGGTACGAAGGACTTCTGGCGCCAAGAGCACACCAAGTTCGCTGCGCCGCACTACCGGCTGGAGAAGACAGCCCGGCTGATCAATCGGATATCCGGGTCTCGTCACCTGGATCTACTCGACGTGGGCTGCGGACCAGCGACTCTTGGCCGCTTGCTCCATCCCCGTATCCGGTATTTCGGAATCGACATCGCCGTAGCCGAACCGGCTTCGAACCTTCGCGAGGCCGATATCCTCGATGTTCCCATCGGGTTCGACGGTCGCCGCTTCGGCATCGTCGTGTCGCAGGGCGTATTCGAATACCTCGGAGGCCACCAGGAACAGAAATTGGCCGAGATCGCCGCTCTCCTCGAAGAAGACGGGATCTTCCTGGCGACCTACACCAATTTCGCCCACCGCCGACCCTACGTCTACGAGGCGTTCACGAACATTCAGAGCATCGAGCGCTTCCGTGGCAGCCTCGAGGAGCACTTCATCGTCCACCGGGCCTTTCCCACTTCCTACAACTGGAACCACGGGCAACCGAGACGCGCCTGGGTTCGACAAGCCAACATGCGCTTCAACGCGGACCTGCCGGTGCTCGGTCGCCGGCTCGGGGTCGAGTACTTCTTCGTCTGCTCCCGATCATGAGACTGGCGGCCGTACCCGAGGTGTCAGGTGTGCTGCTGTTCACCCCTACACCGCATGTCGACGCCCGGGGGTTCTTCTGCCGGACCTTCGACGCCGACGTCATGCGGGGGGCCGGGATCGAACCTTGCGCCTTCATCCAGGACAGTACATCGAGGTCCCGGAGGGGGGCCCTGAGGGGCCTGCACACCAGGACCGGAAGAGGCGAGTCGAAGCTGGTTCGATGCTCCTACGGGGCCATATTCGACGTAGTGGTCGACCTCCGTCCGTCGTCGGCGACTTATCTCACCTGGAAGAGCTTCCGCCTCGATGGCGACACTCAGCAGTCGATCTACATTCCGGCCGGCTGCGCCCACGGATTCCAAGCCCTCTCGGAAGTCGCCGACGTCTCGTACCGCATCGATCGAGCCCACGACCCCGCCGAGGATCTCACCATCGCCTTCGATGACCCCGAGTTGGCCATACCCTGGCCGCTTGCAGTATCGGTGATCTCCGATCGCGACCGGTCTGCGCCGACACTCGCGGGCAGCCGGGCCCTATCCACGTGATGTCCGTGCCCGGCGATCACTCCTGTCGATTCTGCCGCAGCCACACTGGCGCAGTCGTACTCGACCTCGGGCGCCAACCGCCTTGCGACTGCTTCCCCGAAGTCGATGATCCGGGACCCGACCCGCTACATCCACTCGAGATGTGGATGTGCTCGTCGTGCGGCTTGGCCCAACTGGTCTCCGATCCCGCGAACACCGAGGAGCCCCGGGCCCTCGAACCGGCCGCGCTTGCAGTCCAGGCCGCGTCCGCCGTTGCTCTGATTGCCGGCGACGGTTGGCTCGATGGCCGCGCTACTGTCGCCGAGTTCGAGAGCCCACACGGAGGGTCGTGGCTGGGTCACATGGCCGTGCGAGGACCGAGATCCGTCGGTGACGGCCAGCAGGCGGACGTGGTACTGGACTGCTTCGGCATGATGCATGCCCCGGACCAACGCGCCGCGCTCGCCGAGCGGACGACGCGTGTGGCGCCCGGAGGCGTACTGCTACTGCAATTCCACTCCCTGGGCACCATCCTGCGCCTGGGGCAGTGGACCTCGCTCCGCCACGGGCATTACGCGTACTACTCGACAAGCGCGCTCGAGTTGATGCTGCGAGAGTACGGGTTCGCCCTGCAACGAGCCTGGACGTTCGATCTGTACGGGGGCACTGTGCTTCTGGCCGCCACGCGGGAACCGGCCGGGCGTGCCCATCGGACCGTTCGGGACCTCCTGGACGAGGAGCGACGCACCGGAGCGGCGGATCCGGATTCAGTGAGTCTCCTCCAGTACCGGGTGCAACGACACTCCCGGGCCGTCCACGACTGGCTGAGGCTCAGGCGCGACGCTGGAGCCGATGTCGTCGGCTACGGCGCCGCGTCGCGTGCTGTCGCATTGCTGCTGCATGCAGGAATAGATCGAGGCCTCCTGCCGGGGATTGTCGACGCATCTCCGGCCAAGGAGGGCCGCCGAATGCCCGACACCGATATACCGATCCTCGGCACGAGTCGGCTCCGGTCGGATCCGCCAGATGCCGTGCTGCTGATGCTTCCTGACCTGATGGACGAGGTGAGAGCTGCATTCCCGGAGGTCGAGCGGTCGGGAGGCCAATGGGTGAACGTCGAGACGATTGGTGCCCGGTGAAGGTGCATCCTGCCTAGACTCATCGACCAGGAGGCATGATCTCGGATGCACAGAAGGCTGATCGGAGTGCTGGGAGCGGCCGCGCTCGCAATCGCAGGTTCGATCGCATATTCGACCGCATCGACAGGAGGCGGGAGGGCGGCGCCTGCCTCAGTGGCAGCAGCTGCGCCACTTGTGGCCGCGGCCACGCCCACCAGCTA
>JAKBAX010000332.1 GCA_021808785.1 Actinomycetes bacterium | reverse complement strand
CATCCATCCGGCCAGGTCGTCCTTGATGGTCCGGATGATCACCTGGTCCGAGGTGTTGCCCGGGAACGTCCAGCACCGCACCGGCACCCCTTCGGCCGTCACCGCCATGCCGAGCACCACCTGGGGGAGGTCTTCTCCGAACTACGGGGGTGTTTGGAAGAGGATTTCTCTTGTCCAGAGATTGGAGGGGCTTTAGAACGGCAGGGGCTTCTCATGCCAGACCTCGCCGGTGCGGTCACTGAAGTGGAGCCACCGGTAACGCCGGTGCGCAGCTTGGGGACTGCAGCCGAGCGAGTTGGCTATCTCGGACCAGGTCGCACCGGCGTTCAGTGCACGGGCAACGGCCAGTTCCCGCTCGGTTGAAAGGGACTCAAGGCGCCCGGTCAAGGTTTCGATCTTTCGGAGAGAATCGTGGGGCATCAGTTCAATCGGAATCGTTCGAGCGGGCGCCAGCCGTCATCAGCAGATGTTGATGGAGGTTAGCGGTGACGGCCGTGGTCATCGAGTGCTCCCGTCTTTGGCGGGATGGTCTCGGGTGGTGACGGTGCGAGCTGCAGTGTGAGCGAAGTCAGGCATGCCCAGATGCACGGAGTCTTGGTGGCGTGCCACGATCTGATCCATCTGGGCGAGCTTGTCTTGGGCCGCGGCCTGGCTGATCCGGAGGCCATCGGCTTCGCCGGGCCAGCCTTCCCGGGTGGCCTCGTCGATCCGGGCACCAAGATTCGCCTCTATCTGGACCAGACGGGGCCGCTGGGCGGGATCGGGACGCAGCAGCGGGCAACGGATGCAGCTGTGCTCGTGGATGCAAGCGGTGGCATAGGAACGTCCACAGGTACCTAGCGAAAGTTTGCGGTGTTCGAAGTGACCGAGAAACTCCGTCCACTCCTCCTCGGTCGGGGTGCGGTACTCGGTGCTCGGACGCAGCGCCCGGCGCCGGGCGATGAAGGCCCGGTGGCCGTTGATCACCTCTTCGGGGTAGACGGCCTTGTAGCCGATGGTCACATTGATGTCCCGATGCCCGGCCACCAGTTGGGCGATGTGGGGCGGCATCCCGTGCATGATGGCGTCAGTGATGAACAACCTCCGAAAGTCATGGGGAACGAATCGCAGCGGTCGGCCCGAGGCGTCGCTGATCCCAGCTCGTTCTGCTGCTCCGATGAGCAAGTGGCGGATCGCTTGTGGGGCGATCGGCCGGTGCTCGGCGCCGAAGCGGCGCTGGAACAACAGCGGCATCGGGGGCAGCCAGGTGCGCTCGAGGGCGTCATAGGCCACTACCAGCGGCACTGTCTGGTCCTCGCCCCGGACCCGGCAGATGATGGTGCTCAACACGTCTGCTAGCTCGGGGCTGATGACCAAGAGACGTTCGAGGTCGGTTTTGGAGGGAACGACATGGAGCAGGGGGATGAGCTCGCCGCTGTCGGGCAACTTGTACTCGATCATGTCGTGATGGGAGAGCTCTCCGAGTTCTTCGATTCGGATCCCGGTGTGATGCAGAACCTCAACGGAAGCCCAGGACCAAAAGGCTTGATGCTCCTCCAATGTGAGGTCCCGGCGTCTGGCGTTCTCGGGATCCTCTGCCCATATCCGGGTGTGTGCAACTTTGCCCTGCGTTGACCGCCGCAGCGTCTGGCCGGCCGTGGTGAACAGCTCGCCCGGCGGGGTCTGTTGCGCAACATCTAGACGCTCGGCGGCCGTTCGCCGTTCCACGTCAACGGCGGCACAGAGGACAGGCAGGATCGCCAGGCGCTCACGGGTGCGCTGGTCCATCCGGGACTTGCGGTGATCGCGATTCTTCTTGTGGGAGATCTCGTTGTATCGGATCGGGCTGGGGACAGCCCAAGGCCCCCAGCGGGCCGGCTCGTCGTTCGCCCATTCGGCGATGTCGAGATAGAAGGCCCGCACAGTGGAGAGGATCTCCATCGCATTGAGCCGGATGGCGCCGGTGACCTTTTGGGAGTTGGGTCGGATCGGTTTGGTGAGGAGGCGTTGCTTCCAGGCTGTCTTGACCTCGGTTGCGAGGTGTAGTGAATCGATGCCCGGATGGTGTCGCTCAAGGTCAGCCCAGAACCGATTGGCCAGGGTGGACGACAGAGAGTTGAGCGTGGAGTAGTCGAGGCGCATCTGGCGTTCGCGCAGGTAGTCGACCAAGACATCGCGCACCGGCCGGCAAGCGATGTCGTAGCGGTCAACGAGTCCTTCGACGCTGCGTTGTCCGAGAGTGTTGAACATCCGGATCGACGGTGGTGCGTCAGGCCCGAAGACGCCCATCGAGTGGAGGAGCTGGTAAAAGAAGGGGCTGTTGTTGTGGCCCTCGGCGAAGGTGTTCCTCGCTACCTGTTGGACTTGGAGGCAGTCGCCGACCGTGATGTCGGCGATGGTGCCGCCCTTGGCCACCACGATGGCGGCGATCCGTTGCAGTGCGGGCCCGGTCGTGCCCACGCTCACCGTTACCCGCTCCAAAACGAGCGCCAAGTCGGCGAAGCCTTTCGGGTCCCGGGTCGCAGCCAGGGAGCCGGCCAGCTTCCTCGGGGTGGTCGAGGCAAGGAGCCATCGCAGGCTTGGGCGGATGACATCGGCGCATACGAGAACCGCCAGTCCTGAGCCCAGATAGTCGTAGATGCGTCGTGGACCGCCGGCAGCGACCGCCACGACGAGGTCCCGCCAGGTGCCCCCCAGCGCGTCGTCTGCACCCGAGGCATGCCACCGTTCGTCCCAGGTGGTCCCGGGCTGGGCCTCCAACCAGTCCACCAGCGCTCTCAGGCTGTCGACACGATGACCTCGGGTCCGCTCGTCGAGATCGTTCAGCAACGCTGAGGCGGCGACGAGCTCCATCATCTCGGCCAACGGCCTCTTTGTGGTCGGCCAGGATCGTTGCTGTGCTCTCGGGGGGAAACGTTCGGCCAGCCGATCGACGTTCTCGGCAAAGTCGGCGGCGCGCCCTAGCGCCGGGGCGACCTCGGCCTCGGCGATGGAAGCGGAAGTGGTCACAGCGTCTTCCTCGAGAAGAGCACGTCGAGCGACTCGGCACGATAAGACGTCGAGGGAACGTTGCTAGCGGTCTCCCCGGCTGCCCGCCGGGCGTGGTAGGCGAGCACGCTGGCGATCACGTCGTCTTGCAGTGGGTTCAGGTACAGCTGGGTGGTGGCGAGGCGAGCATGTCCGAGGACCCACTGCACATCGGTCAGGGGGACTTCGGGATCACGAGCCATGCGATAGGCAGCAGAGTGACGAAGGTCGTGAATGGTCCAGTTGGCGCCGAGCGCCGTATTGGCGCGGTCAAACATCGCCCGGGCCGCGTCATAGGTGAGCCGGCGGAACGGGCGCCGGAGAGTCCGCCATAACGGTTCGTCACGGCCAGCCGGCACGAGACCGTGCATCTGGGCCTCATAGAGCCGCAGCCACACGAACGCGTCGGGGGACGCGGGCAGTAGCTGGAGGGCCTTGGTTCCCTTGCGGACCACGGTGATCAGCTGCTGGCCCGGGTCTACATCGCCACCGGTCAGCCCCAACAGTTCGGACGCCCGTGCCCCGGTCGAGACCCACATGGCGACCAATGCCCGGTCCCGGTGCGATATGACAGCCGGGCGAACAATTCGGCGAAACGCTCGTCGGGTATCTGGCGAGGGAGGCGCACGGGAACCCGGGGCCGGTATCTTCCGGTGCGCTCGCCTCTGATGGGCTCCATTGGGTTGTGGTGTCGGCTGCCATGACGGGCGTGGTGGGCGCGAGCGAGCGGGAACGGGTTGACCATCGGGCCGGTACCGGCTTCGAGGTGAAACTCATAGAACCCGCGCACCACCGACTCGCAGTGCGCCACCGTTTTGGCCGCGTACTTCGTCGAAGGGGCCGCCTTGCCGGTCAGCGCATTGGGGCCCGGGGGCGTATAGCGCTCCGGTCCGGGCTGCGCCACAGGGTGGCGCCAGTGTGGACGCCTCGGTTTGTCGGCGACTTGGAGCCACAAGCAAAAGTCGCGGGCCTCAGTCCGAGTCGCCTGGTCCCAGGGGATCCCTACCGCCCATACGAAGCGATACCAGCGAAGCAGATCCATCGCATAGGACCGCTGTGTTGTGGCCGGCCGCCCGGAGGCCTGCAGGCCCCGCAGATAGGCCGAAACCGCAAGGATCGCCTCGCCGTCGCGATCAAGCAGCCGATAGGGCTCCCACGGATCGGCGGTTGCCGCCAACAACCCCACCAATGGCACCCCCAGCGAACTGAGATCCCTGAGCATGTTGTCGTCGACCACGGGCCGGAACCATAAACCACGAAGCGAGGCGCAAAGCCCTGAACTGGGAGAATACTTTCAGTAGTTCGGTCAACAGGTCCTTGCGGTGATCTTTGCTGTGCTTGGAGAACTGGCGAAGCGCCGCCTCGGAGGGCACGGCTGGGCCCTCGTCGCTCGCCTTCTCGGACTCGTTCTCCTTAGCCGTCGCGAGGTCGATCTCCTCGTCCGCGATGTCCAGCTCCCAGTAGGTCGAGGAGGTGTCGACGAAGATGACGTCGCAGGACAAGTTGAGCAGGTTCGCCGTGCGGTCGAAGATGCCGGTCGCGATCTCGCCGAGCGCGTCGAGCAGGAAGTCCATCGCCGAGTAGGCGCCGTCGTCATCGAAGCCGGGGCGGCTCGTGAGCGCGACGCGCTCGCGCGCCCAGGACACGCACGCGAGCTTCGAGGCCGGCTCGAGGCAGCGCTGGGCGACGAGCGCGAACAGGATCCGCTCTGCCACCTCGCCGTCGAGCAGGCGACCCTTGGCTGCGCCGTGCAGCGCCCGAGCGATCCCGAGGCGGTGCCAGAGCTCGTCGAGCACGTACGCGCCACCGAATCGCCGGGCATCGACGATCTCCACCTCGCAGCCCTCTGTGGCAGCGACCGCCTCGCTGG
>JAKBAX010000331.1 GCA_021808785.1 Actinomycetes bacterium | reverse complement strand
CCCGTCATTACGGCGATGCGAGTGGGAATCGTGCGGCGTTCGCAATGAGATCGCGATAGGTGGGGCTGACACGGTGGTCATGCCCCTCTCGCCGCTCATGACGGTTGCACTCGATTACCTCGGCATCGACCACACCGTTGATGCCGCCTACGTTCGCAAGCTCAACACTTGGCAACTCGAAGCAGCGAGGGAGCACGTATTCATGCACCCTGGCTCAGCACTCATGACTTGGGTCGAGAAGACCCGACCTCCGACAAGTCCGTAGATCGCACCGAACGATCGGCCTAACCTCTTCCAGGACTAGTCGTTTGTGGGATACGACGGGTGCCGTGACGCAGAGCCGGGACCCCCGCGAACTGCCATCAGGGCGGCCCTGACGCCCGCATAACACGGTGGCGAGCCATCCGGTCGAACGCCACGCGGTGCACTGGCGCGAGCAGCTTCCAATAAAGAAAGCCTGGTATGCCACGGGGGCGGAACGCGGCTACCTGGTGAAGGGCACCTTGACCGGCGCGGTACCCGAGCCAGGCGTCACCGGGGAACCATCCGACGCTCCGCAGCACCAGCTCGCCCGACTCGACCCAGGCGATGCGCCACCAGTCGACGAGCGCTCCCGGCACCACGGCCGCGGGCTTACGTCGTCGAAGCCGCTCGCCTACGAGGCGCCCGAGGACAAGGCGGGCCATCCACCCGGGTGCGGCACCGTACCAGCTGAGCCGCCCGCCGATCGACCCCAGATCGTGCACGACCACTTCCTCGGTACCCGGTGGGATGGTGACATCGACGACGACGGAGTAGACACCATCGACCAGGCCGTCACGGCGCTCGAGCAGGGAGCGAGTTACCTCCTCGTCCTGGTCGTCGAGCGCAGCGTCGAGGGCGCCCTCGACGCCCATCGGCGTGACCGAGAACGCCCGTCTCGCCGGTTCGGCGTCGACCACCACCACCTCGGTGACGAGACTCTCGATCAACGCATGACTCACCGAACGCTCGACCGGCGTCACGAGGTCGACCCAGTACGACGAGAGGTGCGGAGTGAGCCACGGGATGTCGATAATGCGACGGGGACGCAGACCCCGGACGCGGGCGTACGCAGCGATCATCTCGCGGTAGGTCGTGACGTCAGCGCCGCCGATCTCATAGACGCCTGGAGCGACGTGGAGCGACTGCTCCAGATAAGCCAGCAGGTCGACGAGGGCAATAGGCTGGATCCGGGTGCGCACCCACCGGGGGCAGACCATGGCCGGCAGTCGCTCGGTCAAGTAACGAAGCATCTCGAAGGAGATGCTGCCCGAGCCGAACACCACCGCGGCCCGCAGCTCGACCACCGCCACGCCGGCGGCGGCGAGGGCCGAACCCACCTCGTGCCGGCTGGCCAGGTGTGCGGAGGTCGGAGCGTCCCCGAGCGCTCCGACATAGATGATCCGGCCGACGCCCGCCTGCGCCGACGCCCGACCGAAGGCGGTGGCAAGACGGAGGTCGACATCGCGGAATCCACCACCGGCGGCCATCGAATGGACGAGGTAATAGGCAACCTCGACACCACCCAGGGCGTCGGCAGTCGCGCCTTCGTCGCCCACGTCAACAGCGATGGCCCTCGTACCCGTCGGGAGGGAGCTCACGGAACGGCCGAGGCCGACCACGTCGTGCCCGGTACCGAGCAGCTGGGCCGTCAGAGCACGTCCGACAAAACCAGAAGCCCCGGCGATGGCAACGATCATCGGGCGCCTTTCCCAAGAGAGGAACCCAGTATCGCAGGTCAGCAGCCAGGCACCCGCGTCGCTCCCGAGCGGGTGATCGGCGTACGCTCAACGCTCTCCCCGATACCATCCTCGGGCGCGATGGATCCTGGTCAACGTCGCTCTACTGGCTGCCCGCCACTGGCAGCTCCTCCGCCCACGTACGTTTCGCCCAGGCCGACAGGACGCTGCCGATGAAGTGGCTCGCCAGTCGCGTCGTCCCAGCTGAACGACCGGTTGTAAGTATGAGATATCCATGGTTCGATTTCAACCAGCGACGCTTTGGTACACGTGACCGCGGTGCTCCTTGTCCCGAGAGGTCACGAGGCCGGATAAGCGACCCTGGGAGCGAATCCACCAAGACGGTACTGATCCGGGCCTATTCGGTCCAACCGCAGGTAAGGCGGACGACGGGCCGGTCGGGTCATCCTCAACATGGTCTTGGCGACCGTCGCTCGGGACCAGAGGGAGCCGCAGGCAGCCATGGCGGCGTAGACCTTCCCGACCGTCAGGACCCGCCCACCCCCGCCCGCCGCTAACGCTTCCACCGCCTCGGCTACCTCGTCTCGGCACGTCGGAAGGGCCAGCTTGCGTTCTCCCAGGCGGATCGGCTGGCCGGGAATCGGCAGCGGTTGGCTTTTGGAGGCACCACCACCACTCACTCACTTCTGACCAGGGTTCTCCCTGGTCAGAGGCATAATTCGGAGTCCGTCCAGGGCCTGCATGACACAATCGGACACGCGACACAGCGGTGTCTAGCGGATTGTGGCGGTCGGAAGGGGCTCCACACGACCACTCTGCGTGGTCGGGTTTCAAGCGGTCGGGGAACAGCCCAGACGTGTTCTGTAGGCGCGTTCTGAGCTGTCCCATCGCTGCGGGATCCGTCGATCGGATCGCCCTGGAACCCGTCGCTAGCGATGTTCTGCATGCGCTTCGGGGTGCCGCTGATCGGCACATTGTGGACCGTCGCAGGCGCCAGAAGCCGGCGCGTACGCAGGTCGGCGCCGGAACGGCCCCGGGTCACATCGAGCAGCCGGTGGCGTTCCAGGTCGACCATGCCGGTCACGAACCCCCGACGCCGACCCGGACCCGAACGCACGAACGCGGTCTCGTCCACCCCCAACTCGGCCACGTTCCCGATCCGATCAGGATCATCGACCAGCGGCCGGCCGTGGGACTCCAGCACGGCCATCGCCGTCGACCACGCCACCAGGTACTCGCGTGCCATCTCCGCCACCGACGCCGCGTCGCGGCCCACCCGGGTGCAGATCTCCCGGCCGGCCCGCTCGGTCAACACCGCCCGAGCCCGGATCGCCGGGGCCTGCTCGCTCCACGTCTTGTTCTCGCAGTCGCTGTCGGGGCAAAACCAGCGGCGCTTGCGCCACCACAGCCGCACCGGCCGGCCACCGGCGGGCATGTCCCGCACCTGAACCACCTTGCGGCCCTTCGACCGGGCGAACACCCCGCACTCCGGGCAGGTAGCCCGCGAAGCGGTCGTCTCCACCGCCAGATGCAGCTCGCCGTCCTCCTCCACCGCGTCCAACAGCACGAACCCGGCCAGGCCCAACAAGGCCACACCGGTACTCTGATCCTTCGTCAGGGGTTCCTCCTATCACCCTGGTTTCCTAACCGAACAGCCAGGATGGCGGGACCCCTGACCTATCGCGTCAAGCCTTCACCGACGCGATCACGGCCCTCCCCACTCCGACGCGAAGAGCCACAAATGAACCATCCTCCGGCGTCGGACGGGTCGGCGCCCGCCGTCACAGAGCCACGTAGCAGTCCGTGCCCCATATTGTCCGCCCCGAAAGTTGAGTGCCAAGCGTCCGCTAACAGCGGTTCCAGGTGCACTTGGGGGATTGTGATCTCACACTGGTCCCGTCTGCCGCGCCTTGGCCGCCGCCCGGACAGAGGATAATGGTACCATTTATAGTACCATTTTGGAGGAGTCATGGCTATCACCGCATCTGAGGCCCGCAAAAACCTGTTCCCGCTCATCGCCCAGGTCAACGACGACCGCCAACCCGTCGAAATCACCTCGAAGAACGGCGACGCCGTATTGATGTCGCGCGACGACTACGACGCCTTGACCGAGACGGCGTGGCTCCTGCGGGTTCCTGCCAACGCACAGCGACTCATGGAGAGCCTGGCGCAAGCCCGCTCTGGACAGCGCGAAGCCCACGACCTGGGCTGATGCGCCTCGTCTTCACCCCCCACGGCTGGGACGACTATCTCCACTGGCAGAAAACTGACAAGGCGACCCTCAACCGGTTGTACCGCCTCCTCAACGAGGTCCTCAGAGATCCAGTGGCAGGCATTGGCAAGCCGGAGCCTCTTCGTCATGTCTTGGCCGGCTGCTGGTCGCGCCGCATCGACGAGGAGCATCGGCTGGTCTATCTCGTCGACGGCGACGACATCGTGGTGCTACAAGCTCGGTATCACTACGAACCCTGAAGACGCCGCGCGCCTGGAACACCAGAACTGGTCCGGCGTGCGACCTGTGCCGGCAGCCCGAAGGTGTCCCCAAAGGACGCCTTCCGCTCATCCCCGAAACACCAGGATCGGGTGCCCTCCAACGCCGGATATACGACGTCCTTGTCGGTGCCCGATCGGAGTGTTGATGCTATGGCTTCTCGATCACCACCCCGGGCGCATTGTCGAAGATGCCGTCGTTGGATACCAGCGGTATCCCAAGGCGCAATGCAGTCGCTGCAACCCAACGGTCTGCGTCATGGTCACGCTGAGCCAGTGCCTGCCCGATGCGTTCACAGTCAGCTCGGAGCTGGGCTTAGGTGAGAATGAGATCGGGGCCTGCATGCACGGTCTGCGCGGCCCCGATCCTGGCCTCCAGTTCTCTCATCCGCTTCTCTCCCCACCCCCGACGGAGGGCTCCGTTGCGGAGTTCCGCCGCCGTCTGACCCGAGATGAACGCCGGTCTGCCGACGATGATGGGCTCATACCGCCCCGCCAGAGCGGACCGACGGACCAGATCGGCTCCGAACACGTCCGTGTCGATGACGATAGGGCCACGAGAGGATTGGACGCTCACCCCTCGAGGACGGCGAGGAAAGCGGCGCCGTAGTCGTCGTCAAGATCCTCGATCACCATCTCTTCGTGGGGAGGCAAGGGCCGGACCCGCCGAAAGAGCTCC
>JAKBAX010000330.1 GCA_021808785.1 Actinomycetes bacterium | reverse complement strand
CCCACCGGTCCCAACTCCACCCGCCCCGAAATCAGGACCCCCGACAAGCGCAGAACCCACACCCACCGGTCCCAACTCCACCCGCCCCGAAATCAGGACCCCCGACAAGCGCAGAACCCACACCCACCGGTCCCAACTCCACCCGCCCCGAAATCAGGACCGATCCGCATCATCCCGAAGGGTCCCGGCCGACCCTAGTAGGACGGGGTCACGAGAATTTTGGCGTGCTGCTGCGGGTCGCGCAGTTGCTCGAAGGCCGCGGCCACCCGGTCCAGACCGCAGGTGCCGGTGATCCACGGTCCGACGTCGACAACGCCCGCGACAATCCACGCCAGCGAGCGGGCGAACTCGTCCGGCCGGTAGGCGAACACGAACTGCAGCGACAATTCCTTCGTGATGGCGGTGACCGGCGTGATGGTGTCGGGTTGGTTGCAGACACCGACCACCACCACACGGCTGTGGGGCGGGACCGAAGCGATCACCGACTGCAGGATGCCGGGTACGCCGACACATTCGAACGCCACGGTGGTGGCCGGTGGCGGACCGTCGAGGAGCGGTGAGGGTAGCGGTGCCGGGCCGGCCAGCTCGGCCCAACGTTCGTACGGGCTGGTCGCCGCCGGGTCCAGCACTACGTCGGCACCGGTAGTCTCGGCCAGTCGACGCCGGACCGGCGAGAAGTCGGCGGCGACCACGGGGCCGTGACCGGCCGCCTTCAGGGCGGCGATAACGGCCAGCCCGACCGGACCACAGCCGACGACGAGCGAAGTGTCACCCCTCTGCAGCCGAGCGGCCCCAACGGCGTGGACCCCCACCGCCAGGGGCTCGGCCACCGCCACCCGCGCCGCATCCATCCCCGCCGGTGCGGCGAGTAGGCGGCTCTCCTGCAGAACCATCCTCTCGGCCAGACCGCCGGTGGCGGAGGGCGACAGTCCGATGAGCTGCGGCCCGGCCGGCGAGTCTCGGTAAGGCACCGAGGTGACGACGGTGCCTCGCTGGAAACGCCTCTCGGTCGCCGGCCCGAAGTCCAGGACCTCGGCCGCGAACTCGTGGCCGAGGACCAGCGGCGGGAGCATCTCCGGGTGGCTCGCCTGCGCCTCGACCAGATGGAGATCCGATCCGCATATGCCGCAGGCGATAGGTGCCACCAGGACCTCGCCCGCCGCGGGGACCGGTTCCTCGACGTCCTCAGGGGCCACCACCCCGGCCCGTGCCACGACTGCGCGCACGATCCTCCTCTCGGTCCGGCAGTCTCTCATCGCCGCCCCGGGCCGGCAACCGCCCCGGGCCGGCAAGCGCGCCGACGCGCCGAGCACCGAGCGTTCGGAGGTGCCGAGCGGCGAGCGACCCAGTCTGGAGGCGGCACTCGACGAGGCCGGGTCCGGCCGGCGGTCCTCCGCACCTCGGGTGCGGAGGACTTACCGGCGGAGGTGGACGGGAATCGAACCCGCCGCTGCGGGATCGCCACAGCCAGCCGCTTTGAAGGCGGTGGAGCCCACCAGGTGCTCGGACACCTCCGATCGGGAGCGTAATCGGCCCGGCCACCCGCCGGCCCGTATCGGACACCCCGGTCGGGAGCCCGTATCGGACGGCCAGGTCGGACGCCCCGGTCGGACACCCCGGTCGAGAGCCGGTATCGGACGCCCCGGTCGGACACCCCGGTCGAGAGCCGGTATCGGACGGCCAGGTCGGACGGCCAGGTCGGACGCCCCGGTCGGACGGCCGGGTGGCGCGATAGCGTGGCTGCATGGCCGGGCCCGCCTCGTCAGAGGGAGCAGGCCGTCCTCCGTCGATCGATCGCCTGGCCCGACAGCTGGCCGGGACCGGCCTACCCCACCCGGTGCTGGTCGACGTGGCCCGCCGGGCAGTGGAGACGTGCGGCTCGGACCGGGTGATGGAGGTGGCCGCCGAGGACGCGGCGCGCCGGTCCCGAGGCCTGCTCCAGCCGGTCGTCAACGCCACCGGGGTGATCCTCCACACCAACCTGGGCCGCTCCCCCCTGGCGGTGTCGCACCCGGCCGGCTACTCCAATCTGGAGCTGGACATGGCCAGCGGGCGGAGGGGAGACCGATCGGCCCACGCCGCTTCGCTCCTCGCCCTGGCCGCGGGCAGCGAAGCCGCCCTGGTGGTCAACAACGGGGCCGCCGCCGTCCTACTGGCCCTCACCGCCCTGGCCGCCGGGCGGGAGGTCGTGGTGAGCCGCGGGGAGGCGGTCGAGATCGGCGGCGGCTTCCGCATTCCCGACGTGCTGGCGCAGTCCGGTGCCCGCCTGGTCGAGGTGGGCACGACCAACCGGACCCGGGTGGCCGACTACCAGCGGGCCACGGGAGCAGACACCGCCGTCTTTCTGCAGGTCCATCGCTCGAACTTCGCCATCATCGGTTTCACCGAGAGCGTGTCGACAGCCGAACTGGCCGGCGTGGGGCCTCCGGTGGTGGTCGACCTGGGCTCGGGTCTGCTCGACCAGGGCTGCCCGTGGCTCGCCGGCGGGCCCCCGCCGTGGTTGCGCGACGAGCCGGCCGTGCGCCAGACCCTGGACGCGGGTGCCGCCCTCGTCACCTTCAGCGGCGACAAGCTTCTGGGCGGCCCCCAGGCCGGCATCATCGCCGGCCGCGGGGACCTGGTCGAGCGGTGCCGGCGTCACCCCCTGGCCCGGGCCCTCCGCCCCGGTTCGCTGATTCTGCAGGCCCTGCAGGACGTGGCCCTCGCCTACCTGGAGCGCGATGCCGGCATCACCCTCCCGCTGTGGCGCATGGCCACCGCCGACCCCGTTGACCTGCGCCGGCGGGCCGCCAGCCTCGGGGTGGGGCGGGTGGTGGACTGCCGGTCCGTCATGGGCGGGGGCGCGCTGCCCGGGGTCACCATGGCGTCGGCCGGCGTGGAGGTGGACGGTGACATCAGTGACCGCCTCCGAGCCGGGCGGCCTCCGGTCATCGCCACCGTCCGCCAGGACCGCACGGTGTGTGATCTACGGACCGTGCTGCCCGAACAGGACGCCGTGCTGGCCGAGGCGCTGCAGCGGTGAGGGTGGTGGCCACCGCCGGGCATGTGGACCACGGCAAGTCCACGCTGGTGCGGGCCCTGACCGGGGTCGACCCGGACCGGCTACCGGAGGAGCAGACGAGAGGCCTGACCATCGACCTGGGCTTCGCCGCGGCCACACTGCCCTCGGGTGCCGAGGTCGGCTTCGTCGACGTGCCTGGTCACGCCCGGTACGTGGGCAACATGCTGGCCGGGGTGGGTTCGGTGGACGCCTGCCTGTTCGTGGTGGCCGCCACCGAGGGCTGGAAGGAGCAGTCGGAGGAGCACCTCCGGATCCTCGGTCTGCTCGGCCTGTCCCACGGTCTGGTGGCCCTGACCAAGGTGGCCGCCACCGAGGACGGCTGGCCCGAGCTCATGGCCCTCGAGGTACGGGACCGGCTGGCTGGCACCTTCCTGGCCGACGCCCCCATCGTCGAGGTCGACGTCCCGGCCGGGATCGGGCTCGACGGGCTTCGCGTGGCCCTCGACCGTCTGTTGGCGGCCACCCCGCCGGCCGCCGACCACGACCGGCCCCGGTTATGGGTGGACCGGAGCTTCGCCGTCCAGGGATCGGGCACCGTCGTGACCGGCACCCTGCGGGACGGCTCCCTCGCGGTGGGCATGGAGATGGCCGTGCTTCCCGGTGGGCGGGCCGTGCGCGTGCGGAGCCTGCAGAGCCACCACCACAAGCTCGAGCACGCCACCCCCGGGCGGCGACTGGCGGTCAACCTCACCGGCGCCTCGCGCCACGAAGTGGGGCGGGGCCAGGCCCTCGTCCGCCCCGGGCAATGGCACGCCACGAGCTGCTTCGACGCCCGCCTGACGGTGCTGCCCACCCTCGGTCACGCCGTCGAGCGGCGGGGCGCCTACGCGGTGTACACCGGTAGCGGCCAGTACCCGGTGAGGATGCGGGTCCTCGGCCGGGGCCGTATAGACGCCGGTCAGGAGGGCTTGGCCCGCTTCTGGATCAAGAACCCGGAGGGCCTGCCGCTCCTGCCCGGCGACCGCTACGTGCTGCGGGAGTCGGGCCGGTTCGAGACCGTGGGTGGGGGCGAGGTGCTCGACGTCGAGCCGGTGCGCCCGGCCAAGCACGCCCGCCCCGATCGAAGCGTCGAGCGGGTGGTCGCGGAGCGGGGCTGGGTCGAGCGCGACCACCTACGGCTCATCACCGGGGTCCAGGTGGAAGCCGACGTCGGCCGCTGGGTCGTCGACCCCGCGATCCTGGCCGCGGAGCGGGCCGACCTGGCCGCCCGGGTGACCGCGGCCGGCACCGCCGGCCTCGACCTGTCGACCCTCGACGACCGTCGGCGCGCCCTGCTGGACCGCCTGGACGGCGTCGGCTTTCGGGACGGCCGGGCAGTGGACGCCGCCGCCCTCGGCGGTCCGGCGGTGAGCGAAGCCGCGTCGCGCGTGCTGGCGGTCCTCGAAGCGGCCGGCTGCTCCCCCCCAACCCTGCCGCTGTCCGACCGGGGCGCCCTCCGGGAGCTGCAACGGGCCGGCCTGGCCGTCGAAGCAGGCGAGGTCTGGTTCGCCGCCTCTGCCGTGGAGGCAGCGGTGGGCCGGCTCGCGAAGGTGATGACCGACCACCCCGAAGGGTTCACGGTTGCCGACGCCCGGGACGCCCTCGGCAGCAGCCGCCGGTCCGTCGTACCGCTGCTGTCGCACCTCGACTCCATCGGGGTGACCCGCCGCCGGGGCGATCTCCGCACGCCCGGCCCCCGCCTGGCCCGGTACTCCGGGACCGGGGCCGGGTAGGCTCGAGCGGTGCCCCCCGGACCCCCCGGAACCCCCGGACCCCCCGGACCATCGGGACCCGCCGGACCCCCCGGACCCCGCGGACCTTCCGGCTCGCTGAAGCTCACCGACTGGACGTCGTGCGG
>JAKBAX010000329.1 GCA_021808785.1 Actinomycetes bacterium | reverse complement strand
GATCTACCGGCCGGGACGTGGTGCGCGAGGCCGAGCGGGTCCTCGACGGCCGCACAATCGAGAGCTATATCTCCCGACGGGAGCGGGTCCCGGCCTGGAGCCTGATCGCCCTACTGGGCCACGCCTCCCGCCTCGACCTGATGCGCCTGGCCTCGCCGGTGTCCTGCCCCGACCCCGCCGGCTGGTCCGCCACGGTGGCCCGCCTGGCCGCCGACATGCTGGTACTGACCTGGGACGAGCACTCCCTCAACCGCCTCCAGCGCCGTTCCCTCATACCGCTCGAGCTCAACCTGTTGGGTGGCACGGTCCTGCCGCCGTGTACCCCGGCCGGGCTCTACGCCATGGTCACCGGCGCCGTCGAGCGACCCCTCTCACCCGAGTTCTGAGCCTCCGGCCCACCCGGCACCGGCCGTCCCGCCGGTTCGGCGACGCCGGCCGGCGACGCCGCGGGCTGTCGTGATCGTTGTTGTGCAGAAGGGTTGAACTATTCAACCCTTCTGCACAACAAGGGTTTCGGTGCCGGCGACCCGGGGCGCTTCGGGCCGGCCCGGTCCCCTACCCTGAGGGCATGACCTCCGCCACAAGGAGCCGAACCGCGCTTGGGGGGAGCCGCGGGACATGGAGGACCCGCCGGGCACCGGTTCCCCGCGCGCTGACGCCGGGCCGGGCCGCCCAGCCCTTCCGGAGGCCGGTATGACGGCGGCCGCCTCCGGTACGCCGGGAACCAGCTCCGGGCCGTTGGTGCGCCGCCAGGACCGCACCGGCGCAGCAGTGCTCGTCCTCGACTCCCCGGCCAACCGCAACGCCCTGTCCAAGCGCCTGGTGGCCGAGATGCGGGCCCACCTGGCCGACGCCGCCGCCGACCCGGCGGTACGGGCGGTCGCCATCACCGGGACGGGTAACACTTTCTGCTCCGGGGCCGACCTGAGCGACCCCCCGGTGCAACAGGGTTCTGGCTCGTTCGGCGACCTCCTGCTCAACCTGTGGGACTATCCCAAACCCGTCGTCGTCGCGGTCAACGGTCACGTGAGGGCCGGAGGCTTCGGCCTCCTGGCCTCCGCTGACGTCTCGGTCTGCGTGGAGACGGCCACCTTCTCGTTCTCCGAGGTGCGCCTGGGGTTGGTACCCGCGCTGATCTCGGTCCTCTGCCTGCGCCGGATGACCCCGTCATCGGCATCTCGGTACTTGTTGACCGGCGAGGTGTTCGACCCGGCTGCCGCCCTGCAGAGCGGCCTGGTGGGATCGGTGGTCCCGACCGGGGCATTGGACGGGGCCCTGGCCGAGGTCCTCGATCTGTTCCAGCAGTGCGAGCCCGAAGCGTTGAGGGTCACCCGGGATCTGATGCGGCGCATCCCCCTGATGGACGTGGCGGCCGGACTCGACCACGCGGCCGGGGTCTCGGCCTCCTTCTTCGGGACCGATGCGGCCGCCGAGGGGATCGCCGCCTTCCGGGAGAAGCGCCCGCCCCGCTGGGCCGGCTGAGGCGCTGGGCCGGCTGAGGCGCTGGGCCGGCTGAGGCGCTGGGCCGGCTGAGGCGCTGGGCCGGCTGAGGCGCTGGGCCGGCTGAGGCGCTGGGCCGGCTGAGGCTCTGGGCCGGCTGAGGCGCTGGGCCGGCCCCGAGCCTCGGGTCCATGTATCAAACGCCACTTCCCGGACCTCTCTGTAGCCCGGAAGGACGGCCATCCAGATGATGCTCACACTCGCCGCCGGCAGCAGCCAGGAAGTACCCGCCGACCGGTCCACCCGGCGGGTGGCGGCAGTATGGGCCCTCCTGTTCGTCAACACGATCGGGTTCGCCAAGCCGACGACGGTCCTCCCCCTGCCCCACAAGGTCGGTCAGCTCGTGACACAGGGCGCGCTGGTGGCCGCTTTGATACTGGCCCTGACGGTCAACCGTAAGGTCGTCGTGCGCGGCAGTTGGTTCCTGGGTCTCTACACCGTGCTGGGCATCACCTCGGTAATGATGAGCGTTCGCTTCGTGAGTCTCGGCACGGCGTACAGGGGCTTCAGATTGATGACCTTCCTCGCCGTGCTCTGGCTGCTCACACCGTGGTGGCGCGACCGGAGGTGGGTCCTGCTGCGGACCCAGCTCCTGGTATTGACGATCATCCTCGTGTCACTGCTGATCGGGATCATGATCTCGCCCAGCCAGGCCTTCGCCCTCAATTACAACAGTGCCCGGCTGAACGGCGTGGTGTGGCCGATGACGGCCCCGCAGGTGGCCCACTACATGGCCGAGCTCACAGGTGTGACCATACTCCTGTGGCTGTCAGGCATGATCCGACGGAGGCCGGCGCTCCTTCTCATCGGCGGGGGCGCCGTGGCCCTGATCGCCACCCACACCCGGACGGCGCTCGGGGGACTCCTGATCGGTCTGCTGATGGGCGGGGCCAGCCTCTTCTTCGCCAAACGTCGAATCCGCAAGGCCTTCGCCGTATGCCTGGTGGTCATCTTGACCATCGTCCTGCCGCTGCTGCCGCTCATCACCTCCTGGTTGGAGCGGGGGCAGAGCGCGAAGTCCTTACAGGACCTCTCGGGACGAACCAAGACCTGGGCGCTGGTCTTCTCCGAGTCCCGCCCCGAGACGAACAAGATCCTGGGATCGGGCATGACCAACGACGGGGTGATCAATCAGGGGCCGGGGTCGAACGGCCTGCCGATCGACAACAGCTGGATCGCGACCTACCAGAACCAGGGAATCGTGGGTTGCGTCCTCGAGGCGTTCATGTTCTTCGTGCTCCTGTTGGCCGCACTGCTCAGCCCAAGGGGTCCAGGGCGGGCGGTGGCGCTGTTCCTCATCTCCTACTGCCTGTTCGCCTCCTACACCGACACTGGCATGGGCGAACCATCGATCTATCTGCTGGATCTCACCCTTGCCGCCTCGCTCCTCGTGCCGCGCACACGTAGCCACCAGAAGGACGCACTGCTCCCTGCGTGACTCCGTGCCCGGCCGGCGCCGAATGTATCAATCGCGGGTCTCCGGCCCTCCCTACCGACGATCGACCGTGGCCAGCAACCACTGGCCACCGGTCACGAACCACACGGGAGCATCACGATGCAGTCCAAAGTCAGGCGACGCCTCGCCCACTCGCCCGTCGCCCGGGGAGCGGCCTTTCCTCTGCGCACCATGATGGTGGCCCGATACGACGCCCGGCTCATCGGCCGTTCGGTGGACTGGCTGGTGCACGGGCGGGAGACCACGAACTTCACTTACGATCTGGACCCGCTCAACCGCGATCAGCTGGCGTGGTTCGTGGCTGCCGTCTCAGGCGCCACCGTGGGCCATGCCCGGGGTTGGATGGACGAGCTCCAGCGCGACGTGGCGCTGCACGACCACGTCACGGAGCGATGGGCGTCCAACCCGCGGCGGGGGATATCCGAGAAGGAGCCGCACTGGGCCCGGCGGCTCGGCTGGTACGCATTGATCCGTGCCATCCAGCCGGACCACGTCGTGGAGACCGGCACCGCCCTCGGGTTGGGTTCGTGCGCCATCGCCGCGGCGCTGCTCCGCAACGGGCACGGGCGGCTGACGACGGTCGACATCGATCCCGAAGCCGGGTGCCTCATCGGGGGGATTTGGGAGTCGGTCGTCGAGCGCCGGACCGGCCGCTCGATCGACATTCTCGCCGGGCTGGAAGCCGTCGACATGTTCCTCCACGACAGCCTTCACACCTACGACTACGAGACCATGGAATTGTCCGCCGTCGGGCCCAACCTCGGAGCCCATGCCGTAATCCTCTCGGACAACGCCCACCAGTCCTCGGCCCTTGGTGACTGGGCCCAGAGGACCGGGCGTCGCTACCTGTTCTTCGCCGAGCAGCCACGGGACCACTGGTGGCGCGGGGACGGCATCGGTGCCGCCTGGACCCAACCGTCCCCGAGCAGCCAGGTCGGCCCGGCGTCATCATGACGACGCCGAGGCTGACCGTGGGGCTGCCGGTGCACAACGGTGAGAACTTTCTCGCTGCGTCGATCGACTCCCTCCGTCGCCAGACTCTGGAGGACTTCGAGTTGATCATCTCAGACAACGCATCCGAGGACGGCACCTCAGACATCTGCCGCCAGTACGAGAAGCAGGACGACCGTATCAGGTGGTTCCGTCAGCCGCGGAACATCGGATTGGCCGCCAATCACAACTTCGTGGTCGAAAAGGGTCGCGCCGATCTGTTCAAGTGGGCGTCCCACGACGACGTGTACGCCCCCTCGCTGCTCCAACGCTGTGTGGAGGCACTGGACGGGCAACCGGATGCCGTGCTGTCCCACGCCTGGTGCACCCTGATCGACGGCTCCGGCCTCCCGACGCAGGACGTCGAGTACGGTCCCAACACGGAGTCCCCGCATCCACCCGAGCGGTTTCGCAGCCTGCTCTTGGCCGAGGGAGGAGACGACGACGGCGGTGTGATCCGCATGGACGTTCTGCGGCGCGTGGCCAAGAAGAACAGCTATCACCACGCCGACCACACCATCATCGCCGAGATCGCCCTCTACGGTCGCTTCTTCCAGGTGCCCGAGCGGCTCTATTTCCGCCGCGACCACCCAGACCGCGCCGAGCGGGCCTGCCCGACCATGCGCTCCCGCTGCGTCAACATGGATCCTCGCCGGGCCAACCGTCTGCGCCACCCGGCCGTCCGCCTGTACGGGGAGTACGTCTGGGCTTACGCGGACGCGATACGGCGTTCGCCCCTTCCCCCGGCGCAGCGCCGGGAGTGCTACCGCCACCTGGCCGAGTGGCTGGCCCTCCGGGTCACCCCGTCGCGACCTGGCACCGCGGCCCGGCGCCCCCGGCAGGACTCGAACCTGCGACCCGCTGCTTAGAAGGCAGCCGCTCTATCCGACTGAGCTACAGGGGCAATGAGTGAGCTACGGGGGCCATGAGCCTCGGTGATCCTACTCCAGGAAGGAACCGTCGACTCCCCTGGTCGACCTGCCAGATC
>JAKBAX010000328.1 GCA_021808785.1 Actinomycetes bacterium | reverse complement strand
GTAGCGACCGTCGAGGATCCGCTGGCGAGCCCGTTCCAGAGCCGCGTCGTCGACGTCGACACAGACAGTGTCGAGCCCGGCGACGGCGAAGGTCTGGGCGATCCCCGAGCCCATCACGCCGGCGCCGATCACCGTCGCCCGGCGCAACCCGTGCTCATCGGCGCTGGTGGGGCTCGATTGATCTGGAACGAAGTCTCCTCCAGGTGGCGGCCGAACCGGCCCATGCTCCATCTTCGTACGGGGACGGGGCCGCCCGTGCGATGCTGTTCGCCGACTCGTAGCCAAGAGGGGGAAGCGGAGGCGCCATGAGCGACTGGAAGATCGGCGAGGTGAGCGTCACCAAGGTGCTGGAGCGCCAGACCGAGTTGGCGCTCGACGCCATCTTGGTGGACGTACCGGAGGGTGCATCGGCCCGCCACCCGTGGCTGGTCCCCACCCACCTGGTCGATGACCGCACCGGTCGCATGGCCATACAGGGTTTCGTGGTCGACACGGGGAAGGTCCGCATCCTGGTCGATACCTGCATCGGAGAGCACCAGGTCCCGATCCCCATGGGCGCGTCCGCCTTCCTCGATCGGATGGCCGAGGCCGGGTACCGGCCCGAGGACATCGACTACGTCGTGTGCACCCACCTCCACTTCGACCACGTGGGCTGGAACACCCGCCTGGTCGAAGGCCGGTGGATGGTCACCTTCCCGAACGCCCGCTACCTGTTCGGGCGGGTCGAATGGGACCACTGGTCGGTCGAGACCGGTCCCTACCTCAACGTGGACGAAACGGTCCGCCCCGTCATCGAGGCGGGACAGGCCGACCTGGTCGAGGTGACCCACCAGGTGTGCGAGCAGGTCCGCTTCGTGCCCACCCCGGGCCATACGCCCGGTCACGTGAGCGTCGTCATAGAGAGCCAAGGCGACAGGGCCGTCATCACCGGTGATATGGCCCATCACCCCCTGCAGTTCGCCGAACCGGGCGTGGGCTCGAATGCCGACTCCGACCGGGCCGGGGCCACCGCCACCCGCCGGACCCGGTTGGCCGAGTGGGCGGCTGACGGGTCCCTTGTCATCGGTACCCACTTCGTCGCGCCCACCGCGGGCCATCTCAGCGCGGCGGGCGACGGATGGCGACTGGACTGAACCCGGGCGGGCTCGTCTACGGCGTCCTGGCGGTAGCGACGGTCATCGCCGCCGAGAGCACCCGGCAGGAGACCTTCCCGCGGCTACTCGTGGCCAGCCTGGTCACGCTCGTGCTCTACTGGCTGGCCCACGCCTACGCCCATCATTGGGGCTCCCACCTGCAGCGACCGGGGGAGTGGTCGTTGAAGGAGATAGGGCGCTCTGCCGCCCACGAGGCCTCGATCCTGCTGGGCGCGGTGCTGCCGGTGGCGGTCCTCCTCCTGGCCTGGGTCACCGGCGTATCGAGAGAAACCGCTGTGACCGCGGTCCTCTGGACCGCTGGGGGCGAGCTGGTCGCGATGGAACTGGCCGCCGGGCTCCTGCGCCACGCCCGGGTCCGGGACCTGGCCGTGCAGGTGGGGATGGGGCTGACCATGGGCCTCGGCATCCTGGCCCTGCGGGTCATGCTCCACTGAGGGGTCGATCAGTCCCGGGGCCGGTGGCGGGTGGCCTGGGGCGGGTGGCGGGCGGCCGGGGGCCGGGGGCCGGTGGCCGGTGGCCGGTGGCGGGGGCCGGTGGCGGGTGGCCGGTGGCGGGTGGCCGGTGGCCGGTGGCCGGTGGCCGGGTCATTGTGTGCAAAAGGAGGTGGATATCCCTTCCTTTTGCACACAATACGGCGGACGCCCGCCAAGACCCCTGTAAAGGGACCAGGTCGCGGCTTCGGGACTCCGCTGGGAACCCTACGGGCCGAGGATCCACCCTGAGTTGCCGGCCAGCCGGGAGGCTTCGGCCGGTCCCCAGGAGCCCCGGGTGTAGGTGGCCGGCTCCGGCCTCCGCTCCAGCAGGGCGCCGGCCACGTCCCAGACGTGGCCTAGGCCGTCGGGCCTGGTGAAGAGGGACCGGTCGCCGACCAACACGTCGTGTATCAACCGGGAATAGGCGGGCAGAGAAGGCGTGTGGAAGGCCTGGCCCAGCGGGAGGCGGGCCGACGCGGCCGCCATGTCCTCGGTGGGGCCCGGCTTCTTGGCCACCAGGGAGAGGTCGATCTCCCCGTCGCCTGACAGCTCGAAGGACAACGTATTGCCCCCGCCGGGCAGCCCCGGCGGGGTGCGGCCCGGCTCGCGGAAGCGGATGCTCACCCGCTGGCAGCTCCGAGCCATGCATTTGCCGGTCCGGAGCAGGAACGGCACCCCCTCCCACCGCTCGTTGTCCACGAACAGGCGGGCCGCCACGAACGTCTCGGTCCGCGAGTCGTCGGCCACCTCGTCGAGATCCCGGTAGCCCTCGTACTGGCCCACGACCACGTCATCCCACCCGAGGGGCCGGAACGCGCCGATCACCGCCTCCCGGGCCTCGGCGATGTGATCGGGATCGAGCGAGGCCGGGGTCTCCATCGCCACCTCGCCGGCCAACTGGAACAGGTGGGTGACCAGCATGTCCAATATGGCCCCGGTGGAGTCGTAGAAGCTGGCCCGCATGCCGACGTCGAGGGTCTCGGGCACGTCGATCTGGACGCTCTCTATGTGGTGACGGTCCCACGCCCCCGAGAACAGGCCGTTGCCGAAGCGGACCACGTGGATGGACTGGGTCGCCTCCTTTCCGAGGAAGTGGTCGATGCGGTAGATCTGATTCTCCTCGAAGACCTGATGGGCCGCCGCGTCGAGCGACCGGAACGAGTCCCGGTCGGTGCCGAATGGCTTCTCGTAGACGACCCGGGCCCGGTCGGTCAGGTCGTGCTCGCCCAGGCCTTCGGTCAGCTTGGCGAATGCCGAGGGGGGGACGGCCAGGTAGTGGACCCGCTGGGGCTCACCCCCCAGGTCGTTCTCGGCCTCGGCCATCACGTCCAGCAGGCAGCCGGGATCGGACGCATCGAAGCCGCCCCCGGCGAAGCGCAGCCGGGAGCAGAAGTCCTCCCAGGGTCCCTCCGACGGCTTCGGGCCGAACTCCTCCAGGCTCTGGCGAACCCTCTCCTGGAAGTTCTCATGGGACACATCTCCGCGGCCGTTGCCCACCAGGCGCCAATCCTCGGGGAGCAGCCCGGCCTGGGCCAACCGGAAAAAGGCGGGCAGTACCAAGCGGTGGGCCAGGTCCCCGGTGGCCCCGAACAGGGTGAACACGGTGGGCTCCGGCACCAGCTTCTGGTCGGGCATCGACAATCCTTCCTGGTCCAGGATGCAAGGCGAGGGGCGAGAGACCCCTGACGGTCCTACCCCCGATGATGCCCGACGGCTCGGGCCCGGCCCAGACGGGCCCCCATGGGGACCGGACCATGGCCCAGACGGGCCCCGATGGGGACCGGACCATGGCCCAGACGGGCCCCGATGGGGACCGGACCATGGCCCAGACGACGCGGGGCGTAGCCCGGTTCAGGCCAAGGAATCGAGAGCGTCCATGTCGTGGTCGGAGAGCTCGAGCCCGGCGGCCGCCATGTTGTCCTCGAGGTGCTCGACGCTCGACGTGCCCGGGATGGGCAGCATCACCGGGGAACGGTGCAGTAACCAGGCCAGGGCGATCTGCGACGGAGAGGCGTCGTGGTCGGCCGCGATGTCGCGGAGCGGGCCGTCCCGGCGGGCCAGTTCCCCGGTGGCCAGGGGGAACCACGGTATGAAGCCGATCCGGCGGGCCTCGCAGTGCCCGAGCAGGTCCTCGGCGGACCGATTGGTCAGGTTGTACAGATTCTGCACCGAGGCGATCTCGGCGATCCGGGACGCCTCGGTCAGCTGCCGGACGTCCACCTCGGACAGCCCGATCAGCCCGATCTTGCCCTCGTCCTGCAGCGCCTTCAGCTCCCCGACCTGGTCCTCGAGGGCCACCTGCGGGTCGATGCGGTGCAGCTGGAACAGCTCTATGCGCTCCAACCCGAGATGGCGGAGAGACAGCTCGCACTCCTGGCGCAGGTACTCCGGTCGCCCGACCGGGTGCCACTCGCCCGGGCCGGTCCGGGTCAGACCGGCCTTGGTGGCGATGGTGAGCGATTCGGGGTAGGGGTGGAGGGCCCGGCGGATCAGCTTCTCGGCCACGAAGGGACCGTAGGAGTCGGCGGTGTCGATGAAGTCGACGCCGAGCTCGACCGCCCGGCGCAGGACCCGGACCGCCTCGTCGGGGTCGGACGGCTCGCCCCATACCCCTCTGCCGGTCAGCTGCATGCTTCCGAATCCGAGGCGGGTGACGGTGCGGCGGCCTCCGAGGGCGAAGACCCCGGAACGACCGGCAATGGTGGTGCTCATCACTGGTGGTTGCCCACTGTCGGGGTCCCCTAAACGCCCGACCGGGTCAGTCGGCATCGACCCCGTGGGCCCCCGGGTCGGGCACGCGGCCGATGAACTCGTACTTCGGGTTGATCATGCCCGGGTGGCCCCGCAGCTCGGCGACGGTCCCCTCGGCCACGATCCGGCTGCCGGGCACCAGTCCCGGAATCTGGCGCCGGCCGAGGAAGACGCACGTCAGGTTGCTGTGGTCGTCGGTGAGCTCGACCTGCAGAGACGCGGTGTCACCCCACGGCTTGACGGTGACCGAGCGCACCCGGCCGGCCACCTTGGCCCGGGTGCGCAACTCGACCTGAGCTATCGGGATGGTGCCCGGCACCGCGCCGAAGATGCGGCGGTCGATGTCCTCCTCGGTCTGCACCGTCTCGGGGGCCAGCACACCGGCCCGGTCCGGTTCGGACGACAGAGGGTGCCGCCCGGCTTTCAGGTCGCGCAGCTCCCCGCGCACGTCGAAGGGCACGATGGTGGCGTTGACGTGGTCCAGCCGGCTGATGGCGGTGGCGATGCGCTCGCCTCGTGAGTCGTGCAGGACCCGCCGGAGGCCCACGCCGTAGGCCCGTCGG
>JAKBAX010000327.1 GCA_021808785.1 Actinomycetes bacterium | reverse complement strand
CTCTTCAATACTCCCACCCATCATACAAGATATTGTATGCAACAGTTGACAGCGGAGACCCGACCGCCATCTCGCAATGTGAGACCTTCGAGAAGGCGATCTTCCGGGGCCACGAGAGCACCGAGATCGCCATGAAGCTCGCCCCGACCGGTGCCACCGTCGCCCCGACCACCGAGACCGTCGGGAGCAGACAGGGTTCCCGGCCGGTCCCGTGGTTCCACTGGAGGGTGCGGGGCCGGCCGGGATCACAGGTCTGCGCGGCCGGGCGGGCTTCGAGATGAGTCACCGCCCGGCCCCGCAGCAGACCTAGCTCACCGGACGCTTGACCCGATAGTGGACGGGCAGGCGGTCCGTACGCCAGCCGCAATCACACGGCTCGTAGTGTTCGTCGTCGGCGTCGTCCTCCCAAGCCCGGAAGCCGTTCCAGCCAAGTGGCATCTGCGACATGTCTCGGAACGGGCACGTCGGATCAAGGTGTGGCCGGACGCGGTTGTGGGCCACGACTCGTCCTTCGGGCAGCGAGCGACGGGGCAGACCAGAGAGGTACCGCTTGGTGCTGCGTGATCGGTGAAGATCCGTCGTCGCGGTGCGGTCTGGGCTCATGAGAAGGCCTCCTTGCGGTCCTCCGGGCAGACCTGGTTGGTCGGTTGACATCCCGGCGGCTTCCACAAGCTGTAGCCAATCATGAGGCGCGGACGCACACCTGTTCGACTGTCTATACCCGGGTATAGGCTCTCGGCGTGCGACGAGGGGAGGGGGCCGCGGTGAGCGGCCTCGCGGGGGGTCGGTAGATGCCGACTGGCGACCAGCCGGGCGGGACGCCCCCGAACCCTCGTGACGCCAAGCCGGGCCGCGGAACCCCGATGTCTCGCTCGCAGCGAAGGCGCGCCCGGCAGTGGCAGGCCGGTCACGCCCCGTCCGGCTGGCAGCGCCCTCCGGGACAGCCCGGGCCGCCTCCCGGGTGGTGGATGGCGTCGGATGGGAGGTGGTACCCGCCGAACACCGCCGCGGGTGTGTCTCAGCCGGCTTACTGGCAGCCGCCACGCCAGCGGGGTCATGGCTGTCTGGGCGCTGTCCTGGGCGCTGTCGGGGCCGTCGTAGCGCTGGTAGTGATAGCGGTCGTCCTGGTGGCCCACGCCGGGACTCCGGGCCAAGGCACGCCGTCCCACCCCGCGGCCGCTGACGTGTCGGTCACCGCGTGCGGTGTCGACCCGACCGTCCGGCTACCTGAGGCAACCGTCGAGGTTCACAACCACTCGTCCGGGACGTCGAACTACACCTACTCGGTGTCGTTCATCAACGCGGCCGGGACGGTCGTCTCCCAAGGCGGGGGACTGGAGGCGGGCATAGTCGCAGGCGAGACGGCCGACGAGAAGGTTTACGGCGACACCAGCGCGACCTCACCGCTCACCTGCAAGCTGGTCGACGTCGTGCGACTCGCAGCTCCATAGCCACCTCCGACGGTGGCCTTCACTGAAAGGACAGCAACGACGTGGATCTGATATCGGCGCAGCGGACGGTGATGACCTCCTCGCCCGACGACTGGGAGGTGTTCCAGGTCACCGGCTTCTCCGACCAGGAGCGGCACGGTCACCGGGCGACGTACAGACCCGACGTGACGCTGGAGATGCAGTGGGGCACGGTCGATACCGAGGACTTCACGGAGCATGGACCTCGAACTTCCCTGACCATTCAGCGACGTCGTTCTTCGTCGAGGCGACGTATGGCGGCTCACTCGTCCTCCAGGAGCTGCTCGTGTGGGTCGACGGCGGTCGCTACGTGCTCCCGGTGCCGAGGATCGTCCAATCCAAGTCAAAAGCGAATCAGGTCGAGTATCACGTCGAGACGCGACGCCTGATCCTGGCACGGCTTCTTCACGGGCTCGGCGGGGGTTTTCCAGGTCATGATCCTGACCGCGGCGTTGAGCAGGCCGGCTGGTTGGTCGCCGGTTGACCGCACGGGCCTTCGAAACAGCGCTTGCGGCGCTGGCGTTCGTGCTGGCCATCGCGGGCGGGTACCTCGCTCTTCGCGGGGTTCAGCGGGACACCACGGCGTTTGAGGAGGCGGCACAGCTCATGATCGGATTCCCCGGCCGATCGGCCGACGCCCTGCGCTGGGTCATCGCCGGACAGGCTGACCGAACAGCGGGAGCCCTGAACATCGTTACGGAGTCCCCTCCGGTCGGATCAGAAGGACATTCGCAGGGGTGCGTGGCTGGGCGTGTTCGCAGCAGCCTCGGCGACGGCGAGCGCCCTTCTCGCCGTTTGGGCCTGAACGGTGGCTACGCTGCGACCGAGTAGAGGTGCTGGAGCGCCCGCGGGTTTAGGTGCGAGTCCCCCCTCCGACACTGAGTTTCGCCCACGGGCTCGGCACTTGATGCGCCCGAAGTCGGGCCGCCGCTTGGCCGTGGGCCGCGTGAGAGCGCGCCGCTGCCCTCCGGGCCGAGGTGTGACTCGACGGTCACCACCCGGCGTGTTGGGTCGTAGGTGAGCCGGAGCCCGAGGCGGCGGTAGACCTCGGCCTTGTCCTCCGGCGCGGCGCTGGCGAGCACGTCGAGAAGATTGCCGTGGCCGTTCACCAGCGCGGCGAGCTGGTCGCGAGACAAGCGGCGGCTCTGCTGCCCGGTCGCCCGGCCGAGCTCGATCTCGGCGGCGAGCCGCTCGGCTTGGACCTCGGCGATCCAGGCGCTGACGGCTGCCGGGTCGGTACCGGCCTCGAGCGCGGCGCGGTAGCGGGCGAGGCGGGTGTCGCACTCGGCCACTCGGCGCTCCGCTGCCTGGGCCTTGGCCTGGCCGGCGTCGTCGGTCGATGAGGGGGCGGCTTCCAGCGCGTCGAGGGTGGTGTCGAGCTGGCCGGGGTCGAACACCTGGGCGAGCCAGCCGTTGAGGGGTCCGAGGATCTGGTCCTCGCGCACGTAGACGTTCCTCGGGTGGTCGAGCTGGTTGGCGATGGCATACTCGTTCGGGTAGCGGCAGCGGTAGTGGGCGCGCCCGTGGTTGGCGCTTCCCTGCATCCTGCGGTGGCAGAGGGCGCAGACGACGAGGCCGTGCAGCGCGAACGGCTGGGAGGTGGGCCGCGCCTGGCGCACCACCGAGCGCCGTCGGCCGGCGGCCGTGAGAGTACGCACAGCCCGGAACTGCTCGTCGGGCAGGAGCGGCTCGTGGGTGAGCCCTCGGAGACGATCCAGGCGTCCTCGTCGTTCCAGCGCATCTTGCTCACGTGGCCGAGCGCGACGTCCTCGACGTCGAGGAGCACCTCGTCGCGGCGCTGGCGGTTCCACACCTGGCGTCCGGTGTAGCGCGGGTTGGCGAGGATCGCCCGCACCGCCATCTTCGACCAGGCAAGGCCCTGCCGATGGGGATTGCGGGCCTGGGCGTGGGCGGAAGGACAGGCGATGCCGTCGCGGGTCAGCCCTTCGGCGATGGCGTACAGGCCACGGCCGGCGAGGTACTCGTTGAAGATGCGGCGTACCACCGGAGCCGCGTCCGGGTCCGGCTCCAGGCGGTGGAGGCGCTGGCCGACGGCCACCTTGCCGGGGTTGGGGTGCGGCCCGGCGTCGGCCAGTTGGTAGCCGCAGGGCGGGCGGCCGCCGAGGAAGCGCCCCTCGGTGCGGGACTGTGCGGCCATGGCGGCGTGGACCCGGACCTTGATGCGGTTGCGCTCGCCCTTGGACATCCCGCCGTAGAGCGACATCACGAGGTCATGCGCGTCCGATCCCGGGTCGATGGCGCCTCCCACCTCGGGCACCCACAGCTCGACGCCGTAGTGGGCGAACACGGGGAAGGTGAGGCCGAACTGGTTGCCATAGAAGGCGCGGGCGGGCTCGCCGATGACGACCGCCTCGAAGCCGCGGTCCGGCCGGGCCAGCGCATCGAGGAGCGAGGCCGCTTCGCTCACCTCAGATCACGGACGCCGATCCGGCCGCGCACCCGCGAACGGTATCGATCACCACGGAGCCTCCACAGTAGTACACTGACTGCGGAGGTAATACCGATGATCACCACGGTCAATCCGAAGGGCCAGGTCACCATCCCCGAGCCGCTGCGCGACCGGTACGGATTCCCGCCAGGCACGAAGGTCGTATGGCTGGAGCGCGACGGCGACCTCATCCCCAAGCCACTCCTGTCGGTCGAGCAGCTGCGTGGGCGCTTCAAGGGGGGCGAGCTGACGAAGATGCTGCTGGAGGAGCGCGCCCGGGACCGCAAGCACGAGGATGGCTGATCGAGTCGTCCTCGACGCTCACGCGGTCCTCGTCTTCCTCGGCGAGGAACCCGGTTGGGCCGAGGTCGAGGAGATCCTGCAGACCGGCGAGCCGTGGATGACGCTCGTCAACCTCGGAGAGGTCACCTACATCCTTGAACGCGCCTCCGGCGCCGGAGCCGCCGACGAGGTGTGGGCGAACCTCCGGGCGGAGAGCCGGCCCGGCGCGGTGCCAGTTCGATGGGTCGACGTCGACGACACCCTCGTGCGCCGGGCGGCGTCCATCACGGCGCGAGGAGGGCTCAGCTACGCCGACGCCTTCGCCGCCGGAGCCGCGTCGGTGCTCGACTGCCCGGTGCTCACCGGCGACCCGGAGTTCCGGGTGGCCGAGGAGCTCGGGGTGACGGTCCGCTGGCTCGGGCACCGGGCATAGCGCCCTTTGCCGGGTTGCTCATCCTGCCAGCGCCAGCTCCGTGCGCAGCACCAGCGTGGGTATCGAGTACGGATCCCCCCTCCGACACCGATGTGAAACCTTACGACCCGACCGGGACCGGGGCCGGGTTTCAGGTGCGCATTCTGCCAGTCTTGACGGTTTGTCAGAGGCCGAGCACCAGCCGAAGCCCATCGTCGAGCGACCTGGATTCCAGAGCGGGCAGGTCCGCAACGTGGTCAACCAGTTGGTCGCGATCTAATGTGAACATTGCTGTCACGTTGACCACGGAAGGCTTGGGCAGCAGGTCGTCT
>JAKBAX010000326.1 GCA_021808785.1 Actinomycetes bacterium | reverse complement strand
GCACCCGTCGGCGGGGCCGCATAGCCCGGTGCCGGGCCGGCCGGGCCCCGGCGGGGGGGCGGGGGCGGGGGCGGGGGCCCGGGAAACTGGTAGGGGATGGCGGTGGTCGGCGCGCCCCCTTCGGGCCCGATGGCGGTGGTCGGCGCGCTCGCCCCGTTCCAGCCGATCACGGTCTCTTCGCCCGGTCCGGTGGCCGCCACTCCGGTACCGGTCACCGCGGTCGCGTCGAGGCCGGCCGGGGCCGGCCCGGGAAGGGCACCCGGTCCCGTAACCCGGTCCGGCCCCGGGTAGGGCCCGGATCCCGGGACCGGATACGGGTACGCCCCCGGGTAGGGGGTGGGCGGGGAGGGGGTGAGCGGGTAGGCCGTGGGCGGGGAGGCGGTGGGCGGGGAGGAGGCGGGCCGGCCCGGGGGACCGATGTCGGCCCGGCGGCGGTGATGGCGGGAGGTGGGGCGCCCGGAGCCGGTGGGCCCGAGGGGGCCGAGGGTGTCGAGGCGGCGGCGCAGCTCCACCGCCGAGGGCACCCGCCGGTCGGGGTTCTTGGCCAGCAGGTCGCACACGACCCGGTCCAACCCGCCCGGGATGCCCCGGATCGACGCCGACGGCTTGGGCACCTTGTCACCCAGATGGGCCAGGGCGGTGGCCATGTCGGTCTCGCCCACATAGGGCGGGGCGCCGACCAGCATCTCGTACATGACCACGCCGAGTGAGTACAGGTCGGCCCGGGCGTCGGGATCGGACCCTCTGATCTGCTCGGGGCTCAGGTACTTGGGGGTGCCGAGGACCATCCCGGTGCGGGTCAGGTCGGCGCCCGACTCCATGCCCGCCTTGGCGATTCCGAAGTCGGTGACCTTGGCCCGCAGGCCGCCCCACTCGTCTTCGACCAGCAAGATGTTGGCCGGCTTGACGTCGCGGTGCACCAGCCCGGCCTGGTGGGCGTAGGAGAGGGCGTCGGCCACCTGGCGGCCCACGGCCACCGCCTGCCAGGGCTCGAGGCGCCCGTAGCCGTCCAGCCACTGCCGCAGGTTCTGGCCCCGGACCAGTTCCATGACGATGAACGCGGTGCCTTCGTCCAAGCCGGTGTCGAAGGTCGAGACGATGCCGGGATGGGCCAGGCGGGCCGCGGTGACCGCCTCCCGCCGGAATCGCTCGAGGAACACGCCGTCGGCGGCCAGGTGGGCCTGCAGCACCTTTACCGCCACAGGACGGGACAGAACCTCGTCATGGCCTTCCCACACCTCGGCCATGCCGCCGCGGGCAATGGGAGCCACCAGTCGGTAACGCCCGGCCAGCACCCGGCCCACACCCGGCGGCTGCATGGTTTGATCGAACCCGGGCACGTTGGAGCAAAGGCTACCGCCGGTCGGCCGCCCATCCGGGTCGGGTGACGGGCCGCCGAGGCCCGACGGCCGCGGCGGGGATGGGGACCCCGCCGGGCGCAGGAGCCTGGGCCTGCGGGGTGCCCAGGCGGGAAGAACTACAGAGCCGGGATCCAGGCCACCCCGATGGCTCCCCGCCCGGCATGGCTGCCGATCACCGGGCCCACGTCCCCGAAGAGGGTCGCCCCCTCGGTGGGCGCCACCCCTTCCAGCAGGGCGAGGAACTGGTCCAGGTCGGGGGCGTCGGCGGAGAACACGGCCAGGCGCGACACCGGGCCGGCCGCCTTGGCCTTGTCGGCCAGGTAGCGCAGGGACCGGCTGCGGGTCCGCTGCTTCGACTCCTCCTCGACCACCCCGTCACGCACCTCGATCACCGGCTTGATGGACAACATCGACCCGAGCAGGGCCCTCGCCCCCCCGATCCGGCCCCCCTTCTTCAGGTTCTCCAGGGTGTCTATGGCGCCATAGAGCTTCATCCGCCCCACCACCTGCTCGGCCGCCGCCGTCACCGTCTCCAGGTCGGCCCCCCCGGCCGCGGCCCGGGCCGCCTCGGTCACCACCAGGCCCAGCCCGAGGGTCACCGACCGCGAGTCGACGACCCGGACCGGGAGACGGCCCTCGAGGGCGCGGGCCGCCTGGCGGGCCGATTCGATGGTGGCTGACATCTTCGACGACAGGTTGACGCACACCACCGCGTCGGCTCCATCCGCCGCCGCCGCCTCGAAGGCGGCCTGGAATTGCCCGGGCGACGGCGCCGCGGTGGCCGGCAGCACCGGCGAGCTGGCACAGCGGGCCCAGAACTCCTTGGTCGACAGCTCCTCCCGGTCGACCAGCTCCTCGTCGCCGAAGCGGATCCGCAGGGGCACCAGGCGGATGTTCAGCTCGGTGAGCGTCTCGTCCAGCAGATCGCATGCACTGTCGGTCACTACCCGGACGCCTGGCACTATTCCCTCGTCTCCCGGCCTCGGCCGTGTGGATCGGTCGCGGAGCTTGGACCCCGACTGACCGTCGATGGTGACATGCCCTCCGGCCCGGACCGGGGGGGCGGATCGTCGAAGAAACGGTCCAGGTCGGCATCCGACAGCCCGATCGGCCCGTCGGTATCAGCGGTCGGCGCCGGCACCATACCCTTGGGCCGCCGCCCCCGGCGCAGGTCCCGGCCCCACCACAAGATGAGGGCGGCGCCGGCCACGGCGATCAAGATGACGGCCACCCCCGACACCGCGGTGCTGCGCACCGTGTCCTTGCGGTGGACGATCAGCGGGTAGCCGTTGTTGGGGCTGCAGCTGCCGACCGCCGTGCGGGGCGGGTACAGGCAGACGTCGAGCGGGAACACCCCAGACGAGCGGGCCTCCACCGGCACCTTGATCGTGGTGTTCTGGTTGGCCAAGGTCAAAGTGCAGATCTCGGTGCTGTCACTCATCACCGAGCAGGTCCCGCCCGGCGGGCTGAACGCTTGGAAGACCAGGCGGGCACTGGTCAGCACCAGCTCGATCGTCGGATGGTCACCGCCGGGGGCCAAGACGGTGACGGGCAGCTGGGCCTTGGCCGACGTGAGGGTGATCGAGGTGGCGGCGGGGAGGGTGGCGGCCTTGCGCACCCGGGCCGCGGCCTGCTCGACCACGGCCAGGATGGAGCTGCGCTGGTCGTCGCTCAGCCGGCCGGACTCGGCCAGCAGCAGGCGCTCGCGCATCTTGGTGGCGATGGCCTTGTCGCCGGCGTACACGCTGACCAGGTCGCCGATCGCGGCCCGGTCCTGCTGGATACGGGTCGAGTTGGTGCTGAGGAAGGCCTCCGGTGGCGCCGGCCGGGGCCGGGCCAGGTTCCGGGTGTCCTGGGGGGTACCGATGGAGTCGAACAGCTTGGTCGCAGTGGTGGCCGACACCAAAGGGTTGCCCCGTAGGCCCTCGAGGAGGGTCTTCACGAACACCGGATCGGTGGACCACCCGGCCGGGGGCAGGATGGCCACCCCCCGCTTGGACAGGGCGTTGGGGGCTTCGGTGTAGATCACGGCCAGCTCGGCCAGCAGCTGGTTGGCCGCCAGCACCGGCGAGTCGCTGCGGGTGAAGTCCTGGGTCAGGCCGGTGTCGGCCGCCACCGACTGCACCGTCTGGCCCGCCTCGGCCAGCGTGGTCGAGCCGGCGAAGGTGATCTTCACCGGGTTGGTGAGCGGCGTCAGGTCCCGGTCCGGGGTGATCAGCCGGGTGGCGCCCCGTCCCACCAGGGCCTCCAACGTGGTGGAGTCGAGCGGGCCGTCGAGCACCCACGTGTGGCCGTCGGGCGCTTGGCCGAGCCGGGCTTTCAACGTGGCCGATCCGGCCTGCAGCTGCTGGTCGATCTCCCCGGCCAGCCCGGCCTCGGAGAGTCCGCTCATGGACACCGGGGCGAAGGTGGCCGGCAACACCTGATAGGTCCCGGCACTGGTCGCGCTGGCCAGGTTGGCCAGCGCCTGCTCGGCCAGCGGCGAGTTGCTGGCGGCCAGCTGATCGAGCGTGAGGGGGCTGGCCCGCAGCGAGACCGGGACCGAGGTGTTGGCGGCCAGGACCGATGCCAGTTGGGCCAGCCGGCGTATCTCCGAGGCTCGGGGGGCGCCGATGGTGGCGCCGGGACCCACCGTCGGAGCGGTGCTGACCGGGATGATCAACGCCGCCGAGATGGGGGTGATGCCCCCGGCCGACTGCGCCTGCTGCACGATGGTGATGAAGGTGACCAGCGGGGTGCCGATGGCCGTCCCGTTTTGGTCGTAGAGCGAGAAGCGGACCGGGAAGACGCCGGTCTCGCCGATGGGGACGGCCGCGGTGAGGGGGTCACCGGCAGGGGGCGACTGGTTGACCGGCATCTCGATGCTGACCGTCGCGCCGGCCGTCGGATGGTAGGCGGCGACCGGCGAGGTGCTGTCGTAGAAGGCGAAGTCGTTGATGTTGCCCGCCGCGGCCTGCTCGAACCCGGTGCGGGTACCCATCTGCCCGTAGACCCGCACCTCGAGCCGGTCGGTCGGGGCCGCGCCGCCCAGGCGCAGGTCGAAGCGGTAGATCCCTTGGCCCCCGAGCCACGGGCTCTGGTCGAGCAGCGTCACCGTGGCGCCGGTCGCGGCGGGGGCGGCCGTCGCGACGGGGGCCGGATCGGCGAGGAGGAGCCCGGCCAGGACCAGCAGGCCCAACCCGCTGGCCGCGGCCCGCCTCAGGAGCTGTCGCCGGTCGTCACGGCCGCGTCTCATCGAAGCTCGGCGGCCAGGACCGACAGCCCGACCGTCTCCTCCTCGAAACCGACGTCCTTGTAGAGGGCCAGGGCGGCCTGGTTACCGGCCTGGGTGTTGACGAACGATCTGGTCACCCCGAGCGACTCCAGCCAGGCCAGCCCGTCGAGCAGGAGCCGCCGGCCGGTGCCGCGGCCCTGGTGGTCGGGATGCACGGCCAGGCGCTGCACATAGCCGCGGCGCCCACCCCGGCCGCAGATGGCGTAGCCCTCCACCCGACCCAGCCGGGGCACGGCGGCTCGGAAACGGGCCTCGGGGGTGGCCCGCAGGGCGTCGTCGAGGGCCAGCTCGTCGAAACGCCAGAAGTCCGAG
>JAKBAX010000325.1 GCA_021808785.1 Actinomycetes bacterium | reverse complement strand
GGGCCTCCCACCGGATGGCTCCCCCTTGGCCGGCCGGCCGGCCCGGGCGACTAGTTGGTCGAACCAGCCGAGGGGTGTCCCGGCCTCGGCCGCTCGCCTCGAGCCGGCCGCTCGCTCGACCCGCTCAGCCGGTGGGGCGGCGAGGGCACTGGCCAACGCGTCGGCCGTGGCGGTGACATCGAAGGGGTTTACGCCGGTGGCGTGACCGGCCAGTTCGGCCCAGGCCCCGGCCTCCCGGCTCAGGATCAGCGTGCCGTCACGCTCGTTGACGAGGGGACCTTCCTTGGCGACCAGGTTCATGCCGTCCCGGATGGGGTTGACCAGCAATACGTCGTAGCGACGCAGGGCGGCGACCGAGCGGGGATAGTCGTCGGCCGGATCGAGCAGCACCGGCGTCCAGTCCGCAGTGCCCCACTTGTCGTTGATACGGGCGGCCAAACCCAGCGCCTCCTGTCCGTAGGCCTGGTACTCGGACAGCCCGACCCGGGACGGGTAGACCATGGCCGCGAACATCACCCGGCCCCGCCACTCGGGGTGGACTTCGAGCAGTTCGTCGTAGGCCCAGAAGCCCCGCAGCACGTTCTTCGACGGCTCGATGCGGTCGACCCGCACGATGAGCTTCCGGTCGCCGACGAGCCGGTCCAGCTCGGCCATCGCCGCGCGGCAGGCGTCCGAGGACGCCACGGCACGGAGGTCGTCGATGTCGGTGGCGGCCGGTGCGACGAACGTCGAGGCCTCGACACCGAGGAGGGAACGGGCGCAGTCGGCGAAGGCGTCGGCCCAGCGGGCGGTGTGGAATCCGACCGGTCCACCGTCGCACAGGCCGCTCATCAGTTCCCGGCCGACCTCGTCGGGCAGGGTCATGAGCTCCTGGGGCGAGCACCACGGGGTGTGCAGGAAGGTGGACAGCCGAAGGTCGGGGCGACGAGCCCGGAGGAGGGCGGGCACCAAGGCCAGCTGGTAGTCCTGGACCAGGACCGTCGCGCCCTGCTCAGCAGCATCGTCGACGGCCGCCGCAAAGCGGGCGTTGACGGCCCGGTAGCAGCGCCAAGCAGTCCACCAGTGCCGGTCGAAGCGGGGCCGGCGGGGCCGATCCCAGAGGCCGTGCAGGCAGAACCAGAGGGTCTGGTTGGCCACCACGTCGTAGTAGGCCCGGTAGTCCTGAGGCTCGATAACGACCGGCAGGAAGCTCAGCCCACCGGTGGAGACGGCACCCGAGGACGCACCCTCGCGCTCCTCCTCGGTGACCGCCGCGGCCAGCCACAGCGCCCCGTCTCGTTGGGCGCCGGGGCCGAGGGTGACGACCAGGCCACCGCCCCCCCGCTTGGCCCTTGTGCCACCGCTGTCGTCTCTGACGAAGCTGATGGGACCGCGGTTGGATACGACGAGCAGCTTGGACCTGGCTTGCATGGCTGGTCCGACCATACCCAGCATGGAGGGGTGGCCAGGATCGTCGTCGCCCCGGACAAGTTCAGGGGCAGCGCCACCGCTTCCGAGGCGGCCGCCGCCATCGGCTCGGCGGCCCGGGAGCTGGGATGGACGGTGGACCTGGCCCCTGTGTCTGACGGCGGCGAGGGGTTCTGCTCGGTCCTGGGTGGGCGACTCCGGGCGGTGACGGTCCGGGGCCCGCTCGGCGAGCCGGTCCAGTCCGCCTGGTTCGAGCTCGACGGTGGGGCCAGCGCGGCCATCGAGATGGCCATGGCCTCCGGGCTGGTCCTGGCCGGTGGGGAGGAGGCCAATGATCCGATGCGGGCCGGCACGGAGGGTGTCGGGGAGCTGATCGCGGCGGCGGTCAAGGCCGGGATTCGTCATCTGCTGGTGGGCATGGGCGGTTCGGCTTCGACCGACGGTGGGTGGGGGGCCCTCGAGGTGCTCGAACCGCGCAGTCGGCTGGCCGGCGTGCGCATCGAGGTGGCCTGTGACGTGCGTACCCGCTTCGTCGACGCTGCTGCGGTCTTCGCCCCCCAGAAGGGGGCGACCCCGGCCCAGGTCGAGATGCTCGGTCGCCGGCTGGAACGCCTGGCCCAGCTGTACCAGCAGCGCTACGGGGTGGACGTGACCGACCTCGAGGGGGCGGGGGCGGCCGGGGGCCTGGCCGGAGGGTTGGCCGCTCTCGGCGCGACCCTGTCGAGCGGGTTCGAGATCGTGGCCGACCGCATCGACCTGGCGGCCCGGATCGAGGGCGCCGACCTGGTCGTCACCGGTGAGGGCCTACTCGACGCGCAGTCTTTCGAGGGCAAGTCGGTCGGTGGGGTGACCGAGCTGGCCGCCGAGTTCGGCGTGCCGGTCGTCGTCATCGCGGGCGACGTCGACGGCGACCACGACGTGGATTTGCGGACCCTGGTGGGCTACGCGGGCGAAGCGGAGGCGTGGAGAGACCCCCTCGGGCTGCTCCGTCGCATCACCTTCGACGTCCTGAGCACGCGTTGAGCGGGCCCGCTCGGCTGGCCTCCGAGGTGGTCCCTAGGCCGTCTTGCGGTGGGCCGGAACGTCCACGAGCGGCGGCAACTCGAGATAGCCGACCCTTACCGGTTCGATGCCGGGCCGGACCAGGCTGGCCTCCCAGGGGAACCGCTCGTCGGCCACTCCGGCCCGGGCCAGAGCCAGCTGCATGATCGCCAGCGACTGGGGGCCCAGCTCGTTGAGCGGACGGTTACGGTGGACCCGCTCGCCGAGGTCGCACTGGACCAGTCCCGAGTTGCCGAAGCGGTCGGTCACGTCGATGAGGAGGCCCAGATCCACCCCGTAGTCTCCGGCGAAGGGGATGGACTCGAGGACGTGCCGGTAGGAGGCGCACTCTCCCGAGAGTGGTTGGGCCAGGTCGGCCAGGTGGGGGAAGAACAACGAGATCAGCGGCCGGGCCACCAGCTCGGTCACGCGGCCCCCGCTACGTTCATAGAAGCCCTTGGCGAATACCACGTCGTCGCGGGCGAGCAGCGGTCCGGCCAGGCCCAGCACGAACCCGGGGTCGAAGTCGCAGATGTCGCCGTCGCAGAAGACGATGACGTCGCCGCTGGCCGAATGGACGCCTTTCCACATGGCTTGTCCCTTGCCATGGGCCGGGTAGTCGGCCAAGACGGTCTCTGTCGAGACGACCGTGGCCCCGGCCGCTTCGGCCACGGCGGCGGTGGCGTCGGTCGACCCGTCGTCCACCACCAGGATCTCGTCGACCACGGCTGATGACTCGACCAGGTCGCGGCGGATCCGGCCGACGATCTGGCCAACCGTCTCCGATTCGTCGCGCGCCGGGATGCACACGCTGAGCCGACGTCCCTTCTTGGCCGCCTGGACCCGACCGGCGGGGAAGTCGGCCGAGTGATACGAGCGGCGCATGGGGTCATCCTGCCACGACTGGCGGTCCATCCCGGAAAGCCGGGACGAGTGGAGCGCCGCCACGATGTACACTCGCGGTCGACATCATCAAGAGCGGCAGAGGGACGGGCCCTGTGAAGCCGCGGCAACCCGTTTCTCGTGCACTCCGGTGGACGTGGGCAGGGTGCCAATGCCCGGTTCGATGACGCCATCAGGAGGAAGTCGAAGTGCCTTACGTCGAAGGTCTGCAGTGCCGGGAGTGCGGTCGGTCCTACCCGGCCGAAGCGCTCCACGTCTGTGAGTGGTGCTTCGGGCCGCTCGAAGTGGTGTACGACTACGAGGCCATCCGGGCCGCCGTGTCCCGCCAGTCCATCGCGGCCGGACCCTTGTCGATCTGGCGCTACGCCGACCTGTTGCCGGCGGCGGCCGACGGGGCGGTCAGCCTGGGTGCCGGTTTCACCCCGCTGGTGCGGGCTGATCGACTGGCGGCCGAGCTCGGCATCCGCGAGCTGTGGATCAAGAACGACACCCTCAACCCGACCGGATCGTTCAAGGACCGGGTGGTCTCGGTCGCCCTGACCAAGGCTCAGGAGTTGGGCTTCAAGGTGGCGGCCTGCGCTTCCACCGGCAACCTGGCCAACTCGGTGGCCGCCCATGCGGCCCATGCCGGGATGGAGTCGGTGGTGTTCATCCCGGCTGACCTGGAGGCCGGAAAGGTCGTCACGACAGCCGTGTTCGGGGGCCGGTTGGTCGCCGTCGAGGGCAATTACGACGACGTCAACCGCCTGTGCGCCGAGTTGGCCGGTGAGCACCCGGCGTGGGCCTTTGTCAACGTCAACGTGCGGACCTACTACGCGGAAGGCTCCAAGACGCTGGCCTTCGAGACGGCCGAGCAGCTCGGGTGGGCCACGCCCGACCACGTGGTGGTACCAGTCGCTTCGGGCAGCCAGCTGACCAAGGTGGCCAAAGGCTTCAAGGAGCTGTGGTCTGTGGGGCTGCTCGACGAGGAGCCGCACGTAAGGGTTTCGGGTGCACAGGCGGCCGGGTGCTCGCCGGTCGCCGCCGCCTTCGCGGCCGGCCGGGATGTGGTGAAGCCGGTGAAGCCCAACACGATCGCCAAGTCGCTCGCCATCGGCAACCCCGCGGACGGCCCGTACGCGCTCGACGCGGTCCGGGCCTCCGGCGGAGGGTTCGGGTGTGTCACCGACGACGAGGTCGTTGCCGGCATCCGGCTGCTCGCCCGCACCGAAGGCATCTTCGCCGAGACCGCCGGGGGCGTCACCATCGCCTCCCTCGTACAGCTCGTGGACTCCGGGGTCGTCCGTCCCGACGAGCAAGTGGTCGCTCTGGTGACCGGCAACGGACTGAAGACCATCGAGGCGGTGGCCCCGCACTGCAGGCCGACGGCCACGATCGCCCCTACTCTTGCGGCCTTCCAGGAGGCCGTCGACATCCCCCCGGAGCTATAGACCCAATGCCTGTCACCATCAGAATCCCTACCCAGCTGCGCCCTCTCGCCGGGGGCAACTCCACCGTTACTGTCACCGGCTCGACCGTCAACGAGGTGCTGAAGGGGCTCGAGGCGGCTCATCCCGGCTTCCATGACCGCTTGTTCGACGAGGCCGGCAAGCTGCGCCGGTTC
>JAKBAX010000324.1 GCA_021808785.1 Actinomycetes bacterium | reverse complement strand
CGCGAAAGGGGTCAACTGTGGTTACGTCCCGCTGGGCGGGGTGGTGGTTTCCGATGCCGTGACCGAAACATTCGGCGAGCGCCCCTATCCGGGAGGACTCACCTACTCCGGCCACCCGCTCGCGTGTGCCCCGGCCGTCGCCGCCATCCGGCTCATGGAGGAGGACAATCTCATCGAGAGGAGCCGCCGACTCGGCGACGGGGTGATCGGACCGGCGCTTCGCGAACTGGCCGGTCGACATCCGAGTGTCGGCGAGGTGCGCGGGCTCGGATGCATGTGGGCGCTCGAACTGGTCTCCGATCGTACGACCAGGAACGCGCTGGTGCCATTCAACGCGGAGGGCACCGATGCTCAGCCCGTACAGGATGTGCTCAAGGCAGCCCTGGCAGAGGGCGTACATCTCTTCAGTCACTTCAACCGTATCCACGTCCTCCCTCCGATCACCATCGCAGAGGACGACCTTCGCTTTGGCTTGGATGTGCTCGACCGTGCTCTGGACCAGGCCGACCGGCACACCGCCTGATCTTGGACGGTCGGTGCAGGGCGGCGCCCGGTGGTGTATTGTAAACAGTTAGCGAAAGGGGGAGCGAGATGGCATCCGTGACTTTTGAGAATGTCTCGAAGCGCTATCCGAACGGCTTCGAAGCCGTGCATGAGCTGAGCCTGGACGTGGCCGAGGGGGAGATGATGGTCCTTGTAGGACCATCGGGATGCGGCAAGACGACCGCGCTGCGAATGATGGCCGGGCTCGAGGGCATCACATCAGGTACATTGCACATCGGTGACCGCTTGGTCAACAACGTGTCCCCTCAAGAGCGTGACGTCGCCATGGTTTTCCAGAACTACGCGCTGTATCCGCACATGACCGTGGCACAAAACATCGGTTTCTCGCTCAAACTCCGCAGGCTTCCCAAGCATGAGATAAGGCAGAAGGTCAAAGATGCCGCTGAGATCCTCGGTCTTGGAGAATGGCTCGACCGCAAGCCTGGCCAGCTATCTGGAGGGCAGCGCCAAAGGGTCGCAATGGGCCGGGCAATTGTGCGGGACCCGAAGGTCTTCCTCATGGATGAACCTCTATCAAACCTCGACGCCCAGTTGCGGGTGGAGATGCGGGCCGAGGTTCTACGCATTCAGCGCAGGATCGGGGTGTCCTCTGTCTACGTGACGCACGACCAGACCGAGGCGATGACGATGGGAGACCGCGTTGCCGTGCTCGGGGGCGGGCGCCTGCAGCAGTGCGACCCCCCGCAGGAACTCTACGACCGGCCGGTCAATCTCTTCGTCGCCGCCTTCATCGGCTCGCCGGCCATGAACCTCTATCGCGGGCACCTAGGCCAGAAGGCGGAGATTCTGCACCTAGGCTCGCAATCGATTTGCCTCGGCGGTGCGGTTCACCAGGCCCGCCCCGCGCTCGAGGCGTACGCCGAACGTCCCGTCGTCGTGGGGATTCGTCCAGAGGATCTCCCCGCCGCCAGCGGCGACACTACCTGCGATGGCACGACACAGCCGCTGGAGGGGGAGGTCGGCCTCATTGAGTCGCTCGGCTCGGAGCTTCTCGTCCATTTCACTCTCGACACTGCTCGAATACGCCCCGAGGAAGCAGCGTGCGGGAGCACGCGGCAAGCGGAGAGCCAGTTTGGCGCGAGCGAAGGTATCGCTAGGATTGAACCACGCGCCACGGTCAAATCAGGCCAGCGGTTCCGCTTCGCGCTGAACCCCGAGCGGCTGCACTTCTTCGACCCAGACAACGGCGCGGCCCTCACCTGACGACCGGAGATCTGCTCCGGTCGTCACTGGAGTGACCACATGTGGATCGCGGTGACAGTCCTTTCGTCGCCCTGTCTCCGAGGAACACGGTGCGGTCTCTGGGCGCGGGGATGGTGAAGAACTCACGGCGGCATTCGGCAGGGCCTCGTGTCATACGGATGACGTAAGGGCCGGTCAGATCGAGGAAACGGTCCAGTCTCATCTGTCGGGCTCCCGGCCTTTGCTTCGGGTAAGCGGATTCCGGTCAGTTCCGATGCTACGAGGCTACGCCAGTCCGTATCGGGGCATGGCTCCGCTGAAGGAGTGCTCGTAGAGCCCGTAGCCGACCTTTCCCTGGTAGGAGAATCGGGCCCCGTGGTCAACGACCGCGTACGACCCGAGGACCTCAATGTCGGGCACGTTGTACACCTTGCCCTGGACGACCAGATCGGGCCCCTGCCACATTCCGTGCCGCCAGTCTTCTTCCAAGCCGTAGCCGGTGCCGACGGCCAGGTAGTTGGCCACCAGCGGTTCACAGGTCAGCCCGATGCCGGCATCGGGGAAGGTGATGGTCGAGCCGGACAGGAGCCGCATGCCCTCCACGAAGTGGTGGTCATGCTCGCTACGACCGAGCTGCTCGACGCGGCCGTCGAGCCACACCCGCTCGGCCTGCTCGAGGTTGCGACGGCCATCGGCTTGCTCCGAGCAGATGTAATAGAGGCAGTGGTCGTCGAAGCGCATGGGGAAGTAGGTCCACATCCCCCCTCCCATCACGTTGGCCCCTTTGCGGATGCCGTCCGGTTCGCGTTCGCCGACCGGTCGGACCCCCCAGGAGCGGTCGCGCGATCCCATCGTGGTGGTGGCACTGACGGCCAGGTCACGGCCGGCCACGCTCAGCGTGCCGCTCCAGGAACCCATCTGGGCCAGTCGCTGGGTGTCGAAGATGACACGCCCGGCGTGGCGGATGAACTGGTTGGGCTCGGGAATGGCCGGGCCGAACCCCTCCCAGAGCAGGTCCATGCCCAGGCTGTGCTCGGTCGGCTCGACGACGAAGCGGAGCCGACGCAGTGGCTCGAGGACCTCGACGCGCAGGGGACCCACACTGATATCGGAGCGGTCGCCGAGCGGGCGCGAGGCCCGGACGACATGCTGCTGGTTGCCGATGCGCACAGTGGCGAAGGCGTCGGTCACGCCCAGGTTGGGGTACTGCCCGAGGCCCATCACCGCGATCCACTCACCGGTGGTGTCGAAGGCGTTGAAGTAGTAGCGGTCGTAGAAGTTCCGATCGCTGGTGGCCGGGTGGGCAATCCACTCGGAGGCCTGGTGTACAGGGAAATCGTCCCACGCAGTCACGGTCATGGCCAGGATTGTAGGCAGGGGGCACCCGAGACTCGCCGGTCGGGCTCAGTACCCCCCTGATATCGTGGGCGGCGCGACCGGCACGCGAGCCACCATTCCCGCGCCGTACAGGAAGCCGGGCGCGACGGTAGGGGGAGGAAGTATGAACGCATCGACATCGATGGAACAGGTGTCGAACGCGCCGAAGCTGCATAAGGACCGCAGCGGCTACGGCCCGGCATTGCAGAAGTGGTTCGAAGGCTGCCATCCGCAAGCGGGCGACGTGCGCGTCGGAGGGGTCGACATCCCGCTGGCCACCGGCTTCTCCAACGAGACGGTCTTCTTCAACGTCGACTGGACGGAGGACGGCCGAACCCACAGTGAGCGATTCGTCGCCCGGGTGGAGCCACCCACCGGCGCCCTCTTCCCGATGCAGACCCGGGCCTGTTCGGTTTCGGTGGAGGTCCAGTTCCGGGCCATGGAGCTGGTGGCCAGGCACGGCGTGCCCATGTGTTCGCTGGTGGGCTTCGAGCCCGACCCCGCCATTCTGGGTCAGCCCTTCTTCGTGATGGGCTTCGTCGAGGGGGTCGTCCCGGCTGACGTGCCGCGCTATTCAGAGGCCGGTTTCCTCGTCACGGAGGCCACCCCCGAACAGCGGGGCCGCCTGGTGCGCAGCGGACTACAGGCGCTGGCCCGAGTGCATGCCATCGATTGGCGGACCGCCGGTCTCGAGTGGCTGGACGGGAGTGCGTCCACCACTCCCACTCAGGCCGTCCAGCTCCAGATCTACCGCCGGTTCATAACGGAACAGCTCCACGGACGCCCTCACCCCGTCCTGGGGGCCGCCCTGGACTGGCTCGAAGCCAACGATCCCTGCGATGAGCGGATCGGTCTCACATGGGGCGACAGTCGCCTGGGAAACATCATCTGGCGGGACTACGACGCCGTAGTTGTGTGCGATTGGGAGGCGTGTGCCCTCGGTCCGACGGAAGCCGATGTCGGATGGTGGTTGATGTTCGACCGCATGTCCTTCGACGACCTCGGCGCACCCCGAATGGAAGGTTTTCCCACCCGCGACCAGATGATCGCCATCTACGAGGAGGTGTCCGGTCGGGAGGTGCGTGATCCTCATTACTGGGAGGTCTTCGGGGCCATGCGGTTCGATGCCATCATGATCGTGCTCGCCGACCGGATGGTCGACGCCGGTCTGGTGCCGGCGGCCGCCAATATGGCCGTGGCCAACGCCGTCACAGAGGCTCTGGCCCGCCTGCTCGAGATAGACAACCCGACACCGACGCCCGCCTGAATCTCCAGTCACGGAGTTCCCCGACCTCCGGCCGTTCCCGACCGGGCGGGCCGGGTCGTAGGTGAGCTGGAGCCCGAGGCGACGGTAGACCTCGGCCTTGTCCTCCGAGGCGGCGCTGGCGAGCACGCCGAGCAGGTTGCCCAAGCCGTTCACCAGCGCGGCCAGCTGGTCGCGAGACAGACGGTGGCTCCGCTGTCCGGTCGCCCGGCCAAGCTCGACATCGGCGGCGACATCGGCGGCGAGCCGCTCGGCTTGGACCTCGGCGATCCAGGCGCTGACGACCGCCGGGTTGGTGCCGGCCTCGAGAGCGGCGCGGTAGCGGGCGAGGCGGGTGTCGCACTCGGCCACTCGGCGCCTCGCCGCCTGGGTCTTGGCTTGGCCGGCGTCGTCGGTCGATGAGGCGGCTTCCAGCGCGTCGAGGGTGGTGTCGAGCTGGCCGGGGTCGAACACCTGGGCGAGCCAGCCGTCGAGGGGTCCGAGGATCTGGTCCTCGCGCACGTAGACGTTCCTCGGGTGGTCGAGCTCGTTGGCCATGGCGTACTCGCTCGGGTAACGGCAGCGGTAGTGGGCCC
>JAKBAX010000323.1 GCA_021808785.1 Actinomycetes bacterium | reverse complement strand
GGCGGCCGGGTGTACGTGTGCAACCTGCGCCCGCAGCTGCCCGAGACGGCCGGGTTCGACGACGCCGCCCACCTGAAGGCCCTGCTGGACCACGGCATCCCGGTGGACGTCATGGTCACGGCGGGGGAGGAGGCCACCTACGAGATAGCCGGGGTACGGGTGGTGCGCGCCCCGGTCGGCCGGCCCGACGGCGACGGCCACGACCCGGCGGGGCTGGCCGCGGTGCTGGCCCGGCTGACATAGTTGCAGGCCGAGGATCTACCGGGAGCAAGGAGCTTGGGATGACAATCCGGGTGGGCATCAACGGATTCGGCCGTATCGGCCGCAACTTCATCCGGTCGGTGCTGCAGCAGGCCCAGGTGAACCCGGGGGCCGAGGAGATGGTCGTGGTGGGGGTCAACGATCTGGTGCCCCCGGCGACCAATGCCCACCTGCTGAAGTACGACTCCACCCAGGGCGTCCTGCCCGAGGCGGTGACCCATGACGAGACGTCGATCACCGTAGGGGGCCGGACCTTCGCCGTGTTCGCGGAGCGCGACCCCAAGGCCCTGCCGTGGGCCGACCTGGGTGTCGACGTGGTGGTCGAGTCGACCGGCATCTTCACCGACAAGGAGAAGGCGTCGGCGCATGTCGAGGCGGGCGCCCCCCGGGTGATCATCTCCGCCCCGGCCACCGGCGTGGACGCCACCTTCGTGGTCGGTGTCAACGACGACACCTACGATCCGGCCGCCCATGTGGTGGTGTCCAACGCCTCGTGCACGACCAACTGCTTCGTCCCGATGATCAAGGTGCTCGACGATGCGTTCGGGGTGGAGAAGGGCCTCATGACCACGGTGCACGCCTTCACCAACGACCAGAACCTGCTCGACCTGGCTCACAAGGACATGCGGCGGGCCCGCTCGGCGGCGGTCAACATCGTGCCGGCGTCCACCGGGGCGGCCCGGGCCACCAGCCTGGTGCTGGCCTCGATGAAGGGGAAGCTGGACGGCAGCTCCCTGCGGGTGCCGGTGGTCGACGGCTCCATCACCGACTTCACCGGGATCCTGTCGCGTGAGGTGACAGTCGAGGAGATCAACGAGGCGTTCCGGGCCGCCGCCTCGGCCGGCCCGCTGTCCGACGTGCTCGTCTACACCGACGCCCCGATCGTCTCTTCGGACATCGTGGGCAGCCCGGCCTCGTGCACCTTCGATTCGCTCCTGACCATGGCGATGGGCTCGATGGTGAAGGTGTTCGGATGGTACGACAACGAGTGGGGCTACTCGAACCGGCTGGTCGACCTGGCCCGCATCGTCGGTTCGTCGAGCTCTTGACAGCGCTGTTGACAAAGGTCCCCGTCCTCGAGGACCTGCCCCCCGTGGAGGGGACGCGGGTCTTGGTGCGTACCGACTTCAACGTCCCGATGGCCGACGGCCGGATAACCGACGACCTGCGCATCCGGCTGCCGATGGACACGCTGAGGTGGCTGCTCGACCACGGTGCCACCCACGTCACCACCGCCTCGCACCTGGGCCGGCCCGAGGGCCGGCCCGACCCCAGGTACGTCATGGAGCCGGTGCGCCGCCACCTGGAGTCGCTGGTCGCGGCGGCCGGTTACGACCCGTCGCGGGTGTCGGTGGTCGAGAACCTGCGCTTCGACCGGCGCGAGGAGGCCGGGGACCTCTCCCTGGCCGAAGAGCTGTGCGCCGGTCAGGACCTGTTCGTCAACGACGCCTTCGGCGTGGCCCACCGGGCCCACGCCTCGGTGGTGGGGCCGCCCCGCCTCTTGCCGTCGGCCGCCGGGCGGGTCCTGGCCCGGGAGGTGGAGGTGCTGGACCGGCTGTTGCACGGTGCGGCCCGTCCCTTCGTGGCCGTGCTCGGCGGGTCCAAGGTGAGTGACAAGCTGGGGGTCATCGAGGCCCTGCTGGAGCGGGTCGACACGTTGGTCGTGGGGGGCGCCATGTGCTACACGTTCCTGGCCGCGAGCGGCCACACCATCGGCGCCTCCCTCTTCGAGGCGGACCAGGTCGACCGGTGCCGGCGGGTGCTCGAATCGGGGCGGGACATCCGTATCCCGACGGACCTGACCGTGCTGTCGCCCGGCGGCCGTTTCGGCGGGGGCTCGGCCGAGCGCACCGGCGAGACCCGCCAGGTCGGGGCCGACGTGCCCGACGGCTGGACGGGGCTGGACATCGGGCCGGGCACGGCGGCCGAGTTCTCCGACGCCGTCACCGAGGCCCGCACCGTGCTGTGGAACGGGCCCATGGGGGTCTTCGAGGACCCCCGCTTCGAGGCCGGTACGCGGGCGGTGGCCGAGGCCATGGCCGCGTCGAGCGCCTTCACCGTGGTGGGCGGGGGCGACAGCGCGGCGGCCCTGGCCGAGTTCGGGCTGGCCGACCAGGTCAGCCACGTGTCCACCGGCGGGGGGGCGTCGCTCGAGTTCATAGAGCAGGGCGACCTGCCCGGCCTGGCGGCCCTGCGGGAGCGGCGGGGAGCGGGCGGGCGGGTCGGGGGCGGGCGTGGCTAGAGCGAATCGCAAGCCGCTGGTGTCGGGCAACTGGAAGATGCACCTCACCCACCTGGAGGCCATCAACATCATCCAGAAGCTGTCCTACAGCCTGGACGCGTCCGACCCCAGCTACGTGGACATCTCGGTCCATCCCGCCTTCACCGCCCTGCGCTCGGTGCAGACGGTGTTGGACGCCGACGACCTGCCCATGGCCCTCGGGGCCCAGAACGTCCACTGGGCGGAGAAGGGGGCCTACACCGGTGAGGTCAGCCCCGGCATGCTGGCCAAGCTCAACGTCTCGTACGTGATCGTGGGCCACTCCGAGCGCCGGCAGCTCTTCGGCGAGACCGACGAGATCGTGGCCAAGAAGGTGGCGGCGGTGTTCGCGGCGGGCATGACCCCGATCATGTGCGTGGGCGAGACCCTCGAGGTGAACGAGGCGGCGACCACCGAGGAGCGGGTGCTCGGCCAGTTGCGGGCCGGCACGGCCGGGCTCGACCCGGAGCAGATCGGGTCCATGGTCGTCGCCTACGAGCCCATCTGGGCCATCGGCACCGGCCGCCACGCCACTGCCGACGACGCCCAGGCGGTGTGCGGCGCCCTGCGGGCCGCGGTGCTGGCCGACCACGGCGAGGGTCCGGGCGGGGCCGTCCGCATCCAGTACGGGGGGTCGGTCAAGGCGGCCAATGCGGCCGATCTCATGGCCCAGCCCGACATCGACGGGGTACTGGTGGGGGGAGCCAGCCTCGACCCGGGGGAGTTCGCCCAGATCGTGCATTCCGCCCGAAGCTGATTTACCGTACCGTCACGCAACCTGAACGTTAGTGCTGCTATGTTGCGTAATGCCGCCTGTGCTGCTCAGGCAAGCGGAAAGAAGATGCCTTGCTAACCATCGTTGTCATCGTCGTCCACATAGCGATGTCCCTTCTGCTGATAGGGATGGTCCTGCTGCACAGCGGCAAGGGCGGTGGGCTGTCGGAGATGTTCGGTGGCGGGCTCGGTCAGGCTGCAGCGGGGTCGACCGTCGCCGAGCGAAATCTCGACCGGGCGACGGTGGCCTGTGCGGTCTGCTTCATGTTCACGACGGTCATCCTGGCGATTCGACTGCAGTAATGCCGGGCCCGTGTGAACGCTCGCAGGGGATCTTCGCAACGCAGGGGCAATCAGTAACGGCCGGAGCAACGGCGCGCCGGTCGACGAGACGAGGAGGGTCTCAGAACAAGTGCTATTCCAGAACAGACGTCTACTTGCGCTGAGCGCCAGTATGGCCGCCATCACCCTGGTGGCCGTCGGGTGCAGCAGTAGCAGCGGTACCAAGCCGACCTCGTCGGCCACCACCGCCAGCGGCGGTGCCGGCGGCGGCAACCCCAACTCGCCCTGTCCCGGCGATCCGGCCAACCAGGTCTACAGCTCCAACAGCAGCGGGACCCCCAAGACGGGCGGCACCTTGACGGTGCTCGGCCAGGGCGACGTGGACGAGGCCCTCGACATCAACATCGGCTACTACACCCTCGACTATGTGGCCTACGACCTGTACAACCGGCCGCTGTACACGTACCCGAGCGTGCACTGCAAGACCTACAGCCTGGTGCCCGACATCGCCACCGCGGCCCCGGTCGTCTCCGACAACGGGCTCAAGTACTCGGTGACCATCCGCACCGGCGCCATGTGGGACACCAACCCGCCCCGGCAGGTCAACGCCGCCGATGTGGTCCGCGGTGTGAAGCGCAGCTGCAACCCGAACACCCCCTTCGGCGGCCAGCCCGACTTCAGTGATGTGTTGGCCGGCTATGCCGACTTCTGCAACGGCTTCGCCAAGGTGTCGTCGACCAGCGCCGCCGCCATGGCCGCCTACATCAACAGCAACGACATCTCCGGGGTCCAGGTCGACCCGAGCAATCCGCTCACCGTCGACTTCACCCTGACCAAGCCGGCGGCCTACTTCCCCGGCGTCCTCTCACTGCCGCCGTTCAACCCGGCCCCGGTGGAGAGCCTCCAGTCGGTGCCGGCCAGCGCCACCGCCTGGCAGACGGTGATGTCGGACGGGCCGTACAAGATCCAGTCCTACAACCCGGGCAAGACGATCGTGTTCGTCCGCAACCCGTCCTGGAGCCAGTCGGTGGATCCGGTCGACCAAGCCTACGTCAACGAGATCGACGTCAACGAGACCGGTAACCAGGCCGGGATCTACCAGCAGATCCTGACCAACTCGCCGCAGGCCGACATGATGTGGGACGTCCACGTGCCGTCCTCGGACGTGCCCGGCCTGCTCTCCAGCCACGACCCGCGGCTGCAGATCGTGTCGGAGTCGGCCGCCAACCCGTGGCTGATCTTCAACACCGTGTCGCCGAACAACGGCGGGGCGCTGGGCAAGGCGGCGGTCCGCCAGGCCATCTCCTACGCCATCGACCGGACCCAGCTGATCCAAGACGCCGGCGGCCCGAGCCTGGCCCCGGCGCTGACCCACATCATCGCCCCGGGCACCGACGCCTCCACCAACATGCCGGACATGTACCCCTTCAACCCGAGCAAG
>JAKBAX010000322.1 GCA_021808785.1 Actinomycetes bacterium | reverse complement strand
GCGTCATCGACGTGTTCCCGGCTCACCAGCAGCAGCAGATCCGGGTCCAGCTGGCTTCCGCCCTGCAGGCGGTGGTGACCCAACAGCTGCTCCCGAGAGTCGGTGGCCGGGGCCGGGCCGTGGCCTGCGAGGTACTGGTCGCCACCCCAGCCATCCGCAACATGATCCGCGAGGGCAAGGTGCACCAAATCTACAGCTCGATGCAGGCCGGTGGTAAGTACGGCATGCAGACCATGGACCAGTCGCTGGCCGACCTGGTCCGTTCCGGTGCCGTCGCCCTCGACGTCGCCCTCGAACGCTGCCACCACGAAGACGACCTCCGACGCCTGGTCACGGGAGCCCGCTGATGCCCACCACCTACGCCTACAAAGTCCGCGACCGGGAGGGGAAGGTCTTCTCCGGCAGCCTGGAGGCCGACAATTCGGCTCTGGTGGCCAACCGCCTGCGGCAGATGGGTTACGTACCCATCGCCATCGACAAGAAGGCCGGAGCCGGCGTCAGGAAGGACATCCCGATCCCGGGCCTGAGCAACCGGGTCAAGCTGCAGGAAGTGGCGATCTTCAGCCGCCAGTTCGCCACCATGATCAACTCCGGCCTGACCCTGCTGCGCAGCCTGGCCATCCTGTCCACCCAGACCAGCAACAACTACTTCAAGACCGTCATCGACCAGGTTCGCAACGACATCGAATCCGGATCGTCGCTGTCCCAGGCCCTGTCCCGTCATCCCAAGCAGTTCAACAACCTCTACGTGTCGATGGTCAAGGCGGGCGAGAGCGGAGGAAACCTGGACCGCACCCTTTCGGATCTGGCCACCACGATCGAGAAGCAGGTGGAGCTACGAGGCAAGATCCGCTCCGCCATGACCTACCCGATCATGGTGCTGGCCCTGGTGTGCCTGATCCTGTCGGCCATGCTGCTGTTCATCGTGCCCATCTTCAAGAAGATGTACGCCGATCTCGGCGGCAAGCTGCCGGCCCCGACGCTCCTCCTGGTCGACATCTCCAACATCGCCGTCCACGGCGCGCCTTTCGTCCTGATCGGCGTCATCGGTCTGGTCGTCGCCTACCGGCGTTGGGTCAGGACCCCTACCGGCCAGGCCACCCGGGACCGCCTGGCCCTGAAGGTCCCGATCTTCGGCGGGCTGATCCGTAAGACGGCCATGGCCCGCTTCTCCTCCACCCTGGCCACCCTGCTCAGCTCGGGTGTACCGGTCCTGGAGTCCCTCGAGATCACTTCGGACACGGTGTCCAACACTGTGGTGGCGAACGGCGTGCGGGCCATCGCCGAAGGAGCCAAGCGGGGCGAGCCCTTGAGCTTTCCCCTCCGGGAGCATCCGGTGTTCCCCCCGATGGTCACCCAGATGATGGCCGTCGGAGAGGAGACCGGAGCACTCGACAGCCTGCTGCTCAAGGTGGCCAAGTTCTTCGAGGAAGAGGTGCAGCGGACGGTGGAGGCCCTGACCTCGCTGCTCGAGCCCCTCCTGATCGTCGTCCTCGGTGGGGCGGTCGGGGGGATGGTCATCTCCCTCTACCTGCCCATGTTCGACATCATCAAGCTGGTCGGCAACAACAACTGAACAACCTGGGCCCCATGACCGGCCGGGTCCCTACCCGTATGACAAGATTCTCCGTGATGGGCAGGAAACGGGGCGGCGGCACCCCTCTCATCGGGCTCGGCTTCGGCGCGGCCGCTCTGGTGGCGGCCGCGTTGGGGGCACCAGCCGCGTGGGCCGACGGCGGAGCCGGCGCAGTGCCTCCCGCCCCCGCCACCACGACGACCCTGCCGTCCCTACCTCAGATCGCGCTCTCCTACACGGACGGCCAACCGGCGGCCGAGCTGCTCGGAAACGCCATATCGCTGGCTTCGCTGGGCGTCGACCACACCGCCCTTTCGAGCGCTATCACCGCGACACAGGCCCGGCTGGACCGTGACGCCCTCGTGGCCGACGCGGCGGAGAAGGCATCCGAAGCGGCGGCCCGCTCGGCCGAGTCGGCCCAGGCCCGCGAGCGGTATGCCCAATCGGAGGCGCGGGACATGGCCTCGGCGGTCCGCCAAGCGGTGATAGCCCTGTACATGGCGGGACCCGATCCGCTTCCGATCGATCCCCATGCCGGCCAGCTGGCGCTCTACGCGGCCGACTACGCAGAGTCGGCCATCGGGCCCTACGGCGTCCTGGCCCAGCGCCAGGACGTCGAGCGGGAAAGGTCCAAGGCCCAACACGAAGCGGATCGGCAGCTCGCCCTCTCGGCCGCCTACGCCAAGAACGCCCGGAAGGCGCTACACGACCAGCAGGCCCAACTCGACCGACTGAAGACCGAGCTGTCATCCATTTCGGCCGCGGCCGCGGCCGCGGTCGCAGCCGACCACAACACCCTGGCCGGCCAGGCCGGGCAGGAACTGGTCAGCGCCACCTCTCTGCAGTTCGCCCCGAAGACCCCGCTACCGCCCCCGCTGTCGACCACAGCTGTGGCCCTCACCTGGGCCTTCGCCGAGTTGGGCAAGGAGTACGTGTGGGGGGCTACCGGCCCCGACACCTTCGACTGCTCCGGATTGACGCAGTTCGTCTGGAAGGCCGCGGGGGTGGCCATCCCGCGGGTGGCCGCCGACCAGGACGCCTGGACCATACCGGTACCCCTGTCCCAGCTGCTACCGGGAGACCTGGTCTTCTTCGGCACCACCGACATCCACCACGTCGGCATCTACATCGGCGACGGGTTGATGATCAACGCCCCCCACACCGGGACCGTGGTGCAGGTGAGCTCGATATGGTGGTCGGACCTGGCCGGGTTCGGGCGGGTGCACTATCCCGGGACCCCGGTCCCTTCCCACCACATGCCCACTCCGTCGGCGCCGGCCAGGCCGGCCGTGGTACCGACCGCCGGCCCTGTGCCCTCACAGACCAAGCCGCCGGCCGGCTGGAAGCCCCATCCCGGATCGACCACCCCGATACCTCTCGGTCCACCCGCGACCGGGGACCTCGTCAGTACCGATGCCACTTCGACGACGACCAGCAGCACCTCGGCTCCGCCCGGTGATCCGGCCACGGCGGCACCCTCGCTCGATCTGCCCGGCCCGGGCCCGACGACTACGACGACCACCGTGCTCGATCCTCCGGTCAGTGCCAGTGACACGACCACCACGACGACGCCTACCGCCAGCGGTAGTTAGCGACGCTCCGGAAAGCTGAGAAAAATCTCAACTCTGGTGTAGGTGCCGGCGGCAAACCGCTTATGCCCTCACGCCCGCCGGCCGATGAGATAGCTGCGAGCAAGGCTCGAAGAGACAAGCAAATCCGCTCGTCGGTGACGCCAGCCACGAGGACCGGCGCTTTAGGGGCAAAGGTCCACCGGGCAACTTGGAGCACTTGATCCGCCCAGCGGGTCGGGTTTCAAGGGATCGACCGCAAGCTCGCAGCCCTATCCCAAACCCGAAAGGCACATCCACCAACATGCTGCAATCCCTCAAGGAGCGCTTCGATCGTGAGGACGAGGGCTTCACCCTCATCGAGCTCATGGTCGTGGTTCTGATCATCGCCATCCTGCTGGCGATCGCCATCCCGACCTTCCTCGGGGCCCGTAACGCGGCCAACGCTCGTGCGGCCCAGTCGAACCTGCGTAATGCGCTGACCGCCGAGCAGACCAACTGGACCAACAACCAGGCCTTCTCCACCGACCTGAGCACGCTCGAGCCCAGCCTCTCGTGGGCTTCCGCCTGGCCGAGCAGCGTTTCCCCCAACACGGTCCTGGTCTCGGTCGATACGAACAACAGCGCCATCGTCACGCTGACCGCCCTGGGCAAGGATGGCAACTGCTGGTCGATCACCCAGATCAACGACCCGGCGGCCACCACTCCGGCCGACGGCACGTACTACGCCAAGACCACCCCGGCCACGAGCACCTCCTGCGCCAGCCCGATCGTGCCGACCGCGAACGCGACCAACTCCTCCGCCGGCAACGCCGCGGCCAGCACCTCAGCAGCGCCCGCCTGGTACACCAGCTTCTAACAGGACAGCAACGCACCAGACATCTACAGATGAATCGAATGGAGGAGGGGCCCACGAGGCCCCTCCTCCATTTGCGCGTACCCGCTCGAAAGGGGGGCCGCACGAGCCTCCGGCCCGGTCGACCAACGACCCGGCCCGGCCGGGCCGAATGCTCGCGGAGTTCCTGGTCTTCGTCGGGCGAGATTGCTGTCAAGTACGACCCGGCGGGACCGATAGAACGTACGTGACTCACATCACCACGCTGGGAGAAGAGCCGTGGACTCGGTAACTGTCGGTCTGGACATCGGCTCATCGGCGGTGCGGGCCGCCGAGATCGAGATGGGGCGCGATGGGCGCCGCATCCTGCGCCGCTACGCACAGATCGGATTGCCGGCCGGCCATGTGGTGGACGGGGAAATACACAACATTCCGGGAGTGGCCGGCGCCCTGCGCCGCATGTGGAACGAAGCCGGGTTCTCGACCAAGAAGGTGGTGCTCGGCGTTTCCGGCCCCCGGGTCTTCATCCGCCAGGCCGACGTGACCGCCATGCGCCCCGAGGATATGAGGTCTTCTCTCAAGTTCGAGGCGCAGGACCTCGTCCCCATTCCCATGGAGGACGCGGTCATCGATTTCAGCCTCCTCGACGACCCCCGACCGGCAGGGGGCGAGGGCGGCGAGACGCAACGGATCCTGCTGGTGGCCGCCCACCGCGACCTGCTCCGGAGCTACCTGGCCACCATGAAGGAAGCGTCCCTCGAGGCGGTGGTCATGGACGCCGCCCCTCTGGCCCTCATGCGGGCCGTGCCCTCCGTGGCCGGAGACGGCCGGACCGCCGAGGTCATCGTGTCGATCGGGGCCGAGCTCACGACCGTCGCGGTGCGCCAGGACGGGCTGCCCCGTTTCATCCGCAGCCTGACCGTCGGCGGCTCCAAGCTGACCGAGACCATCGCCCACAACCTGCACATCGAGATGGCGACCGCCGAGCGCCTGAAGCGCGGCGCGGTGGATGCCGAGTCTCCCTATCTGACCCAGGCCCGCAAGGCTCTC
>JAKBAX010000321.1 GCA_021808785.1 Actinomycetes bacterium | reverse complement strand
TGGCTTCCTACCGCCTCGAGCTGTGCTGCCTCGTAGTCGAGGCTCCACGCGGAGTCGATTGCGCGCTTTGCGGCGCTGACCGCCAATGGTGGGAGAGAAGTGAGTCGGGCAATCCACTCGGATTCGCACTCGTCCAGAGACGTGTCCGGGACGACGTCGTTGGCGAGCCCGACCTGCTGCGCCTCGCCTGCGCTCAGCTCGCGTGCGAGGAGGATCATCTCTTTGGCGCGAGCCTCTCCGATGAGATGTGGTAGTCGCCACGAGGCACCCATGTCGGGAATTATCCCGTACCGTATCTCGGTGAGGCCGACGCGTGCAGACTCGGCGAAGACGCGGAAGTCGCAGGCGAGCGCCAACTGCAAGCCAGCCCCGTAGGCGTGCCCGTGCACGATCGCCAGGGTCGGGTACTCGAGCAGCCTGAGCCAGTCGAAGGATCTCACCGACTCTAAACCAAGTTCGATGGCCTCGTCGTCGGTCGGACACCCCAGAAGTCGAGTCATATGGTCACTCAAGCCTTCGACCAGGTCGATTCCAGCCGAGAACGACCTACCCTCCCCGGCGACGACCAAGCATTTCAGAGGCCGGTCGGACAGGAGCGTGGACCCGAGGTCCCGGAGCTCCTCCCACATGCGTGGGTTCTGAGCGTTGTGCCTTTCGGGTCTGGCGAGGGTGAGCCGGCCGGTGCCACCATCAAGGCTGAAGCGGATGGTCTCATAGGTCTCCATCATGGCCCCCTTTCGTGTTGCGTCGCCGATGGCTCTCTGGTATCAGTCGGTGACTCGGGGTATTCGGTCTCGGCACGGAATGCGCGGCGTCGGGTGATGATCGAGGGGGTCGAAAAGAGGGCTCGAAGCTGCTCGTCGTCGAGGAGGTGAAGATGAGCGTGAGAGTTCTGCTCGGCGGTCATAGCAAGCGGCGTGGCGTCATCGACCTTTCATACGAGGGCCGGTCGGCCCGGTGCCTTCGTCGCGTGAAGGGCGGTCACGTCGCCCCGGCGGCCGACGTCGATTGCGAAGCGCGCCACCCAATCGGCTCCCCCGACTGGGTCAAGCGCGGCCCTTCTTCCCGGGATCGATGGCGAATCGGGTCAACCTCTCGAGTCCTGCCGTGAGCTCGTGGCGACCTGCTGATCGGCGGCGGCGACTAGGGCAGCCACGATGTCGGGGTAGAGCACCGCCAGTTTGCGTCGCACCAGGCTGCCCAGGAGAGTCTTGTCCCAGGAAGCGGCCCAGCGGATCGACGTGCCCCCTGTAGACGTTGGCGTCAGGGTCACCTCTGCCCGGTAGTTCTTCACCGGGAGTCCGTTCACCACCTTGTAGACGACGCGTCGAGGCTCGTCGACCTCCAGGATCTGCTCGACGCTGGTCGTGCGCCGACCGTAACGGAACCACTGGACCGAGCCCTGCTTCGACGGGCCAGGAGAAGCCGGGCGGTAGCCCCCGTCGTTCCATGGACCCCACTGTGGGTAGCGGTTGGCGTTGGCCACGAGCGACCACACGACGTCGGGACCGGCTCGGGTCGACCCTTCGGCTTCCACCGTCAGCTGGCTCACCTGACTTGCCTCCTTCATGTACCAACCGGTTCACTGTACCACACGGTACGCTGTGTTGTGGCCGACTCGCAAGCTCGGGACCGTTTGCTCTACGCCGCTGTCCAGCACGCCTCTGACCACGGCATCGCAGACCTGAGCCTGCGTGAGATCGCCGCAGCGCTCGGCACGAGCCACCGGATGCTCATCTATCACTTCGGGTCCCGGGAGGGTCTGCTCGTGGCCGTCGTGCGCGAGGTGGAGCGGCGCGAACGGGAGAGCCTGGGTGCTGCTCCTCTGTCGGGCGCGGACGCTCGCCGACGGTGGGATCGCCTGGCAGATCCGTCCCTGCGAGCACAGGAGCGTCTGTTCTTCGAGATCTACTCGCATGCGCTCTTGGGCCGCCCGGGCACCGAGGGCTTCTTGGACGAGGCGGTGGAGAGATGGATCTCCCCCGTTAAAGAGTTGATGATCGGCGCAGGAATCGACGACGAAGACGCCGAGGCGCTCGCCCGCCTCGGGCTGGCAGTGACCAGGGGCCTCCTGCTCGACCTGTTGGCGACCGGCGACACGGCTGGAACCACCCGCGCCTTCGATCTGTTCACCCAGCTTCTCGATCAACCGTCGAGGCACGACCCCAGCCACGGGTGAGCCCGGAACGCGGACGCTACGCAAAGGCACGGGTAGCGAGGCCCACCGGGATAGGAGGCGCGACGGAATGTCCCTGGGGACGTGAGCCTCGACGAACACGGTCATCGGGTTTGGGCCGGCGGCGGCCCGTGCCATCTCTTCACGTGATGCCCGGGCGCGGCTGCCCCGTTGATCGATGCCTCTCGAAAGGCGGTCACCTCGCCCCGGCGGCAAGGTTGATGCCAAGACGAGCCAGACGGTCTGCTCCGGCGACGGGATGGCGTGCGGCATGGTGATCGGAAACGCCGTCGCTCACGAGCACGACGTCGGCGTCCGCCAGGAGCGCTCGTGCCAACGAAGTGGCGGACGAGACCCTCGACCGCGTCCGCGAAAGCCATGGAGGTGGCGTAGCTACTTGGTCGGTAGGGGATGGCAAATCGGCCACCCGGAATTTTTTGCCGGAAAGTTGTCACAGCAGCGGGGTTTACGTCGTCGAGATGATGTGACGACGACAAGGGTGATCTGGGATGTGGTGGTGGTAGGTGGCGGCTTGGCCGGGCTGGCTGCTGGGGTCGAGGTGACGGCGGCCGGGGGGCGGGCTCTGGTGATCGAGGGGCACCAGCCCGGTGGCCGGGCCCGGGTGACCGAACGCGACGGGTTCATCTTCAACCATGGAGGCCATGCGCTCTATATGGGCGGTCCGGGGTTGGGGGTGCTGCGCCGTCACGGCATCGAACCGGAGGGGGCGAAGCCACCGTTGCGCCGCTACAAGATGAGCCGCGAAGGTCGCCACCACCGGTTCCCGTGCGGACCCGACACATTGCTGCGCACCACCATCCTGGGCGCCCGGGCCAAGGTCCAGGTGGGGCGCCTTCTCGCCGGCCTCCCCCGCGTGGACGCTGCCAGGCTGGCTGGCACGTCGGTGTCGGCGTGGCTGGGCGACCTCGGGCTGCGACCCGACGCGGAGGCAGTCGTGCGGGCGGTCGTCCGCCAAGGCACCTACAGCAGCGACCAGGATGATCTCGACGCTGGCGCCGCGGTCAACCAGCTTCAGCTCGCCGTGAGTGACGGCGTGAGCTACCTGCACGGCGGGTGGGCGCAGCTGGTGGAGGGCCTCGCCTGTCGGACGCAGGTGCGGGCCGGGTGCAAGGTGCGGTCGCTGACACCGGTCGCCGCCGGGATCGAGGTGACCACCGACGCTGGACCGCTGACCGCGCGGGCCGTCGTGGTGGCGGCGGGCACCCCCGAAGCGGCCCGCAGCTTGCTGCCGGACCCGCCCGACTGGGGCGACCTCGGGCCGCCGGTGACCGCCGCCTGCCTAGACCTCGGCCTCGATCGGATCCCATCTCCGGGGTGGGTGCTCGGCGTCGACGAGCCCCTCTACGCCACCTTGCAGTCGCCACCGGCCCACATGGCCCCGCCAGGGGGTGCCGTCGCCGCCCTCATCCGCTACGGGGCCCGCAACGCGACCGCCGACCGGGCCGACCTCGAAGCCCACGCCCGTCTGGCCGGCATCGACCCCGAGGCGGCCGCCGTCAGCCGGTTCTTGGCTCGCATGGTGGTCGCTGGCGCCCAGCCCCGGGCACGTCTCGGTGGTCTGGCCGGGCGGCCAGCCGTGACCACTACCGGCCATCGCGCCATCGCCGTCTGCGGTGACTGGGTCGGCCCCGAGGGGATGTTGGCCGACGCCGCCCTGGCATCAGGTGCGGCGGCGGGCCGGGCTGCGCTCGACGCCGCCCGGTCAGCCACACTGGCCGCATGACCGACGACGACGGGGTTGAGGCGTTCGCCGCAGAGCAACCCCGGCTGCTCGGCCTGGCCTACCGGTTGCTCGGCAGCCTCGCCGACGCCGAGGACGTCTGCCAGGAGGCCTGGCTGCGGTGGTCGACCGCCGACCGGGCGGTCATCGAACGACCGGCGGCGTGGCTGACGACGGTGACAACCCGCCTTTCGCTCGACCGGTTGACTGCGACGAAACGTCACCGGGAGACCTATGTCGGCCCCTGGCTCCCAGAACCAGTCGTCATGTCGCCCACGCCCGAAGAGCACGCAGTGCTGGCCGAGAGCCTCACCATCGGGTTCCTAGCCGTACTCGAGCAGCTCGACCCAGTCAGCCGGGTCGTGTTCGTCCTAGCGGATGTGTTCGGGCTCTCCTTCGACGAGATCGCCATAACCGTGGGCCGGACCCCGGCATCAGCCCGCCAGCTGGCCGTCCGAGCCCGGCGCAAGGTGCGCTCTGCCGGTCCTCGACCGCCGTCGCCGGCGGCGCAGGCTGTCGTTGACCGCCTCTTCGCCGCCGTGCTGGATGGTGACGTGGATGCCACCATGGCGCTACTCGCCGACGATGTGGTCCTAGTGAGCGACGGTGGCCCGAACCGCCATGCCGCCCGACACCCGATTGTCGGTTCGGAGCGGGTCACCCGTTTCGTGCTCAACCTGGTCCGCCGGCTCTCTCCCGCTGCCAGTTACCAGCCGGCCCAGTTCAACGGCTCCCCCGGGGTGTATGTGCGCGACCCGGACTACGGCGATGCCGCCATCAGCGTCGACATCGAGAGTGACCAGGTGGCGCGGATATGGATCGTTTCCGCCCCCGAAAAGCTGCGCACGCCCGCGGCGGTAGCTCTACGGTAAGCGCCCCTCGACGAGAGCGAACCCGTCGCAGTTCCACGACAGCGAGCCGGCCCCCGGACATTGTGGTCAACCAGGACGTCCCAAGGAACCCCTTGCGGTGCCGGCAGCTCCGTGCACAAGGCGAGCGTCGGGACATACCACAGCGGGGGTAGGATTTGAACCTACGACCTTCGGGTTATGAGACCTATCTGGGCTGTCTGACCCGTTATCCGGGATGATCTCCTGTAGTGCGGATTTGCCATC
>JAKBAX010000320.1 GCA_021808785.1 Actinomycetes bacterium | reverse complement strand
CGGTCGGGGAGTGCCGGTCGGGGAGTGCGGGTCGGGGAGTGCCGGTCGGGGAGAACCGGTCGGGGAGAACCGGTCGGGGGCGCCCGCTCGGCCTCAGGCACCGCACCGAGGTCGAGCCCGAGGTCGCTACCGGCGGTGTATCGCTCGGCGCAGCGAGCCGAGCCGGGCCCGCACGACCGGGTAGCGAGGCCCGAGCAGGCGGCGGGCTGCCGCCTCGGCCAGCTGGCCCGGCCGTTCGGCGGGGGTTACTTCCGGAGGGCCGAGGGGCGTGACACCGGGGGCCGTTGGGCCCGGCGGGACCTCGGTCACCTCGTCGGCGGCCGCCACCAAGCGGTTCCAGACGGCCGGGGCCAGGCTGGTCGCCCCGGCGCGCACCACCCGCACGTGGCGGAACCCCTCGAGGGCGTGTTCCAGGGCCATGCAGGTGGCCATCTGCAGGGGGGCCGGGCCGACCGGGAACGGGTAGCCGTCCTCCAGCACCAGCACCACGTGATCGGCCCCGGTCACCCGGCGGACGTTGGCCAGGCGACGGCCGGCCAGGACGCCGTGGATCGGTACGGTCAGGTGGGCTGCGCTGAGACGGGGGGCGACCACGGTCACCTCGGCACCGCCGGCCCAGGCTCGGCGCACCTCGGCCAGGGTGGCCGATGCCCCGGCCACCGGGATGGGTGGGTAGCTGCCGACGACCAGGACCGGCCGGACCAGCGCCGAGGCGACCCCCGGGCCAGTCATCCGGCCACCTGGCCGCCCGGGCTCGTCCCACCGGGCCGGGCCCACGGCTCCGGTGCCGGTGGCCGTTCCGGCGGCTCCGGTGCCCGTGGCCGTTCCGGCGGTGCCGGTGGCCGTTCCGGCGGCTCCGGTGTCCGTGGCCGTTCCGGCGGTTCCGGTGGCCGTTCCGGCGGTGCCGGTGGCCGTTCCGGCCGCGCCTGCTCCCGCGGTGTCTGAGGTTGCTCCGGTCAGCGGATCGGCCCCGCCGACCAGGTGATCCAGGTCGGCTTCGATCCGGTCCAGTACCACCGGCCAGTCGTACTCGCGCAGCACGTAGTGCCGCCCCCGGGCGGCCAGATCGGCGGCCCGCCCCGGATCGGCGGCCAGCTCGCGGAGGTGGCCGGCCAAGGTGGGGCCGTCGGGGAAGATCAGGCCCCCGCCCGACCGCTCGATGTGCCAGCCGACCACCTCGCTGCGGTCGATGGCCAGGACCGGCGTGCCGGCCAGCCAGGCCTCCATCACGGTGCGGGAGAAGCTCTCCATCCGGCTGGGCTGGGCGTAGGCCAGGGCCGCGGCGAAGGCGTTGTTGCGGTCGGTCTCGCTGACGAAACCCAAGTCGATGACCCGGCCGGCGAGCGACGGGGGTACCTCCACGGTCCCGGACCCGAAGGTCAAGAGGTCCACGTCCTCCAGCCCGCCCGCCACTGCGGCGGAGAAGGTGTCGAGCAGCCAGCCCCACCCTTTGTCCTTCTCCCGGCGACCGGCGTAGAGGACGAACGGGCGGGTCACTGAATGGCGGCGCCGGAAACTCTCGGGGTCGTAGCCGTCTGGCACGTGGATGCCGGCGCCGGTGACGCGGTGGCGTTCGGCGACCGGGCCCAACCGGTGGGCCAGCCGGTGCTCGGGCTCGGAGAGGAACCACACCGAAGCGGGGTCCGACAGCACCGGGCGCATGACCGACAGGCGGGCGTAGGACTCGTCGTGGAGGCAGGGCATGACCACCGCGTTGGCCCCGACCGCGGAGAGGCCGACGGTGGTGTTCCAGAACATGTACGGCGAGAAGACGACGGCGTCGTAGTCCTGCCCGTGGCGAAGCAGATGATGAAAAAGGTCAGGCATCGTGAACCGCCAGCCCACCCAGGTCCACTGGTCGTCGGGGGGCGGCATGACGTCTTCCTGGATCAGCCGCTGGGCCTTCAATCCCGGTTTCGACCAGTGCGGCTGGGTGGAGAAGCGGTGCACCCGCAGGCCGTCGGTCTCTTCCACACCTTCTGGCAGCTCGTCGGCCATGGCCTGGTGGTCGACGACCCGGGTGGTGAGCACATCGACTTCCCACCCCCGCCCGGCCAGACCCATGGCGATCTCGCGGGTCAGCGCCTCCGAACCACCGACGATCTGCGGTCCATAGCGGAGCGGTACGAATGCGACGCGACCGGGCATCGGCGGGCGAAGGTAGCAGCCGGACCGGGAGGTGAAACACCTGGTCGGCCGGGCTCGCCTAGGGTGGCGCTCCGACATGGACACCTCCTACCTTCGGGGTGCGAGGCGGCGGGCCCTCGGACGGGGGATGACAGCGGTGGCGGTGGCGTCGCTGATGGCCGCATCGCTCGTCGCGTCCTCGTCCCGGCCGGCAGCCGCGTCTCCGGCACACCCCGCCCCGGGGGCCGGCGGCCGGGTGACCATAGTGGCCCAGTTCGCGTCGGACACACCCGTCCCCGGCCTGCGCGCCGCGGCCGCTCTCGGCGTCACCCCGCAGGCGGAGCCGGCCCGACGGTACGTGGCGACGGTCCCGGCCGGCTCGGCCGCGGCCGAGGTGGCCAGGCTCCGGGCCCAAGCGGGGGTTCGCTACGCCGAGATCTCCGATCCCGTGCACGCCACGGGGGTGTCGCCCGACGACGTGTGCTACGTGGTGGGCTGTAGCGCCGAGATCGACGGGAACCCGGCCAACACGACGGTGGCCAACCAGGCCTACCTGAACACCATCGACGCGCCGGCCGCCTGGGGGGTTTCCACCGGTAGCGGGGTGAAGGTCGCGGTGCTCGACACAGGCGCCGACGCCAACCACCCCGACCTGCAGGGCAAGATCATCAAGGAGACCAACCTGTGCGGGGCCGATCCGGCGTGCGCGGACACCTCATCGGGCGATGACAACGGGCACGGCACCCATGTCACCGGGATCCTGGCCGCCGACACGGACAACACCATCGGAGTTGCCTCGGTGGGTTGGAACGTGCAGGTCGACGTCTACAAGGTGCTCGACGCCTTCGGCGACGGGTACACCTCCGACGTCGATACCGCGATATACGACGCGGTGGCGGCCGGTGACCGGGTCATCAACCTCTCGCTGGCGAACTACAGCTGCCAGCAGAACGCCGCCGACTGCGGCCCCGACCCCGATGAGCAGGCGGCGGTGGAGTACGCCATCGCCCACAACGTGGTGGTCGTGGCCGCGGCCGGCAACGGCTACAACGGTCCGGGTGACGAGGGCGCCACCTACCCGGCTTCGTACCCGGGCGTGCTGGCGGTGGCCGCCACCGACAACAGCGGGGCGGTCGCCAATTTCTCGCAGTGGGGCCGGGCGGCCAACATCGCCGCCCCGGGGGTGGGCATCGTGTCGACCTGGAACGACGGCAACTACGCCATCCTCGACGGGACCTCGATGTCGACCCCTCAGGTGTCGGCCGCGGCCGCCTTGGTGATCGCCCATCGGCCGTCGCTGTCGGCCCAGCAGGTGGTCCAGATCCTGGAGACCACGGCCCGCCCGACCCGAGGCGGGGAGCCGATCAACGGCGGCCTGCTCGACGTGGGCGCAGCCGTTCGGTCCCTCGGTACCCCCTCGAGCTATCTCGGTTACGACATGGCCGGGGCCGACGGCAGCGTGTACTCCTTCGGCTCGGTGGGGGAGTTCGGATCGGTGGCCGGGGCCCACCTGGCCCAACCCGTCGTGAGCGAGGCATTGATGGGTAACGGTCAGGGGTACTGGCTGGTGGCCGCCGACGGCGGGGTGTTCAGCTTCGGATCGGCGGGCTTCCACGGTTCGACGGGTGGGATCCGCCTGGCCCGGCCGGTGGTGGGGATGGCGGCCACGCCGGACGGCAAGGGGTACTGGTTGGTGGCGTCCGACGGTGGGATATTCGCCTTCGGCGACGCCGGCTTCTACGGTTCGACGGGCGGGGTCCGCCTCAACCAGCCGGTCGTCGGGATCGCCCCCAGCGGCGACGGGCGGGGCTATTGGCTGGCGGCCTCCGACGGGGGCATCTTCGGTTTCGGCGATGCCGGGTTCCACGGCTCCACTGGTGGCGTCGATCTGGCGCGGCCGGTGGTCGGCATGGCGGCCACGCCCAGCTCACAGGGCTACTGGCTGGTGGCCGCCGATGGAGGCGTCTTCAGCTATGGCGACGCCCGCTTCTACGGTTCTACCGGTGGGGCGACCCTGCCCGGTCCGGTGGTCGCCGTCGCCTCATAGGGGGCGCCCTCGGAGCGGTCCGCTCAAGGCGGGGCGGCCCGATGCCGAAGAACTGTTATCCGGTGCCGGCGGAAGGACACGGAGAGAGTTTTGCGCGCTTGTTGGACCAGAATTTCGAGCCGGGTGGCCATGTCTGTGGCCGCCCTCGGCGCGAGCGTCCCACTGGCCGCGACGGTCGGCGCCGCGCCGGCGTGGGGCCTGGGCTCGACCATCACCATCACCGGCCACGGTTCGGGCCACGGTCGGGGCATGGGGCAGTACGGGGCCCTGGGCTATGCCCTGGCCGGGGAGTCCTACACCTGGATTCTCGCCCACTACTACGGGGGCACCACCCTGGCCGACACGTCGGCCGGCACCATCCCGGTGTCGCTGTCGGAGCTTTACGGCGCCGCCACGGTGACTGTGAGCGCGCCCATCTACCACACGTTGGTCGAAGACGGTCACGACACCAACGCCACGACGCTCACCCTCACCCGGGGCCACACCGTCTCGGCGAGCGGCGGCGCCGAAGTCATCGTCTCCGGGCCCTGGAGCGGCGGGAGCCGGCTCTTTGCCGGCGCCATCTCGATGCCGACCAGCATGGCCGACGTGGTCGACACCGTCGACCTGACCGATTACGTCGAGGGCGTGGTCCCGAGGGAAGCGATGGCCAGCTGGCCGGCCGCAGCCTTGGAGGCGCAGGCGGTAGCCGCCCGCTCGTACGCGCTGGCCTATCTGGCCGCCGGGAACGCCACCATCTGCGACACGGGTGCGTGCCAGGTCTACGGCGGGGACCCGACCGAGTACCCGGCTCCCAACTACAGCGCCCAGAGCGACGCCGCGGTCACCGCCACCGGTGACCAGGTGCTGCTCTGCGGGAGCGACACCGCCT
>JAKBAX010000319.1 GCA_021808785.1 Actinomycetes bacterium | reverse complement strand
GGCCCCGGACCACCGGCTGGCCACCACGTCATCGACGGCCAGGGCCTCGTCGCGGCGGGCCTCGACCTCCCACTCGGCCCGGCGGCGGTCGTCCAGCCGCTCCAGGGAGGCGACCCGCTGGGCCGCCTCCACCCACGTGGCGTGGACGGTGGCGGCCTCCACCTCGATCTCGACGAAGTGGCGACCGGCCCGCTCGACGGCCTCGGCCAGGCGCGACTCGTGGTCCCGGGCGGCCACGAACGACTCGCGGTCGATCGGGGCACCGTCGACGGCCAGCGCCCGGTAGGCGGCGCGGGCCGCGTCCAGGGCGACCTGGGCCTGGCGCAGGCGGTGGTTGACCTCGGCCAGGTGCTGGAGGGCCAGTTCCTCCTGGGCCCGTCGGGCCCGGAGGGCCGATTGCAGCGTGAAGCGGTAGCGCCTCATGCGGCCACACCCCCCGCCGCGAGGGCGGCCAGCCCGTCGGTTGGCAGGCCCGGGGTCGGTGTGGCCGCCGGTGTGGCCGCCGGTGTGGCCGCCGGTGTGGCGGTGCCGGCCAGGGTGTGGGCCAGATGCAGCCAGGACTCCTCGGCGGGGAGGGTGTGGGCCTTGTCCTGGCGGAGGAACACATCGAGCTGGTCCTTCATGGCCACCGCCCGGTCGACCAGCGGGTTGGCACCGGGGGTGTAGGCGCCGATCTCGATCAGGTCCCTGGTGTCGCGGTAAGCGGCCAGCAGGCGGCGCATCTCGGCGGTCAGGGCCCGCTGGTCGGGGCTCGTGATGGCCCCTTCGACCCGGGAGATGGAGTCGAGCACCTCGATACTCGGGAAGTGGCCGGCGGTGGCCAGACGGCGCGACAGCACCACGTGGCCGTCGAGGATGGAGCGGGCCGCGTCGGCGATGGGCTCGTTCATGTCGTCGCCGTCGACCAGCACCGTGTACAGCCCGGTGATGGCCCCGGTCTCGGCCGCCCCGGCCCGCTCCAGGAGGCGGGGCAGGAGGGAGAACACCGACGGCGGGTAGCCCCGGGTCGCGGGGGGTTCGCCGGCCGACAGGCCGACTTCGCGCTGGGCCATGGCGAAGCGGGTCAGGGAGTCCATCATGAGCACCACGTCGAGGCCCTGGTCGCGGAACCACTCGGCGATGCGGGTGGCGGTGAAGGCGGCCCGGATGCGCACCATGGCCGGCTCGTCGGAAGTGGCCACCACCACCACGGAGCGGGCCAGGCCCTCGGGACCGAGGTCGTGCTGGATGAACTCGTTGACCTCCCGGCCCCGCTCACCGACGAGGGCCAGCACCGACACCGCGGCGTTGGTCCCCCGGGCGATCATGGACAGCAGGCTGGACTTGCCCACCCCCGAGCCGGCGAAGATGCCGAGACGCTGCCCCCGGCCGCAGGGGATCATGGTGTCCAGGGCCTTGACGCCGAGGGCCAACTGGCGGTCGACCAGGTCACGGCGCAGGGGGTGGGGCGGGGTGCCCTCCACCCCGACCTCCTCCCACTCGCCGGTGATGGGCTTGCCGTCGATGGGCCGGCCCAGGCCGTCCACCACCCGGCCCAGCAGGCCGGGACCGACCATCACCGGCAGGGGCCCGCCGACCGCCTCGACCCGGTCGCCGAAGCGGACGCCGGTCAGGTCGCCGAGGGGCATGCACGCCAGGCTGGAGCCCTCGACCGCCACCACCTCGGCGTCGAGCACGCCACCGGCCCGGAAGATCCGCAGCGCGTCGCCCACCGCGGCCTGGACGCCGTCCACCTCGATGCGCAACCCGACCAGGCGGGTGACCTGGCCGCAGGTACGGGGGGCCACCGCGTCGGTCAGGCGGGCCCGGGCCGAGTCGGAGAAGATCCTCATGCCGGCGCTCCGACGGGGTCGGCCGGGTACAGCTCGGCCAGGGCGGCCCGGGCCCGGTCGAGGGCCGGGGCCAGCTGGGTGTCGATGCGGCAGGGGCCGGCCACCACCACGCAACCACCGGCTTCGACGCGGGGGTCGACCACGATGCGGATGTTGGCGTCGGGCACCAGCTGCTGGACCTCCTCGGGGGTGACGACGTCGCCCGGATGCAGGCGGACGATCAGGTCCTGGTCCTCGGGCACCAGGTGCAGGGCCCGGGTCACCGCCTCGACCGCCGCGGTACCGGTGCTGAGCTCGCGCTGCAGGAACGTCTCGGCCAGCTGGTAGGCCAGCTCGGCCGCCTCGGCGGCGCCCATCTGCACCGCCTCGTGGCGGGCCTCGGCCAGCGCCCCGGCCCGGTCGACCAGGCAGTCGGCGATGCGACGCAGCTGGGCCGAACGGCTGGCCGCCTCGGCCGCCGCCACCTCGGCCAGCGCGGCGCGGTAACCCTCGTCGTAGCCCTGGCGCTTCTGCTCCTCCAACAGGCCGTTGAACCCAGCCGGCCCGTCGGTGGCGAACGATCCGGGCACATCGATCAGCAGCGATGCGCTGGCGGCCGCCGCGCCCTCGCCCTCGCGCAGGATCCGCCGGCGGTGGACTCTAGACATACTCGTCGTCGCCTCTCGCCAACACGATGTCGCCCGACGCCTCGAGGTCGCGGACGATCTTGACGATGGCGCTCTGGGCCGCCTCGACCTGTGAGACCCGGATGGGACCGAGGGACTCGATCTCCTCCTTCAGATCCTCCGAGGCCCGCTCGGACATGTTGCGGAGGAACTGCTCCCGGATGCTCTCGCTGCCGGCCTTCAACGCCACGGCCAGGTCCTTGGGGACGGCGTGGCGGAGGATCATCTGCAGTGACCGGTCGTCCAGACTGGACAGGTCGTCGAACACGAACATCTGGTTGCGGATGGACTCGGCCAGAGCGGGGTCGTCCTGCTCGAGGCGGGTCAGTATCTGCTTCTCCGTCGCCCGGTCGGTCAGGTTGAGGATGGCGATGGTCGGTGTCATGCCGCCCACCGCACTCGTCGCACCGGCCCCGTTGCGCAGCAGAGCCGCGGCCTTGACCTCGAGCACGTCGGCCAGCAGCCGGATGGCCACCGGGCTGATGCGGCCCATCGTGGCCAGCCGCCGGACGATGTCGACCTTGACCGACTCCTCCATTTCGGCCAGCAGCTGGGCCGCCGAATCGGCCGCCAGGTGGGCCAGGATCACCGCGATCGTCTGCGGGTGCTCCTCGCCGATCAGGTTGCCGATCTGGCGGACGTCGATGCGGTGCACGAAGGCCAGCGGGTGTGACTCGCGCTCCTCGACCAGGTCGACCAGCACCTCCTCGGCCCGCTCGCCCCCGAGGCGGTCCCGCAGCAGCTTGCGGGCCACGTCCACGCCGCCCTGCGACACCTGCAGGAAGTGGCCGGCCTGATCGTTGAAATCCTGCAGCACCTTCTTGACGTCGTGGGGCTCCAGAGCGGGCAGGCCCACCATGGCGCCCATGATCTCGAGCACGTCGATCTCGCTCATGGAACGCAGCACCTTGGCCGCCCGGGCCTCGTCGAGCTGGGCGATCACGATGGCCGCCCGCTGGCTGCCGGTCAGGGTCGGCATCAGGCCTTGACCTTCGCGTCATCCTGCAGCCAGGACCGCAGCATGCTGGCCACGTCCTCGGGCTGGCTGTCGATGAAGTGGTTGATGGTGGTCGCCTCCAGCGCCGCCTGGGGCGCCTCGGGCAGCTGCACCGCCGGCATCATCGACGTCTGGTTGAGCTGGCGGGCCGACCGCAGCGCTTCCATCTCGCTCGGGCCGAGGACCGTCGGTGCGTTGCGGGCCTTGCGGGCCGACCGCCACAGCAGGAACAGGACCAGGGCGATCACGAAGAACACCACCCCGGTCTTCATCAAGGTGTCCGTGGCCTTGGCCTTGCTGGCCGCGGCGGCCGCCTTGGCCGCGGCGGCGGCCTGGTTGGCCACCGTCGTGTTGAACGGCATGCTGCTGAACGCCAGGGTGTCGCCCCGGCTCTTGTTGATCCCGGCCGCGGCGGCCACGCCGGCCTGCAGAGCGGTCAGGTTCACGCCTTTCGGGATGGCCGCCGAGTTGAGCAGGACGGCCACCTGCTCCGATTTGAGGGTCCCTGGCGGCTGCTGCACGTTCTGGGTCTGCTGGCTGGTCTCACAGGTGTTGTTGCTGGAGGTGTTGGTGTAGTTGCCGTTGCCGCTCGTCCCGGTCACACCGGTGACCGAGCCGGCGGTCCCGCCGGCCGGGGCGCCGGTCCCGGTGAAGGTCTCCTTGGACGACTGCTGGGTGGTGCAGAAGCTGACCGGCTGGCCGTTGGGTCCGGTCACCACGCTGTTGGTGGTGGTGTCGACCGTCGAGTAGTCGAGAGTGGCGTTGACCTGGACGTCGGCGTTGCCGGCACCGACCACGTTGGCCAGGTAGTTGTCGACCTTCTGGGCCACCTGGGTGTCGTAGGTGTTGGACTGGCCGGCGCCGCCCGCGCTGCCCGCGGTCACCCCGGGACCGGCGAGCAGGGCACCGGTGGAGTCGGCCACCGTGACGGCCGAGGAGTTGAGATTGGGCACGCTGGAGGCGACCAGGTGGACGATGGCCTGGACCTCACCGCTCGACAGGGTCTGGCCCTGCTGCATGGTCACCAGCACCGACGCCCCGGTCGGGGTGGTCTGGGCCAGTGCGAAGTCCTGGTTGGCGGGAAGCGCGATGTTGACCTGGCTGGAGGACACCCCGGAGATGGAGTCGATGGTCTGGGCCAGCTCGCCCTGGAGGGCCTGCAGGTAGTCGGCCTGCTGGGTCATGTTGGACGTCGTGATGCCCTCCTTGTCGAGGAGGGACAGGCCGACGGTGCCTCCCGACGGCAGGCCGGACTGGGCCAGCGTGACCCGCTCCTGATTGACATCGTTGGCCGGCACTTCGACGGTGGTGCCGCCGTTGGCCAGCTGGTAGGGCACCTTGGCCGACGACAGCTTGGCCGTGATCGACGCCGCGTCGGAGGCGTTCAGGTTGGTGAAAAGAGGGGCGTAGCTCGGCTTGCCCGTCATGTTGAGCATCACGTAGCCGCCGACGAGGGCGGCCACCACAGCGGCGATCGTCACCGCCTTCTGGCCCGGGGTGAACCCCCGGGCGAACTGCTTGGCGCCGGTGCGGGCCCGGTCCATCATGTCGACAGGA
>JAKBAX010000032.1 GCA_021808785.1 Actinomycetes bacterium | reverse complement strand
TTCAACGGAGGAGACCCGTACTTCGCCAGCACCGACGCCGCGGCCGCCGTGATCAACACCAATGCCGCCACCGCGGCCGCCCTGCTCACCTGGGTGGTCCTCGACATGGTGCTCTCCAAGCAGAAGAGACCCACCTTCCTCGGCGCCATCAACGGGATGATCTGCGGCCTGGTGGGCATCACCCCCTGCGCCGGCTACGTGAGCGGATCGTCGGCCCTGTGGATCGGGATCATCGCCTCCACGGTGGTCTGGTTCGCCTGGACCTACCTCCAGCCGATCACCCTCCGATACGTCGACGACGCCTCGGGTGTGGTCTACACCCACGGGCTGGCCGGCCTCACCGGCGGCCTCCTGGTTGGCGTCTTCGTCGATCCCGGTATGGTGCTCTACCACAGCGTCAGCGGCTCGAAGATCACCTTCGCCGGGGTCCTCTACGGGAGCAACCCGAAGCAGCTGCTGATCCAGTTCCTGGCCGCCCTGACCATCATCGTCTGGGACGGGCTCATCACATTCGTCCTGCTCAAGGTCATCGGCTTGATCACCGGCGGGTTGCGGATGTCCGACGAGGAGCTCGAGGCCGGCGACATCGGAGTGCACGAGGAGGAGGCCTACCCGGCCGACGAAGGCTACGTTCGGGTAAGCGAGATGGCCGGTGCCAGCGCCTTCGCCCAGGCCGGCTTGACCGGTCCCGGCTCCTCGACGACCAACACTCCCGACGACCTGGTAGGTGATGCCCGATGATGCTCGTAACCGCTGTCATCAAGCCGTTCAAGCTGGACGCCGTCCGGGAGGCCGTAGAGGCCACCGGCGCCAAGGGCCTGACCATCAGTGAGGCCCAGGGCTTCGGCCGGCAGAAGGGCCACACCGAGGTGTACCGCGGCGCCGAGTACCAGGTGGCCTTCACCCCCAAGATCAGGGTGGAGGTGCTGGTCGAGGACTTGTCGGTGGCCGGGGTCATCGACGCCATCACCAAAGCGGCCCGCACCGACAAGATTGGTGACGGTAAGATATGGGTCACTCCGGTCGACACCGTCGTCCGCATCCGCACAGGGGAGACCGGGCCCGATGCCATCTAGAACAGTGACCAGGAAGCCGACCGGCCGTGTCACCGCCCGCAAAGGGGTGGTCGCGGCCGGCCAGCCGGGCCGGACCACGCGTTGGGAGGTGCAGGAGTCCCGTTCGGTCCGCTCCGGCTGGGTGTGGCGGGGCTTTTTGATGTTGACCCTGCTGGCCGTCGGCGTGGCCCTCGTCATGGCCGGCAACCACCAGTCCACTCTGGCCGCCCTGTGGGGGGTCATCGCGGTGGGCTGGTTGGCCACCTCCATGTGGCTGTGGCGCCAGCACACCCGCTACATACGGACGGACTGAGCAAGCGGCTACAGCGCAGCCAGTACGGCTGCTTCGAGTTGGGAGAGGGTGGCCGGGTCGTCGACCCGGCCACCCGTCGGCCGGCCCACGTAGAACACGTCGACGGCCTCGGCCCCGAGCGTGCTCACCAGGGCGCACGTGATGCTGACCCCCGAGGCGGACAGGGCCCGGGTCACCCGGTACAGGACCGGGCCCCGGTCGCGGGCCCGCACCTCCACGATGGTGGAAGAGGGCGAGGACTCCAGATCGAATATGACCCGCGCGTCGGGCACCCGGGCCTGAGTGGAAGCTTGAAGGCGGCTGTAGCGGGCCTCGCGTTCTTCCAGCAGCCGCTCCACGTCCATGCGCCCATCGAGGGCGGCGGCCACGTCGGCCCGCACTTTGTCCCATGAGGGCAGCTCGTCGAAGGCGGGCGAGACCTCGAAGCGCAGGAGGGCCATCCCGCTGAGTTGGTCGGAGATGGTCGTGGCCGAGCGCACGTACACCCCTGACAGGGTGAGAACCCCGGCCACGCAGGAGAGCAGCCCGCTCTGGTCAGGGGCCCCGACCCGTAGGCGACCCTCCTCGTAGACCACCGACAGCTCCCCGCCGGCCAGGATGGCCCGCTCCGACCCGGTCAGCTCGGCCCCGCCGGTGTCGGGCGGTGGGCGGCCCTCCAAGGTGGCCGCGACCTGGTCCACCAGGCGGTCGACCAGGCCGGCCTTCCAACTGCCCCAGGCGGCCGGCCCGGTCGCCAGGCTGTCGGCCCGGGTGAGGGCGGCCAGGAGCTCGAGAGTGTCCTGGTCTCCGACCGCGCCGGCCACTGCTGTCGCGGTGGCCGGATCGTCGAGGTCCCGGCGGGTGGCCACGTCGGGAAGCAGGAGGTGGTAGCGCACGAGGGTCTGCAGCGTGGTCACGTCGGCCGGGGGAAGACCCAGCCGGGGCCCCAGCGAGGCGACCACCTCGATGCCGATGTCGGTGTGGTCACCGCCCTGGCCCTTTCCGATGTCGTGCAGCAGGGCACCCAGCAGGAGCATGTCGGGCCGGTGCACCGCGCTCTGCAGTGACGAGGCATTGGCCACCGTCTCCAGCAGGTGCCGGTCGACGGTGAAGCGGTGATAGGCGTTGCGCTGGGGCCGGTTGCGGACCGGGGACCATTCGGGGAGGTAGCGCAGCCACACCCCCTGTTGGTCGAGCGCCTCGATGGCCGCGATGGCCGGCCGGCCGGCGCCGAGGAGGCGCAGCAGGGCGTTGAGAGCGGCTACCGGCCAGACTCCCTCGGGGGCCATGGACCGCTGCTCCAGGCGGTCCAGGGTGGCCCGGGCGATCGGAACGTCGCGCTCGGCCGAGGCGGCCGCGACCCGCAGGGCCAGCGAGGTGTCGGCGGCCGGGTCGGCCCGCCCGAGCAGGGTGACCTCGCCGTCTCGGAGCACGATCCCCGGCTCGAGCACCAGGTCCCCGCCGCCACTCCGCCCCTTCGGGCCGGCCAGCCACGAGCGGATGCGTCGCCAGCCGTCGTCGGACGCCCAGGCGATGGACCGGGCCGCATCGGCGACTGCCACCATGAGCGTGTCGGCGTCGTCGATGTCGAGTGCCTTGGCCACAAGGTCCTGGTCCTGTAGGAGCAGCACGTTGCCGGCCGAGCCGGTGGGACGCTGCAGCTCGACCCGGGCGTCGGTGAGCAGCCGTTCGGCCCAGCGCAGGGCCCGGTGGTCGGTGAGGCCGTCGAGGACGGGTGCGATCTGGGCCAGGGTGCGGAGCTGTTGGATGTCCCGCAGCCCGCCGCGGGCCTCTTTCAGGTCGGGCTCGAGCAGGGAGGCCAGGTCGCCGAAGCGGTCATGGCGGCCGCGGACCGCCCCGTCCAGTTCGGTCAGCCACTTGGCGGCACGGGTCTTCCACATGTCGCGCACCCGGGCGGAGACCGCCCCGGCCAGCTCCGGGTCCCCGGCCACCAGCCGGGCGTCGAGCAGGCCCAGCCCCACCTTGATGTCCGAGTCCATGGCGGTCCGCAGCTCCTTCAGGGTGCGCACGCTGTGGTCGAGAGGCTGCCCGGCGTCCCAGATCGGATACCAGAGGGCGTCGGCGATCCCCTTGATGGGCTTGCGTCGACCGTCGTGGACGAGGAGCAGGTCCAAGTCGCTGCCGGGGGCCAGGCTGGCCCGGCCGTAGCCGCCGACCGCCATCAGGGCCAGCCCGACCGGCTCGGGGGCGACCGAGGCGAGCAGGTCGGCCAGCCAGGTGTCGACGACCGCCGCCCACTCCCGGCACCAGTCCGGGCCCCGGCGGGTCCGATCCTCCAGGCGGGCCGATCTGAGCTCGCGGAGGGCGCCGGCGCTCACGGTGCCCTCCGGCGGGCGCTGTCGCTCACGGTGTCCCTCAACGCGAGCGTTCCCGCTCGCCCTGGCGCCGGACCGCCTCGGCGGCCGCCGCGATGGCGGTCGGGTCGCCCAGCTCCCGCTTGGCGCTGACCGCCAGCGAGGCGTCCATCTGGTAGACGATGGGTACCCCGGTCGGGATTTCGAGGCCCGTGATGGCCTCGTCGGAGAGGTCGTCGAGGTGCTTGATCAGCGCCCGCAGGCTGTTGCCGTGGGCGGCCACCAGCACGGTCCGGCCCTCGATGAGGTCGGGGGCGATGGCGTCGTACCAGTAGGGGAGCATCCGCGCGATGACGTCGGCCAGGCATTCGGTGGTCGGCATGACGTCGACCGGCAGGTGCCGGTAGCGGGGGTCGGACCGAACGTCGTAGGGGTGGCCCGGCTCCATCGGCGGGGGCGCCACGTCGAAGCTGCGTCGGAACTGCCGGAACTGCTCGTCCCCGTACTTTTCCCGGGTGGCCGCCTTGTCCAAGCCGGTGAGGCCGCCGTAGTGCCGCTCGTTGAGCCGCCAGCTGCGTGCCACCGGCACCCAGGACTGGCCCATCTCGCCCAGCGCCAGCTCGAGAGTGTGGATGGCCCGGGTCAGCAGCGAGGTGTGGGCCCGGTCGACCACCAGGCCGGCTTCGGACAGGAGGGCGCCGGCCGACCGGGCCTCCTTTTGTCCCTGGTCGGACAAAGGGACGTCCCACCAGCCGGTGAAGCGGTTCTCCAGGTTCCAGGAGCTCTGACCATGACGGACCAGGACGAGGGTGGCCATCGCCCTCAACGGTACTCTGCGCCCGTGCGGCGATGAACTTGGAAGATTTCCTTAGTCAATAGGACTCAACTTAGCTACACTGGACATCAACCGTCCTATCCGTACTGGAGGCAAATCATGCCCAAGGCCGTCGGTATCGACCTCGGCACCACCAACTCAGTAGTCAGCGTCCTCGAGGCCGGCGAGCCCATCGTCATCCCCAATGCCGAGGGCGCCCGCACCACCCCGTCGGTGGTCGGTTTCTCCAAGTCCGACGAGGTGCTCGTCGGCGAGGTGGCCAAGCGGCAGGCCATCACCAACCCGGACCGCACCATCCGCTCCGTCAAGCGCCACATGGGTGACAACTCATGGAAGATCGACATCGACGCCAAGAAGTACAACGCCCAGGAGATCTCGGCCCGGATCCTGCAGAAGCTCAAGCGCGACGCCGAGAGCTACCTCGGCGACACCGTCAGCCAGGCGGTGATCACCGTTCCGGCCTACTTCGACGACGCCCAGCGCACCGCCACCAAGGAGGCGGGCCAGATCGCCGGCCTCGAGGTGCTGCGCATCATCAACGAGCCGACCGCGGCCGCGCTGGCCTACGGCTTGGACAAGGAGGAGGAGCAGACCGTCTTGGTGTTCGACCTCGGCGGGGGCACCTTCGACGTTTCGGTGCTGGAGATCTCCGAAGGCATCTTCCAGGTCAAGTCCACCTCCGGTAACACCCACCTCGGCGGTGACGACTGGGACCAGAGGGTCATCGACTGGCTGGTCAAGACGTTCAAGGACACCGAAGGCGTCGACCTGGGCAACGACAAGATGGCGCTGCAGCGGCTGAAGGAAGCGGCCGAGAAGGCCAAGATCGAGCTCTCCTCGGTGCAGGAGACCACCATCAACCTGCCCTTCATCACCGCCACCGACACCGGTCCCAAGCATCTGGACCTGAAGCTCAGCCGGGCCAAGTTCCAGGAGATGACCAGTGACCTGGTCGAGGCGTGCCGCGGCCCCTTCGAGCAGGCGATCAACGACGCCGGCCTCACCAAGTCCAAGATCGACCACGTGGTCATGGTCGGTGGTTCCACCCGGATGCCGGCCATCCAGGAGCTGGTCCAGTCCATGACCGGCAGCGAGCCTCACAAGGGTGTCAACCCGGACGAGGTCGTAGCCGTGGGAGCCGCCATCCAGGCCGGTGTGCTGAAGGGCGAGGTCAAGGACGTCCTGTTGCTCGACGTGACCCCCTTGTCCCTCGGCATCGAGACCAAGGGCGGGGTCATGACCAAGCTGATCGAGCGCAACACGACCATCCCGACCAAGCGCTCCGAGGTGTTCACCACCGCCGAGGACGGGCAGCCCAGTGTGGAGATCCACGTCCTGCAGGGCGAGCGGGAGATGGCCATGTACAACAAGACGCTGGGCAAGTTCCAGCTGGTCGATCTGCCCCCCGCCCCCCGTGGGGTGCCCCAGATAGAGGTCACCTTCGACATCGACGCCAACGGCATCGTCCACGTGTCGGCCAAGGACCGGGCCACCGGCAAGGAGCAGTCGATGACCATCACCGGCCAGTCCTCGCTCAACAAGGACGACATCGACCGTATGGTCAAAGACGCCGAGTCCCACGCCGAGGATGACCGCCGCCGCCGCGAGGAGGCCGAGGTCCGCAACAACGCCGACTCGCTCGTCTACCAGACGGAGAAGATGCTGAAGGACCAGGCCGCGTCGTTCTCCGGGGACCAGAAGGCCACCGTCGAGTCCGACCTGACCTCCTTGAAGGATACATTGGGCGGCTCCGACCTGGAGGCCATCAAGTCCGCTACCGAGAAGCTGGCCGTCGGCGTGCAGGAGCTCGGCAAGCAGCTCTACGAGCAGGCCGCGGCGGCCGGGTCCGGCGGGCCCGGTCCCGATGGGGCCGGCTCCGGTGGCCCCTCGGCCGGCGGGTCCTCGGCCGGCGGGTCCTCGGCCGGCGGGTCCACAGCCGGCGACGACGAGGTGGTCGATGCCGAGATAGTCGATGAGGGGCACGAGTCGTGAGCTCCTCGTCCGGCTACGGCCAAGACCCCCGGCGCCGGCCCGGGACCGAATCCTCGGGGTGGGCCGCCTCCGGCGGACAACGCTTCGATGATTCGCCTCCCGAGCCCGCGCTGGACCCGGACCCCTCCCTCCTGATCTCGGAGGAGTTCGCGGAGGCGGAAGGGGTTCCGCCTCTCGCGCCGGACGATCCGGTCGCTGTCGCAGAGCGCGAGCGGGAGGAGTTCCGCGACGGAATGCAGCGGCTGCAGGCCGACTTCGAGAACTACCGGAAGCGGGTGGCCAAGCAGACGGAGGAGATCCGCGAGCGGGCCGCCGAGTCCCTGGTGACCCAACTGCTGCCGGTCCTCGACACCGCCGATCTGGCCCTCAGCCACGGCGGGGGTGAGGACATCAAGCAGCTGTCGGTGGCGCTCTTCGCCGTCTTGGAGAAGGAGGGCCTGCAGCGCATCGACAACGCCGGGGAGCCCTTCGACCCCAACTGCCACGACGCCGTCGCCCATGAGCCGGGCGACGGTGGCGGCGGCCAGGAGGTGGCCGAGGTCATGCGGGCCGGTTACCGCTGGCGGGGCCGGGTCATCCGGGCGGCCATGGTCAAAGTGAGGGGGTGACGGCCGATGGCGCCCCAGCGTGAGTGGTTCGAGAAGGACTACTACAAGGTGTTGGGGGTGGCCGAGAACGCCGATCACAAGGAGATCGCCAAGGCCTACCGCAAGCTGGCCAAGCAGTTCCACCCTGACGCCAACCCCGGTTCGGAGGACCGGTTCAAGGATGTCTCCGCCGCCTACGACGTGCTGGGCGACGAGGCCAAGCGCAAGGAGTACGACGAGGTGCGCCGGATGGGCGCGGCCGGGAACCCCTTCGCCGGCATGGCCGGCGGGGCCCGCCCCGGCGGCGCCGGCTTCGGGACCAACTTCCGCGTCGACGATCTGGGCGACCTGCTCGGCAACATCTTCGGCCGCTCCGGCCGCACCCGGGCCGGCGGCCCCGGAGCCGGCGCGGCCGGGACCCGGGCGGGCGGCGCGTCGTCCGCGGCGGCGCGCGGCGCCGATCTCGAGACCAGCCTCCACCTTTCGTTCATGGATGCGGTCCACGGGCTGACCACCACTGTCAACGTCACCTCGGAGGTGACATGCCACACCTGCCACGGCAACGGTGCCGCCCCCGGGACAGCTCCCACCGTGTGCCCGGTGTGCGGCGGTCGGGGCGTGGTGAATGACAATCAGGGCCTCTTCTCCTTCTCCCAGCCGTGCCAGGCGTGCCGGGGCACCGGCTTCAAGATCGAGCACCCCTGCCCGACCTGTTACGGGACCGGCGTCGAGTACGCGGCTCGCCAGGTGAAGGTCCGCATCCCCGCCGGGGTCGAGGACGGCCAGCGCATCCGGGTCAAGGGGCGCGGCGGTGCCGGCCGGGGGGGCGCGCCGGCCGGGAACCTCCTCGTCGTGGTCCACGTGGAGGCCCATCCACTGTTCGGGCGCAAGGGCCGGGACCTCACCGTCACGGCTCCGGTCACGTTCCCCGAAGCCGCGCTCGGGACGACCATCACCGTGCCGACACTGGACAAGCCGGTCAAGCTCAAGGTGCCGGCCGGTACCCGCTCGGGCCGGACGTTCCGGGTCCGTGGCCGAGGGGTGTCCGGTTCGGGTTCCCACCCGGCCGGCGACCTGCTCGTGACCGTCGACGTGGCCGTCCCGTCCGAGCTCACACCGGAGGAGAAGGACGCGGTGGCCGGCCTGGCCGCCATGATGGACGGCGAGCGCCTGCGCCAGGCCCAGTGGGGTGACACCTGATGGACTGCACCCGCGCCGTCTATGTCATCTCGGTGGCCGCCGAGCTGGCCGGCATGCACCCCCAGACGCTGCGTATCTACGAGCGCAAGGGTCTGGTGGACCCGGCCCGCACCAACGGCGGCAGCCGCCGCTACAGCGACCAGGACATCGCCCAGCTACGCCGCATCCAGGACCTGACCGCGGCCGGCATCAACCTCGAAGGGGTGCGCCGCATCCTCGAGCTGGAGGGCGAGATCTCCCGCCTGCAGGCCGAGATCGAGGCGGCCCGCCGCCAGGCCGCCGAGGAGGTGGCCCGCACCCATCGTCAGTACCGCCGGGACCTGGTCCCGGTGCGCAACCTGCCCGATATCTACCGGAGCGCCGCACCCGCGAGGAGGAACCATGGCGCTTGATCCCAACCGCTGGACCCAGAAGACCCAGGAGACCCTGCGGGCGGCCGCCGACCAGGCCGGAGCCCGCAACAACCCCGAGGTCACCCCCGATCACCTGCTGGCCGCCATGCTGCGCCAGGAGGGCAGCATCACCCTGCCCATCCTGGAGCGCCTCGGCGTAACCCCGCTCACCCTGCGCAACCGCACCGACGAAGCTCTGGCCAAGTTGCCCCGCTCCTACGGGGGCGGCGGCGAACCGGGCCTGGGCCGGGCCGCGACCGAGGTGTTCCAGAAGGCCGACCAGGCCCGGGGCGTGCTGGGCGACGAATACCTCTCCGTCGAGCATCTCCTGCTGGCCATGGCGGACAAATTGGGTAAGTCCCGCGAGGAGGTCCTCTCCGCCCTGCAGCAGGTGCGCGGCAGCCACCGGGTCACCAGCCAGAACCCCGAGGACCAGTACCAGGCGCTCGAGAAGTACGGCCGGGACCTGACCGAAGACGCCCGCAGCGGCAAGTTGGACCCGGTCATCGGCCGGGACGAGGAGATCCGCCGGGTGATCCAGGTGCTGTCCCGGCGCACCAAGAACAACCCGGTCCTGATCGGCGAGCCGGGCGTGGGCAAGACCGCCATCGTGGAAGGCCTGGCCAACCGCATCGTGGCCGACGACGTGCCCGAGAGCCTCAAGGGCAAGCGGCTGATCGCCTTGGACCTCAGTTCGATGGTGGCCGGTTCCAAGTACCGGGGTGAGTTCGAGGAGCGCCTGAAGGCGGTACTGAAGGAGATCGCCGATTCGGAAGGGGAGATCATCACCTTCATCGACGAGCTGCACACCATCGTGGGTGCCGGCGCGGCAGAGGGGTCGATGGACGCCGGCAACATGATCAAGCCCATGCTGGCGCGCGGGGAGCTGCGCCTGATCGGCGCCACCACCCTCGACGAGTACCGCAAGCACGTGGAGAAGGATCCGGCCCTGGAGCGCCGCTTCCAGCCCGTGCTGGTGGGCGAGCCGAGCGTGCAGGACACCATCGCCATCCTGCGGGGGCTGAAGGAGCGCTACCAGAAGCACCACGGCGTGCGCATCCAGGACTCCGCCCTGGTCGCCGCGGCGGTGCTGTCCAACCGCTACATCACCGCCCGCTTCCTGCCCGACAAGGCCATCGACCTGGTCGACGAGGCGGCCAGCCGGCTGCGCATCGAGATGGAATCCAAGCCCACGGAGATCGACGTGGTGGACCGTCGGGTGGCCCAGCTCGAGATCGAGCGGCTGGCCCTGGAGAAGGAAACCGACTCCGCGTCGCAGGAGCGGCTGGCCAAGCTGGACGAGGAGCTGGCCAACCTCGAGGAGGAGTCGCACGCCCTGAACGCCCAGTGGCAGGTCGAGCGGGACTCCGCCGACGCCATCAAGCACGTCCAGGACCAGCTGACCTCGGCCCGGGAGGACGCGGCCCGCTTCCAGCGCGACGGCGACCTGGCCAAGGCGTCGGAGATCCAGTACGGCCGCATACCGGGGCTGGAGAAGGAGCTGGAGGAGGCGGTCGGCCGCCAGGCCGCCTACGAGGGCCGCCAGAAGATGCTCAAGCAGGAGGTGGACGAGGAGGACATCGCCGAGGTGGTCTCCAAGTGGACCGGGGTACCGGTCAGCCGGCTCTTGGAGGGCGAGGTCTCCAAGCTGGTCCGCATGGAGGACGTGCTGCACCAGCGGGTCATCGGCCAGGACCAGGCCGTGTCGGCCGTTTCCAACGCCATCCGTCGATCCCGCAGCGGGCTGTCCGACCCGAACCGGCCCATCGGCAGCTTCCTCTTCCTCGGCCCGACCGGGGTGGGCAAGACGGAGCTGGCCCGGGCCCTGGCCGAGTTCATCTTCGACGACGAACGGGCCATGGTCCGCATCGACATGTCGGAGTACATGGAGAAGCACTCGGTGGCCCGCCTGGTCGGTGCCCCGCCCGGCTACGTCGGCTACGACGAGGGCGGCCAGCTGACCGAGGCCGTCCGGCGGCGCCCCTACAGCGTGCTGCTGCTCGACGAGATCGAAAAGGCCCACCCCGACGTGTTCAACATCCTGCTCCAGGTGCTCGACGACGGCCGTCTCACCGACGGCCAGGGGCGTACGGTCGACTTCACCAACACGGTGGTCATCATGACCTCCAACTTCCATGGCGACCTGGCCAGCGCGTTCAAGCCGGAGTTCATCAACCGCATCGACGAGATCGTGCGGTTCCGGTCCCTGACCGAGAAGGACCTCGAGTCGGTGCTCGACATCCAGTTGCGGTCCCTGGAGAAGCGGTTGGTCGAACGGCGCCTGGCGCTGGTCGTCACCGACGAGGCCAAGGCGTGGCTGGCCCGGAAGGGCTACGACCCGGTGTTCGGGGCCCGGCCGCTCAAGCGGCTCATCCAGCGGGAGATCAGCGACCCGCTGGCGCTGGCCCTGCTCGAGGGGCGCTACATCGACGGCGACACCGTCACCGTCGATGTGCCGATGGACACGAGCGTCCCGGTCCTGGTGGCCGGCGGTTCGGGCTCCGGCTCGGGCTCCGGCTCGGGTTCGGGCTCGGAGTGGGACGAGGAAGAGGTCGCACCCGACAGCGAGTCCCTGGTCCTGCGTTAGTCGGGGTGTTCGGGTGGCTCACCGCCTCCGCCGGCGGGCCGCCCTTCGCGCCGCGCCGCCACTATGCTGTTCAGGTGAGGCTGTCCAGGTGAGCGACCGAGCGAGCGCGGGTCGGGCAACACCATGAGCGCCACCGTCGTCGTCGGTACCCAGTGGGGTGACGAGGGCAAGGGCAAGCTCACCGATCTCCTGGCCAAGGAGATGGACCTGGTCGTGCGCTACCAGGGCGGCCACAACGCCGGCCACACCATCGTGGTGGACGGCCGGCGCTTCGCCCTGCAGCTGCTGCCGAGCGGGGTGCTGTACGACCACGTCACCCCGGTCATAGGCAACGGGGTGGTGGTCGACCCCGGTGTGCTGCTCTCGGAGATCGACACCCTCACCGCTTCGGGGGTCGACTGCTCGCGCCTCATCGTGTCGGGCAACGCCCACCTGATCATGCCCTACCACCAGGAGCTCGACGCCCTCACGGAGCGTCACCTCGGGCGCAACAAGCTGGGCACCACCAAGCGGGGCATCGGCCCGGCCTACGCCGACAAGGCGGCCCGGGTCGGCATCCGGGTACAGGACCTGCTGGACGCCAAGATCTTCCGCCAGAAGCTCGAGGTGGTCCTGAAGGAGAAGAACCTGATCCTGGCCAAGGTGTACAACCGCCTCCCGATCTCGGCCGACGACATCGCCGGGCGCTACCTCGATGAGTTCGCCCCTCGGCTGGCGCCGATGATCGGGGACTCCGTCGGGGCGGTGCACCAGGCTCTCGACGCCGGGCGCAACGTGCTCCTGGAGGGGGCCCAGGCCACCTTCTTGGACCTGGACCACGGGACCTATCCCTTCGTGACGTCGTCCAACCCGGTGGCCGGCGGGGCCTGCGTGGGTGCCGGGATCGGACCCCGGGACATAGCCGCGGTGATCGGCATCGCCAAGGCCTACGTCACGAGGGTCGGATCGGGCCCGTTTCCGACGGAGCTGACCGACGAGGTCGGGGACCTGCTGGTCGAGCGGGGTGGCGAGTTCGGGACCAACACCGGCCGCCGGCGCCGCACCGGGTGGTTCGACGCGGTCATGATCCGCCACGCGGCGCGGCTCAACTCGCTCTCCGAAGTGGCCCTGACGAAGCTGGACGTGCTCGACACCCTGGCGGTGCTGAAGGTATGTGTCGGCTACCGGGTGGGCGACCGCGTGCACCGTCAGCTGCCGTACCACCAGAGCGATCTGCACGACGCGGAACCGGTCTACGAGGAGTTGCCCGGCTGGCAGGAGGACACTTCGGGGGCCACCGAGCTGCACCAGCTGCCGGCCGCGGCCAAGGAGTACGTGCAGTTCCTCTCGGAGCAGGTGGGGGTCGGGATCACCCGGGTCGGGGTGGGCCCAGGGCGCGACCAGTTCGTGCGTTTTGCCGCACCGTGACGGGCCGGTGCGCGACCCGGTCGCCGGTACGGGCGCCGTGACGGTCTGCGTGGTCGGTGCCGGTGGGCGCGAGCACGCGCTGGCCGAGGCCCTGTCGCGCACCGCCACCGTGGTGGTCTGCCCCGGTAACGCCGGGATGGCCGCCCTGGGGGTGACCTGCGTCGAGGGGCCACCGGAGCGGGTCGACGCCGATCTGTTCGTGATCGGCCCGGAAGCCCCGCTGGTGGACGGCTTGGCCGACCGCCTACGGGCGTCGGGGCGCCTGGTGTTCGGCCCGGGGGCCGAAGGGGCCCGCCTGGAGGGCTCGAAGGCGTGGATGAAGGAACTGCTGCAGGGGGCCGGCGTGCCGACCGCCCGCTATGGAGCCTTCACCGAGGAGGGCGCCGCGCTCGACTTCCTGCGCTCCTTGCCCGGGCCTTGGGTGGTGAAGACCGACGGGCTGGCCGCCGGCAAGGGGGTGCTGGTCACCGAGGACCGGGCCGAGGCCGAGGCCGACGTGCGGGCCAAGCTGTCCGGCCGGGCCTTCGGCCCGGCCGGCCGCACCGTGGTGGTGGAGGAGTTCCTGGAGGGCACCGAGCTGTCGGTGATGGCGTTGTGCGACGGGCGCACCGCCTGGCCCCTCGCCCCGGCCCAGGACTTCAAACGGGCCGGTGACCGCGACACCGGCCCGAACACCGGCGGCATGGGTGCCTTCTCCCCGGTCCCGGCCGCGGCCGACGTCGTGTCGAGGGTCATGGCCGAGGCGGTGCATCCCACCCTCGCGGCGCTGTCGGGGCGCGGGGTGGACTACCGGGGGGTGCTCTACGCCGGGATCATGGTGACCCCTCAGGGACCGCGGGTACTCGAGTTCAACGTCCGCTTCGGCGACCCGGAGACCCAGGTGCTGGTGCCCCGCTGGGAGGGGGACGTGACGGCCGTGCTGGCCGCCGCGGCCGCCGGCCGGCTGGCCGACGCGGCCCCCCCGGCCTTCTCGGCCGGCGCCGCAGTGTGCGTGGTCCTGGCCGCTCCCGGCTACCCGGCCGAACCCCGCACCGGCGACCCGGTCGAGGGAGTGGCGAAGCTGGCCGGTATCGACGGCATCCACGTGTACTGCGCCGGCGTAGGCCCGGGGCCCGCCGGCGGCCTGGTCACCGCAGGTGGCCGGGTGCTGGGTGTGACCGCCACCGGCGCCGACATCGATTCCGCCCGCGCCAAGGTGTACGAGGCGGTCCCGGCCGTCTCCTGGCCGGGCATGCACTACCGAAGCGACATCGCGGCATCCGCCGCCGCCGGGTGAGCACACCCGGACCCCGATCCCCCCGCGCCAACACCAGAGGAGAGAGCGCTACCAAATGAAGAAAGTCGCAGTACTGATGGGCTCGGCCAACGACCAACCCAAGATGGCCGCGGCGGTCGAGACCCTGCAGTCGTTCGGCGTCGAGGCGACCGAGCACGTCATGTCGGCTCATCGCACCCCGGCGAAGGTCGGCGCCTTCGCCCGGAGGGCGCGGGACGAGGGTTACGGCGTGATCATCTGCGGGGCCGGCATGGCCGCCCACCTGGCCGGGGCGGTGTCGGCCCAGACCACCCTCCCGGTCGTCGGGGTGCCGCTGTCGGGGGGCGCCATCGGTGGCCTCGACGCGCTCTATGCCACGGTGCAGATGCCCCGGGGGATCCCGGTGGCCACGGTGGCGGTCGACGGCTCGCTCAACGCCGCGCTGCTGGCGGTGGAGATCCTCGCCGTCACCGACGAGGGCCTGGCCAAGCGCCTGGCCGACTACCGGGCGGAGTGGGGCCAGTGATCGAGCTGCCTCTTCGTCACGTGGCGTCGGGCAAGGTCCGCGACATCTACGAGCTCGACGACAAGCACCTCCTCTTCGTCACGTCGGACCGGATGTCGGCGTTCGACGTGATCATGGCCGAGCCCATCCCGGACAAGGGGCGGGTCCTCACCGCGGTGACCGCCTTCTGGCTGGAACGCCTGGCCGACGTGGCCCCCAACCATCTGGTCGGCTTCGATGTCCCGGCGTCGCTCACATCCGACGCCGAGGTCAACGCCTACCTGGCCGGCCGGGTGATGGTCGTGCGCAAGGCCGAGATGCTGCCGATCGAGTGCATCGTCCGGGGCTACCTGTCGGGGTCGGCCTGGGCTGAGTACAAGCGCTCGCAGTCCATGCACGGCACCGCCCTGCCCGCCGGCCTGCGCCAGTCCGAGAAGCTGCCCGAACCCGTATTCACCCCCTCGACCAAGGCCGAGGAGGGCCACGACGAGAACATCTCGTTCGAGGCGGCCTCCGCCCTGGCCGGCGCCGACCGGGCCGCAGAGGCCCGGCGCATCAGCCTGGCTGCCTACCAGAAAGCGGCCGACCTGGCCGCCGAGCGGGGAATCATCATCGCCGACACCAAGTTCGAGCTCGGGATGATCGATGGGCAGCTCTGTATCTGCGACGAGGTCCTGACGCCCGACTCGTCGCGTTTCTGGCCGGCCGACGCGTGGGAGCCGGGATCGACTCCGCCGTCGTTCGACAAGCAGCCCCTGCGCGACTGGCTGGAGGGCACCGGCTGGGACAAGACGCCGCCCCCGCCGGCTCTGCCGGCCGACGTGGTGGAGGCGACGCGGGCCCGCTACGTCGAGGCCTACGAGCGGCTCACGGGACAGTCGTTCGCCGACTGGCCGGGCGTATCGGCTCGACCGGCCTCGTTAGAGTGATGGCGTGACCCGGTTCGAAGCTCTGGTGGAGGTCCAGCTGCGGCCCGGCATCGCCGACCCGCAGGGCGCCACCATCGAGAAAGCCTTGCCGGCGCTGGGTTTCGACACTATTTCGGCTGTCCGCAGCGGTAAGGCGTTCCGCCTGACCGTCGAGGCCGCCGACGAGGAGGCGGCCCGCACGCAGGTCGACGAGCTGTGCCGTCGCTTCCTCACCAACCCGGTGATCGAAGACTCCATCGTCACCGTCTCCGCTCCATGACGGCGCGTTGCTGATGTCAGCCCGCGTCGGGGTGGTCCTCTTCCCCGGCTCCAACTGTGAGCACGACGTGGTCGAGGCCGTCGAGACATTAGGGGGGGAGGCATCCCTCGTGTGGCACGGCGAGCGCGACCTCGGCGCCTTCGACGCCGTGGTCCTGCCTGGCGGTTTCGCCCACGGCGACTACCTGCGACCGGGGGCCATCGCCCGCTTCTCGCCGGTCATGGCCGCGGTGGCGTCGTTCGCCCGGGCCGGTGGGCCGGTCGTCGGGATCTGCAACGGGTTCCAGGTGCTCACCGAGGCCCACCTCCTGCCCGGGGCCCTCCAGAAGAACCGGGGCCTGACCTTCCTGTGCCAGCCGGCCGAGCTGGAGGTGGTCACTGGGCGCAGCGCCCTGACCGGGGGGGTGGCTCCGGGCACCCGCCTGGTGGTACCCATCAACCACTTCGAGGGCAACTACACCTGTGACGAGCGCACTCTGGCCCAACTGATCGATGAGGACCGTATCGTGCTCCGCTACGTGGACAATCCGAACGGCTCGGTCGGCGACATCGCCGGGATCACCAACGACGCGGGCAATGTGGTCGGCCTCATGCCCCACCCCGAACGGGCCGTCGACCCCATGTCCGGCTCCACCGACGGGGCCGTGCTCCTCTCCGCCCTCATCCGGGCGGCCGGCCGGGCCGCGAGCCCGGCGCCAGCCACCGCTCGCTGAGCCCGGCGGCAGCCACCGCTCGCCGAGCCCGGTCGAGGAGGCCCCGGCTCAGCCCCGGGTGCGGGGGATGCCGGCCTGGCGCAGCACGGTGGGATCCACGCCCGCGGCCCGCCATGCCGCGTAAGTGATGCCCTTGCGGTCTCCGTAACCCCTGGCCGCGGCGACGAAGTCCTGCTCCAGTGCCCCGAGATCGACGGTGTCTTCCTTGTTGGCCAACTCGTTCTGAAGGTTGATCCGCTCCTGCATCAGGTGCACTCGGGTCAGCGGATCGGCGCCCGGCAGGTTGGACTCGATCTGGAGCAGACGGGCCTCAATTCCCTCCGTAGTACGCTTCCGGCCGCGCTTGGGCTTGTGCGCCTCTATGGCCTCCAAATAACGCCGAACGGCTCGGCTTTCCTCTCGACCGATTGCCAGGGCCTTCTTGTGCTCGACCGACATGGCGGACTTGGTCGTCTTGGAAGCTTTTGCGGCAGCTTTGGCGGGCATGACATTCATTATTTCACACCGACCTCACCAGCGCATCTCATCAATATCGATCGGTGGCCGCCGGCCGGGCAGCCAGGGCTCCGCTACGAACTAGGGTCGAGTACATGGAAGGCGATCTTCACCGGGCACTCGGACTGACCGACGACGAAGCGGAGTCCATCGAGCAGCTTTTGGGCCGGACGCCGAACCATCTCGAACTGGCCATGTATGCGGTCATGTGGAGCGAGCACTGCTCCTACAAGTCCAGCCGTCTCCACCTGAAGCGGCTACCGACCGAAGGCGAACGGGTGCTCGTAGGACCCGGGGAGAACGCTGGAGTGATCGATGCCGGGGGTGGTGTGGCCGTCGCCCTTCGCATTGAAAGCCACAATCATCCCTCCGCCATTGAGCCATATCAAGGTGCCGCGACCGGGGTCGGGGGGATCCTGCGCGACATCTTCACGATGGGGGCCCGTCCGATCGCAATCATGGATCCGTTGCGGTTCGGGCCACCTCACGATGCCAGGTCACGGTGGATCGCGACAGGTGTCATATCCGGCATCTCCGGTTATGGAAATTCGGTCGGTGTGCCGACGGTTGGAGGCGAGATCGTCTTCGACGATTGTTATGCAGACAATCCGCTGGTAAATGTCCTGTGTTGCGGTGTGCTGCCCGTCGATCGTCTGGTCCTCGGGCAAGCCTCGGGAGTTGGCAATCTGGCCCTGCTGCTCGGCAGCAGCACCGGGCGCGACGGTATCGGCGGCGTCAGCGTGCTGGCGTCGGCCGGTTTCAGCGATGACGTGGAGGCGGAGGCGGCCAAGCGGCCCAACGTCCAGGTCGGCGACCCCTTCGAGGAGAAGCGTCTGATAGAGGCGTGCCTGCAGTTGCTCGACGAGTCTCTCGTGGTGGGCATCCAGGACCTGGGCGGGGCCGGCCTGACCTGTGCCACGAGCGAGACGGCGTCGCGCGGTGGGGTCGGTATGGATGTCGACGTGACCGCGGTACACCGGCGGGAGCCGGGGATGGAGGCGTGGGAGGTGATGACGAGCGAGAGCCAGGAGCGGATGCTGGCCATCGTCGCCCCCGAGGACGTCGAGCGGGTGCTCGACGTGTGCACCAAGTGGGAGGTGCGGGCCTCCGTCGTCGGGCGGGTCACCGACGGGGGCCGGCTGCGCATCCTCGACGGGTGGGACGGCGAGGTGCTGGCCGACGTCCCCGCCACCACGCTCCACGAGGACGCCCCGCTCTACGACCGGCCCATGCGCCGGCCGGCTGACGCCGACCGCCGGGCTTCGGACCGACCGCCGACCCGATCGAAGCCCGATTCCGATGCCGGGGCCGACCTGCTCCGCCTGCTCCGCGACCCCTCGTGGGTGTACCGCCAGTACGACCACCAGCTGTTTCTCAACACGGTGGTGGCTCCGGGCGGCGACGCGGCCCTGCTCCGCCTGCGCGGTCCCGGGGTGACGGCGGCGGACGGGCGGGCGAGGGCCATCGCCTTGTCCACCGATGGGAACGAGCATTGGTGCGCGCTCGACCCCCGGCGGGGGACCGCTCTGACCGTGGCCGAGTCGGCCCTCAACGTCGCCTGTGTTGGTGCCGCCCCGGTGGCCCTGGTCAACTGTCTCAACTTCGGCAATCCCGAGCACCCCGAGGTCATGTGGCAGCTCTCGGAGGCCATCGATGGGATGGCCGAGGCGTGCCGGGCGCTGGCCATTCCGGTCATCGGTGGCAATGTCAGCCTCTACAACGAGAGCCGGGGCCGCGACATCCTCCCCACCCCCGTGGTGGGCACCCTGGGCCTGGTCGAGGATCTGCGGCGCCGGCCTCCCGGGGTGGGCCTGGTCGCCGGAGACGACCTGATCCTGGTCGAGGCCCCCTCCACCGAGCCCCGCCTGGACGGGTCCAAATGGGCGGTCGAGGTCCACGGTCACCTGGGCGGCGTTCTGCCCGCGCCGGACTGGGAGGCCCATCGCCACCTGCTCCAGCTGGTTGCCGGCTGGGTGGGGGCCGGAACTCTCCACGGGGTGCACGACATCTCCGAGGGTGGCCTGGCGGTGGCCTTGGCCGAGATGGCGGTCTCGTCGCAGGTCGGGTTGCTGGCCGATCTGGGCCACAGCCCGTCGGCAGCCGAACTGTTCGGCGAGGCCCCATCCCGGGTTGTGGTCAGCGTTGCGCCAGAGGTGGCTGAACGACTAGAGGCGGAAGTCCGCGCCGCCGGCCTCTCGGCTACCGTGTTGGGCCGGGCCGGGGGGGAACGTATCGTCGTTGGTGGTGCCCTCGACGTGGGCCTGGACCAGGCGGTAAGGGCATGGAAGGGGGCCCTCCCCGAGGTGCTGGCTCCGCTAAGCGACGCTTGACCGCCGCCGCGTGCGACAATGGGGTACGTGCCTGAGGAGCTGTCGGTAGACCCCGCCCACCGGGAGGTGGAACCAGCGGGATCCGCGGGCTGGGAACCCCGCCCCGAACACCTCGGGGACGCTTCGCCCCGGGAGGCGTGCGGGGTCTTCGGCGTCCACCTGTACCCGGGCGCCACCGGTTCGGTGTCGCACATGACCTACGACGGTCTCTATGCCCTGCAGCACCGCGGCCAGGAGTCGGCCGGCATGGCCACCAGTTCGGGTGACGGGGTCATGGTCGTCAAGGACATGGGCCTTGTCACCAATGTCTTCAACGAGTACAAGCTGGCCGGTCTGCAGGGCCACCTGGCCATCGGCCACACCCGCTACTCCACCACCGGCACCTCGACCTGGCACAACGCCCAGCCGGTGTACCGGGTGACGGCCAGGAACCCCGACCGGGCCCGGCCGGTGGAGTTCGCCCTCGGCCACAACGGGAATCTGACCAACACCGCCCTCCTGGCCAGCCGGGCCGGGATGCTTCCTGGGACGGTTAGCAGCGACAGCGACGTGATCGGTGAGCTGCTCGTCCGGGATCTGGACTCGGATCCCGAACGCGACCTGGTCGGGTCCCTGGTGCGGGTCCTGCCCGCCCTGGCCGGCGCTTTTTCCCTGGTCCTGATGGACAATGAGCAGCTCATCGCGATCCGCGACCCCCACGGCTACCGGCCCCTGTGCCTGGGCAAGCTGGACGACGGCTGGGTGGTGGCGTCGGAGACCCCGGCCCTCGACATCGTCGGTGCCCACTTCGTACGGGAGGTGGACCCGGGGGAGATGCTGGTCATCGACGGCGAGGGGACCCATAGCGAGTACCCGTGGCCTCGAAGCCAGATCGATCCCAAGCTGTGCATCTTCGAGTTCGTGTACCTGGCCCGGCCCGACAGCCGCCTGTATGGCCAGGAGCTGCACAGCTCCCGCATCCGGATGGGCGAGCTGCTGGCCGAACAGGCCCCGGTGGCGGCCGACATGGTGATGGGTGTGCCCGACTCGGGGATGCCGGCGGCGGAGGGTTTCGCCCGCCGCAGCGGCATCCGCTACGGGCACGGCCTGGTGAAGAACCGCTACATCGGCCGCACGTTCATCGTTCCCGACCAGGCTCAGCGGGCTCAAGGGGTGCGGCGCAAGCTCAACCCGCTGCGCAGCGCCATCGCCGGACAGCGCCTGGTCGTGGTGGACGACTCGATCGTCCGCGGCACGACCACCCGGGCCATGGTGCGCATGCTGAGGGAGGCGGGGGCGGCCGAGGTCCACCTGCGCATCTCCTCGCCCCCGTACCGCTGGCCCTGCTACTACGGCCTGGACACCGGGACCAAGTCGGAGCTCATCGCGGCCAATATGACCGTCCCCGAGATCGAGGACTTCCTGGGCGCCGACAGCCTGGCCTACCTCAACCTGGACAGCCTCAAGAAGGCCACCGGAGCGGTCGGCGCGGGCTTCTGCGATGCCTGCCTGACCGGCAACTATCCGACCCCGCCCATCGCGGCCACAGTGGAGGTCGAGATGGGCCGCGAGGAGCCGGTCGGCCCGAGCCTTGTCTGAATCCGAAGCGGACAAAGAGTCCCCGCCGCCCATGACCTACGCCCAATCGGGGGTGGACATCGATGCGGCCGATGCCGCGGTGGAGGCCATGCGCGATCTGGTGGCCTCGACCACCGACCAGCCCGGGGTGATCGGCAGCATCGGCGGCTTCGGCGGCCTGTTCGAAATCCCGTCCGGCTACGACCGCCCGGTCCTCGTGTCGAGCACCGACGGCGTGGGGACCAAGATGGCGGTGGCCATGGCCACCGGGCGCTTCGACACCGTCGGCGTAGATCTGGTGGCCATGTGCGTGGACGACCTGGTGTGCTGCGGCGCCCGCCCGCTGTTCTTCCTCGACTACCAGCTGCTCGGGCGGGTGGACCCCGAGCAGGTGCGGGCCGTCATGACCGGGATCGCGACGGGATGCCGCCAGGCGGGGGTGGCCATCGTGGGGGGCGAGTTGGCCGAGCATCCCGGCCTGCTGGCGCCCGGCGAGATCGACGTGGCCGGCTTCGCGGTCGGCATCGTCGAACGGGACCGCATCGTCGACGGTCCGACCCTCACCCGTGCCGGCGACGTCCTCATCGGCCTGCCCTCGCCCGGCCTGCGCTCCAACGGCTACTCACTGGCCCGCAAGGCCCTCCTCGAGCGCGCCGGCCGGCGTCTGGACGGTCCCGCCTGGCCCGGTTCGGGGGATTGGACGCTGGCCGACGAGCTGCTGCGCCCGTCGGTGATCTACGCACCCGCCGTGCTGGCCGTCCTCGGGGCCGGCGTGGATGTGCACGCGCTCGCTCACATCACGGGCGGCGGTCTGCCCGGCAATGTGGCCCGGGTGCTCGGCCCCGACGTGGACGCGGTGTTCGAGCGGTCGGCGTGGGAGGTGCCCCCCATCTTTGCCGAGATCCAGGCCGCCGGGGAGATCGAGGACTCCGAGATGCAGCGTGTGTTCAACCTGGGGCTGGGTATGGTGATGGCGGTTCCACCGGCTCATGTCGAGCCGGCCCGGCGGGCCCTCGCCGAGGCCGGATCGCCCAGTTTGGTCGTTGGTGGGATTGTCGTGGGTTACCGTTGTGTGCAAATTTTGTAACAACGCGTGACTAGTCCGATTTGCACCCCGAATTTGATCCGGTGTGACCATGTACGCCAAGCGGTCCCTCACTTACCTTGAAGGTCCAAATCGGACATCACACACAAGGAACCGAAACAATGGCAGATGAGACCAGCCCCGATGCCCTCCTGACTCCCGCCGAGGTGGCCGCCCTCTTCCGGGTCAACCCGAAGACGGTCACCCGCTGGGCCCGGGCCGGCAAGATCACCGCCATCCGCACCCTGGGCGGTCACCGCCGCTTCCGGGCCTCGGAGATCCGCCGCTGCCTCGAGCAGATGGAGACCGAGACCCTGGCCTAGGAGCCGCCGGGCTCACTCCGGTACCGGGGGCCATCTGGGATGATCTCCTGGTGTCCGCCGTGCCGCTGCCCCGAGGTTTCGTAGCCCACACCGCCGCTCTGGGCCTGCGTGAGGTCGGTGACGATTTCGCGCTGGTGATGTCCACGGTACCCAGCGTGAGCGCCGGTGTGTTCACCCGCAGCCGGTTCGCCGGGCCGAGCGTCGAGATCAGCCGGCCCCGGGCCGCGGCGGGCCGGGCCCGGGCGGTGACGGTGGTGGCCAAGAACGCCAACGTGGCCAACGGCGAGCAGGGCCGCCTCGACGCCGAGGAGTTGGCCGGTCTGGTCTCAGCGGCCACCGGCGTGCCGGTAGAGGAGGTACTGGTGGCCAGCACAGGAGTGATCGGTCGGCCCTACCCGATGGACCGGATACGGGCTGGGCTGGCTCCGCTCGCCGGTGCCCCGTTCGAGGCCGACGCCCGGCAGGTGGCGGCTGCCATCATGACCACCGACACGGTGGCCAAGACCGCGGTGCAGGTGGCCGGCCCGGCCCGGGTGGTGGGGGTGGCCAAGGGGGTCGGCATGATCGAGCCGGACATGGCCACCATGCTGGCCTTCGTGTTCACCGACGCCGAGGTCGAAGCGGCCACTCTCGACGCCATGTGGCGGCGGGCCGTCGACGACACATTCAACTGCCTGAGCATCGACACCGACACCAGCACGTCGGACTCCGCAGTGGTACTGGCCAACGGCATGGCCGGCCCGGTGCCCCACGGCGCCCTCAGCACCGCCTTGGGGGAGGTGTGCCTCGACCTGACGTTGCAGTTGGCCCGCGATGGCGAAGGTGCCACCAAGCTCCTCACCGTGACGGTACGTTCGGCTCGCGACCGCCTACAGGCCCACCGGGTGGCCAAGGCCATCGTCAACTCGCCCCTGGTCAAGACAGCGGTGCACGGGGCCGATCCGAACTGGGGCCGGGTGGCCATGGCCATCGGCAAGTGCCAGGACGACACTGACATCGACCCCGAGCGCGTGGTCATCCGCTTCGGCGATGTCGAGGCCTACCCGGCCCGGCCCGGCGACGACGGCCTCCGGGCGCTGGCCGCAGTCATGGCCGCCGACCACGTCGAGATCGAGGTCGAGTTGCGGACCGGCCCGGCTGAGGCCACCGTCTACGGGTGTGACCTGAGCGACGGGTACGTCCGCATCAACGCCGACTACACCACCTGAGCCGGGAGCCTGCCTCGGCCTGCGCCGCGATCAGGTGGCGGATCGAGGGCCAGCTCGACCGGTCGAGGGGATCGGGTAGCGGTGCCTAGGCGGAACTGCCGCCCAGGGCCGGGGTGGTGTGGGCCGGGGTGGAGCTGTGGCCGAGAGACCCTATGAGCCCGCCGAGCAGTGAAGGCAGCTTGGAGAGGTCCAAGTTGGTGGCTCCGCTCGGCGCCGGAGGCGCTCCAGGAGAGCTGATCGCCAACTGGAGGGGCACGGCGAAGGACTCCTTCTGCTTGGCGAACTGATTGAGATCGAGGTCCGCCTGGCTCAGCTGGTTGTGGGCGACATACAAATCGATGACGGCTGCCTTGGTGGCCGGGATGGCGCTCCTGGCCTTGGCGAAGGCGCTGGACGCCTGCGAGCTGAAGCCCGGGATTGATGACAGCGTCGAGTCGATCTCTGGCAGCACCGTGTTGAGCATGCTCGACACGTCGACCGTCACGGCGTACTCGTGGCGCCCGTTCTGGGTGCCCAGGCTGGCTACCGTGGAGTTGGCCTGGGCCGCGGCCAGCAGCTGGGTGCGCAGCTCGAGGATCCGGGTCTGGAACTGGGCCGACTTGATCCCGCCTCCAGGTACAGACGACTCGGCCTGCCCGAGTTGGGCCGCCAGTGGCTGGAGGCTGGAGTGGGACAGCTCGACCCACTTGCCCTGGGCCAGATCGCCCACGCCGGGCACGTAGCTGTTGAGTTGCTGGAGGGTGGTGTCGAACTTGGCGGCGTCACTCACCGGCCGGCCCACATCGCTCAGCAGCTTCTGCACCTCGGCGTGCAGGTAGAGGTTCTGGTCGACGTAGCGCAGTTCGAGCGGGGTGTCGTTCCCGAACGACAGGCCGATGTCGAAGGCGTTCTTGTGGTCGGTCCGGGCTTGCTTGGAGTCGATGGCCTCACCCCCGCCAGTGGCGAAGGTGAAGAAGATGCGGCCGGTCGTGAGCGCCTTGGCCTCGGCCGGGGTCGGCCCCGAACCCGAGCTGCCCTCGAGCTGCTCGGCCTGGGCCGCTGTGATCGGAAGGGAGAGCGACAGCTCGATACTGGACTGGGAACCGACCTTGGAGATGGCCGTTTCCACCGCCCGCTCGGGCGACTGGTTGGAAGTGGCGTTGTTGCCCGTGCCACCCGCGGCGTTGTTGCCCGTACTGCAGGCGGCCATGCCGAGAGTGGCGACCGCGCCGATGGCGACGGTCGACAACGTGCGGGTGCCCCTGGTGGCGTGGCTCAATGCTGGCTCCTCTAAGACTCTGCAGAGGAAGGTACCATTCGGGTGCGACGACAGCCGCCAGGGGGCCTAAAGGCGAATATCGGCGGCCCGGTAGGATCATTGGCCATGGCTGACGAGCGACCCCCCCGCCGCCGGGCCCTCCTGCTCGAGAACATCCATCCCGGGGCCGCCGATCTGCTCGATCAGGCCGGCTTCGACGTGGAGCGGGTCAGAGGTGCTCTCGATGAGCGAGCACTGGCCGAACGGCTGGAGAGCGTCGACGTGCTCGGCATCCGGTCCCGGACCCAGATCACCGGGGCCGCACTCGATAAGTCCCACCGCCTGATGGCCATCGGAGCGTTCTGCATCGGGACCAACCAGATCGACCTGCCGGCGGCCACCCAGCGGGGAGTGACCGTCTTCAACGCGCCGTTCTCCAACACCCGCTCCGTGGTGGAGCTGGTGATCGCCGAGATCATCGCCCTCACCCGGCGTCTGACCGACAAGACCGCCGAGATGCACGCCGGCGTGTGGTCCAAGTCGGCGGTCGGCGCCCATGAGGTCCGGGGCCGGCGCTTGGGCATCGTGGGGTACGGGAACATCGGATCGCAGCTGTCGGTGCTCGGGGAGAACCTGGGCATGACGGTGGGGTTCTACGACACCGCCGACCGTCTGGCCCTCGGTAACGCCCGGCGCATGGGCACGCTCGAGGAGCTCCTCGGCTGGGCCGATGTGATCACCCTCCACGTGGACGGCCGCCCGGACAACCGGGGGTTGTTCGGCGAGGCCGAGTTCTCGGCCATGCGGTCGGGATCGCTCTTTCTCAATCTGAGCCGCGGCTTCGTGGTCGATCACGGCTCCCTCCGCCAGCACATCGAGTCAGGCCACATCGCCGGCGCCGCGGTCGACGTGTTCTACGAGGAGCCGGCCGGCGACGACCGGTCGTTCACGTCGCGCCTTCAGGGCCTGCCCAACGTCATCCTCACCCCCCACATCGGCGGTAGCACCGAGGAGGCGCAGGCCGACATCGGGCAGTTCGTGGCCAAGAAGCTCATTGACTACGCCCGCTGCGGTAG
>JAKBAX010000031.1 GCA_021808785.1 Actinomycetes bacterium | reverse complement strand
TGCTGGGCCAGCCCGCCAACATGGAGGCTTTCGCCGCCCTGGCCGCCCGCCGCATCCCCGAGTTCGCCCGGGTGGACCGCGAGCACCCGGTGGACGTGGCCGCCCACGCGGCCGAGGACGGGGCCGCTCACGCGGCCGAGGACGGGGCCGCTCACGCGGCCGAGGACGCGGCCGAGGACGGGGCCGACGACGGGGCCGCTCACGCCGCCGCCGACGGGCCGCTCGCTACGTTGAACCCGAATGACGGCTTCTGACCAGAGGGAGGGCGCGGTGACGCTTTTGGACCGGTTCCGGCTGGACGGCCGGGTGGCTGTCGTCACGGGGGCCTCGTCGGGGCTCGGAGTGGCCATCGCCGGGCACCTGGCCGGCGCCGGGGCCGACGTGGCCCTCGGGGCCCGGCGGGCCGATCGGCTGGCCGACACCGCCCGACTGGTCGAGAAGGCGGGCCGCCGGTGCCTGTCGGTGACCACCGACGTGTCCCGGCCCGAGGACTGCCAGAGGCTGGTCGAGGAGACGATGGCCGCTTACGGCCGGCTGGACATCCTGGTCAACAACGCCGGTGTGGGCACCGCTCGCCCGGCCACGAAGGAGAGCCCCGAGCAGTTCCGCCAGGTGGTCGACGTCAACCTCAACGGCGCCTACTGGATGGCGCAGGCATGCGGCCGGGTGATGAAGCCCGGGGCGAGCATCATCAACATCGGGAGCGTCCTCGGCTTCACCACCGCCGGGCTGCCCCAGGCGGCCTACTCGGCCACCAAGGCCGGGCTGGTCGGCCTGACCCGGGACCTGGCCCAACAGTGGACCGGGCGCCGAGGGATCAGGGTCAACCTGGTGGCCCCCGGCTTCTTCGCCACCGAGATGACCGACCAGTACCCGGAGGGCTACCTGGACTCCCAGATGGGGCGGGTCCTGGTCGGGCGGGCCGGGGATCCGGCCGAGCTGGCGGCCGCGGTGGTGTTTCTCGCCTCCGACGCGTCGTCGTACATCACCGGGGTCTCGCTACCGGTCGACGGGGGCCTGCTGACCAGCTGACGCGGAGGTCAAAACGGCGGGCTCAGCGATCGGCGGCCGCCTCGGCCGGTACCGACCGGCGGCACAGGACCCAGTAGACGACCGACGCCACCACGATCCCCACCAACCAGGAGAAGTCGGTGCCGCCCGTTGCCGAGGAGATCGGGCTCGTGAACGACGGCTGGTAGCTGGAGCCGTCGATCCAGAGCGCGGCGGCCCCGCCGCCGGCCACGAGGGCGGCGATGGCGTTCCAGTGCACGCCCCCGTTACGCCAGTAGGTGCCGCCCGAGGCGGCGGCGAGCGACGGCGGGTGGTAGCGGCCCCGCCGCAGAACCCAGTCGGTGATGAGCACCCCGAACCAGGGCGCCAGCCACACCACGATGTAGCCGAGGAACCCGGACAGGTCGTTGTAGAAGCTGCCCTTGAAGATGACCAGCGCGGTGACTCCGCCGGCCACGACGGTGTCGATGACGACCGCGCCGAGCCGGTTGACCCGCACGCCGAGAGCCTGCAGGGTCACGCCCGACGAGTACAGGTCGAGGGTGTTGATGGCGAACAGCTGGGGCAGGGCCAGGATCAGGAACGGCCAGAAGAACCAGTTGGCGAAGGCCGACGGCACGCCGGTCACGCCCGTGGCCTGGGGGCTGACCACGTAGGCGGCCGCGCCGAGCAGCTCGAGCAGGATGGACGGAACCGCGCCGCCGAGCGTTGCGGCCCAGAAGGTCTCCGCCGGTGGCGTGCGCCGGGGCAGGTAGCGGCTGTAGTCGTTGGCGTTCTCGGTCCAGCCCAGGCCACCGGCCGCGATCAGGAGCACGGCCGCTGTGGTCACCACCTGCCACGACGCCGAGGTCGACAGGTGCTGGGCCCGGCGGGTCACGGCCAGGTGGTGCAGGTCCACGTGGGGCACCACCAGCACCGCCATGACGACGAACACCGCGATGAACACCACCGACAGGTAGTTGAGGAGCCTGGTGATGGTCGGGTGCCCGAGGAACGGGACCACGAACTGGAGCAGCACGGTGACCACGATGAACACGACCTTCAGCCCGGTCCCGTAGTGGATACCGCCCCGGCCGAACATGGCCTCCACCACGAACACGATGAGCACCAGGCCCTCGACCTCGAAGCCGACCTGGGTCAGCCAGTTGCACAGGGACGGCAGCCGGTTCCCGTTGGGCCCGAACGGGGCCCGGCTGACCATGAACGCGGTCGTCCCCGTCTCCGGTCCCTGCAGGCTGGCCAGCCCGAGCAGGGCGTAGGAGAGGTTGCCGGCCACGATGGCGATCACCGCCTCGCCGAAAGACAGCCCGAAGCTCATGATCAGCGCCCCGTAGACCAGGAACTCCACGTTCCAGATGGCCCCGGCCCACAGCCAGAACAGGTTGGCCGGTCGCATGGGCCGCTCGTCCTCGGGGACCAGATCGATTCCGCGCTGCTCGACTTTGAACGCGGAGTACTCGTCCTCGAGGATGGTCGTGTCCGTGGTCCCGCTCGTCATCGGCCAGATGCTAAAGGAACCTTTCGACGTCGAGGTCCACCGGACCGTAACGTGGAAGGACACGACGAGGATCCGTGGGGGGTTCGATGCGCAACTACCGGCTGATCTCGGCCGACAGCCATGTCAACGAGCCGGGCGACCTGTGGACCAGCCGGGTCCCGGCCCGCCTGCGCGACCGGGCGCCGAGGATGGAGCGCTTCGAGGAGGGCGACGCCTGGGTCATCGAAGGGGTGGCCGACCCGATCAACTTCGGAATGAACGCCTGCGCCGGTCTGGCGCCCGAGGACATGAAGGGCTGGATGCGCTTCGAGGACATGCGCCGGGGCGGCTGGGACCCCGTCGCCCGCCTCGAGGAGATGGACCGCGACGGGGTCGACGCCGAGGTGCTCTATCCCACCCCCCGCCTGTCGGGCGCCCTCGTCGCCCATCGAGACCCCGACTACCACCTGGCCATGGTGCGGGCCTACAACGACTGGCTGTCGGAGTTCGTGAGCCATGCCCCGGAGCGGTTCGGCGGCCTGGTGATGCTGCCCAACCGAGGGGTCGAGGAGGCGGTGGCGGAGATCCAGCGGGTGATGGACCGCCCGGGCATCCGGGGGGTGGTGATGGGCTGCTATCCGAACGGCACGCTGTCGCTCGAGCCCGAGGACGACAAGGTCTGGGGCCTGCTGGCCGAACGGGGCATCCCCCTCGGCATCCATGTCAGCCTGACCCAGTCGATGCCGGGCGCCCACCGGGCCAAGCTGCCCGGCTACGGACGCTTCTTCGACGCCCCCAACCGCATGATCGAGATGATCTTCTCCGGGATGTTCGACCGGTTCCCCGACCTCGTCGTGGTATTTGCCGAGGTCGACTTCGGATGGGTGCCCTACGTCCGGGAGCAGATCGACAACAACTACCACCGTCTGGATCCGGTCAGCCGTTTCGGGCTGGCCCGCCCACCGGGCGAGTACATCGAGCGTCACTTCCACTTCGGCTACATGACCGACACGTTCGGGCTGCGCAACCTGGCCTTCGTCGGGGCCGAGCGGGTCCTCTGGTCGAGCGACTACCCCCACATCAGCGCCGACTACCCCTTCTCGTGGCGCACCATCCAGGCCTCGATGGCCGGGCTCTCAGCAGCCGACCGGGCGGCCATCCGGCACGGAAACGCCCAGCGCCTGTACCGCTTCGGTGCCTGAGTCACCCCGCTGCTTCGCCATCAGCATCACCCCCTTCGGCGCCGGCGGGGAAGTGGACGAGGCGGCGTTCCGCCGCCACCTGAGCCGGCTGGTCGGGGCCGGCGTCGGGGTGTACGTCGGGGGTGGGGGCAGCGGCGAGGGCTACACGCTGTCGGGGGCGGAGGTGCGCCGGTTGCAGGAGATCGCGGTCGACCAGCTGCCGGCCGGCGCGCCGGTCCGGGCCATGGGAGTGGAGCCCCGCAGCGCGGCGGAGATGTCCAGGTTCCTGGCCGGCGCGGCGGCCGCCGGGCTGGGCGCGGCCCAGGTGTACTCCCTCGACGTGGGCCACGGGCACCGACCCTCGCCGGCCGAGCTGGAGCGCTACCTGACCGAGGTGCTCGATTCCACGGCTCTCGGATGTGTCGTCTCGACCCACCAGTCGGTGGGGTACCGCATCCCGGTCGATCTGCTGGTGGCGCTGGCCGGCCGCTTCGAGCACCTGATCGGAGTCAACTGCACCCAGCCCGACGTGGCCTATCTCGACGAAGTGGTGCGGGCCCTGGACGGCCGCTGCGAGGTCCACGTGGGCGGACCGGGCCAGGCTCTGACCGCCCTGGCCCTGGGAGCCAGAGGCTTTCTATCCTCGGAGGCCAACCTGGCGCCGTCACTGTGCGCCGCCTTGGGCGACGCGCTCGACGGCGGTGACGCCCGGGCTCTGATGCGCAATGCGGCCACCGTGCTACGCCTGTCGAACCTGCTGTACGGCCACGGGGGGATCCGGGCCACCAAAGCGGTCATGCACCGCCTCGGCCTGGTCGGGGCGGCCACCCGGCCGCCGCGGCTGCCTCTCGAGGGTTCGGCCCTCGATCAGCTGATGGAGCAGGTCCGGCTACTCGGGCTCGAGGAGCACGATACCGTTCTCGGGAGATGACCCGAGCGGAGCAGACCAGCCAGCCCACCACCCACATCCACCGCCATCCCGGGCTGGCCCTGATGGTCATCTCGTTCGCTCAGCTGATGGTGATCCTCGACGCCACCATCGTCAATGTGGCGCTGCCGACCATACATGCATCGCTGCACTTCTCGGCATCCAACCTGGAGTGGCTGATAACGGCCTACTCGCTGACGTTCGGAGGCTTTCTCCTCTTCGGGGGCCGGACCGGCGACCTGTACGGAAAGCGCCGCATGTTCATGGCCGGCATCGCGGTCTTCGCCGGGTCCTCCCTGCTCGGTGGTCTGGCCACGGACCAGACGTGGTTGATCATCACCCGGGGGCTGCAAGGGCTGGGCGGGGCGGTCGCCTCGCCGACCGCCCTGTCACTGATCGCCATCAACTTCGCCGAGGGGAGCGAACGCAACCGGGCCATGGGGGTCTACTCGGCCATGTCGGGAGCCGGCGGGGCCATAGGGCTGCTCCTCGGCGGCCTGCTCACGACCTACGTCAGTTGGCGGTGGATCTTCTTCGTGAACGTCCCCATCGGGGCGCTCGGCCTGGTGATGGCCCCGCGCGTGCTGGTGGAATCGCAGCCGTCGCCGGGCCGGCTGGACACTCCCGGCGCGCTCAGCGCCACGGCCGGCATGCTCAGCCTGGTCTACGGGCTCACCAACGCGTCGAAGCACAGCTGGGGCTCGCTCGGCACGGCGCTGCCGCTCGTCATGGCGGCCCTCCTGCTGGCCTCGTTCGTGGTCATCGAGACCCGCTCGCCGGCCCCCCTCATCCCTCTGCGCATATTCGGCTCCCGCAACCGCACCGGGGCCTACTTGATGATGCTGTTGCTCGGCCTGGCCGTGTTCTCCATGTTCTTCTTCTTGACCCAGTACCTGCAGAACATCCACCACTACAGCGCGGTGCGGGCGGGGCTGGCCTTCCTCCCCATGTCGGGCGGGATCATGGTGGCCGCCATCGCGACCTCCCGGATTCTCACCCGTACCGGTATCCGGATACCGCTGATCGTGGGCCCGGCTCTGGCGCTGGCCGGGTTGATCTGGCTGTCCTTCCTCGGTGTGTCATCCGGTTACTCCGGTGTGATCCTGCCGCTGCTCCTGGTGGCCTTCGGCATGGGCCACACCTTCGTACCTCTGACCGTGACCGCCATATCCGGGGTGGCGCCGGCCGAGGCGGGCGCCGCTTCGGCCCTGCTCAACACCGGCCAGCAGGTCGGCGGTGCCCTCGGCCTGGCCGTGCTCGGCACCATCGCCATCAGCTCGGCCCGTCACTTCGGCGAGGCCGCCCGCTCGGCCGGACGGCCCGTGGGGCCGGCCCTGGCCAACGCGGCCACGACGCACGGTTACACGACGGCGTTCGAAGTGGCGGCCGGGCTCATGGCCACCGCGGTGGTGCTCTCCGTGGTGCTGATCCGGGCCCCCGCCGGGGGGCGGGCCGACAAGGCGCAGGCCGGAGCCGGCTGATCGGGCTCCGGGCCGGCTCCGGACCGCTCAGGGGGCGGCCCGGTACGAGACGGGCAGGGTGCTGGGCCCGGCGATGAAAGCCGACTTCAATCTCTCGACCGGGCCGGTGATCTGCAGGTCGCGCATCCGGGTCACGATCTGCTCGAGCAGGGCGGCCGCCTCTATGCGGGCGAAGTGGGCGCCGAGACACATGTGGGCGCCGCCGCCTCCGAAGGCCAGGTGCGGGTTCGGGCGGCGCCCCACATCGAGCCGGTCGGGGTCGGGCCACACCTGCTCGTCGCGATTGGCCGAGCCGTAGAAGACCACCACCTTGTCGCCGGCCGAGATGGGCTGGCCGCCGAGCGTCGTGTCGATCCTGGCGGTGCGGCGCATGTGGACGACCGGGCTGGTCCAGCGGAGCAGTTCCTCGACCGCGCTCGGCATCAGGGCGCCCGGGTCGGCCCGGAGGCGGGCCAGCTCGCCCGGATGGGCCAGCAGGGACTCGACGCCGGCCGCCACCAGGTTCCGGGTGGTGTCACCCCCGGCGTTGACCAGCAGGAGGAAGAACCAGTTGAACTCGTCGTCGGTCAGCTCCTGACCGTCGAGTGACGCCGTGACCAGCGCACTGGCCACGTCATCGGCCGGAGCCCGGCGCTTGGCCTCGGCCACCCCGCCGGCGTAGGCGTGCATCTCGATGATGGCCGACAGGCGGGCCTCGTCGGTGATGGTCGGGTCGCCCGAGTGCATGATCTCGGTCAGGTGGTAGAGACGCCGGCCGTCGTCGGAGGGGATGCCCATCAGCTCGGCCACGACGAGGGAGGGCATCTCGCCGGCGACCTGCGACACGAGCTCGCAGCCCCCCTCGTCGATCACCCGGTCCACGATGCGGCGGGCCAGATCGCCGATGCGATCGGTCCAGGCCTGGGCCGCCTTGGGGGTGAAGCTGCGGCTCACCAGTCGGCGGTAGCGGGTGTGCTGCGGCGGGTCCTGGTAGAGCATCATCAGGCGGGACCCGACGAGCAGGTCCGGGTCGGAGTCGGCCAGCATGACGCCACCGAGCCAGGACGAGTAGGTGGCCTGGTCGCGGCTCACCTCCACCACATGGGCGTAGTCCGTCACCGCCCAGAATCCGCCGCCACCCGCCTCGGGATGGAACCAGACCGGATGGTTGGCCCGCAACCACCGGTACTGCTCATGGGGGTGCCCGCCGGTGAAGGACGTCGGGTCGTCCAGAGCGATCCTCTCCGCCGAGGGGTGCAGTGCCGTCATATGACCTCGACCTCCTCCCGGTGGGGACGTTAGCCTCTGGGCGCCGGCGCCGGCCGGCCCGGGAAGCTATCGGGGGGCGACGGATGGCCAAAGAGACACAGGCGGCGTTCGCCGAACTGCTCGACGAGTTGAGATCGCTGCAGGAGCGGCTGGTCGCGGCGCTGAACGGCCCCGACGACGAGACCACCCTGCTGGAGGCCCACCGGTGGATCCTGTCCATCCTGCAGGTGGCCACGGACGTGTACGTGTGGGCCGACGCCGACCGCCCCCGGTTCGTCGACATCGTGGGGCCCTACAAGAAGTGGGGCGGTGACAACGCCGACGCCTTCTACTGCTTCACCCCCGTCGACCCCCGCCGGTCGTACCGGGTCCGCTGCCTGGTCGGTGACGCCGTCTACCTGTCCCTCACCGTCTACGGCGGGCCCGACGACGGCCGGTACTCGGAGCGCATCGTCGGCAGCCTCAACAGCCGCCAGGCGGTGCCCGACGGAGACGGGTTGATCGAGATGGTCCTCTCGCCCGACGACCCCGGCGACGGCACGCCGTGGATCCGCCTGGAGCCCGATGCGGTGTGTGCCCTCACCCGGGACTACCTGGACGACCCGGTGGCGGGGCGGCGGGCCCGCTGGGAGATCGTCGCGGTCGACCCGCCCGCGACGCGCCGCGATGACGACGCCGATCTGGCCCGACGCTTCCGTGCCGCCCTCACCTGGGTGAGGGAGCAGTCCAAGATGGTGCCCCTGGCCCTGGGAGCCCCCAACACCGTCGATCCCCCCTATCCGGTCCCGACCGTCACCTACGGGTGGGCGGCGGGGGACGCCGCCTACGCCATGGGCAGCTTCGACCTGGCCGACGACCAGGCCCTGGTGTTGAGGGGCCGCTCCCCGGAGTGCGCGTTCTGGAACATGTGCCTCTGGAACCCGTTCCTGCACACCTACAACTACGACTACGAGCGGGTGACGATCAACGGTTCTCAGGTGGAGTACGAGCCGGACGGCTCGTGGGTCATCATCATCGCCCCCACCGACCCGGGCCGTCCCAACTGGGTGTCGACCGCCGGTCACCGCCGGGGCCGTATCTGGTTCCGCTGGTTCCTCCCCGAGGCGACACCGGACCAGCCCGAGGTGGAAGTGGTCGCCCTCCCGTGAGCGGCCGGCCGGCTCCGGTGGTCATAGACGACCTGGCCGAGCCCCGGTTCGGCGAAGACGTACGGGCCGTCCTGGCCATGATGGCCGAGGCCGGGGCCGCCCTGGAGCTGGCCCCGGGACCTCTCATGGCGGCGGCCTCGGAGCAGACCGGGCTCGATGACTTCGGCTCCCTCGACTTCGTCGAGCGGCTGGACGTGCTGTGCCGGGCGCTCGTCGAGGAGGGCGGGCTGAGCCCGGCCGGGGTGATGGCCCAGCACGGGCTGCTGACGGGCCTGCTGCGAAACCGGCTGCTGATCGAGGACCGGATCAAACGGAACCCGGAGATCCTCGACATCCGCATCGAGGCGCCGATCATCATCTGCGGCCTGCCCCGCACCGGCACCACCCACCTGCACAACCTGATCTCGTCGGACCCGGCCCTGCGCTCGCTGCCCTATTGGGAAAGTCTCGAGCCGTTGCTGGCCGAATCCGAGCGGCCGGGCCCGGGCCAGCCCGACCCTCGGCGGGCCCGGACCGAGCAGGCCCTGTGGATGATCGGCGCGGCCATGCCGTATTTCGAGCGGATGCACGAGATGACCGTCGATCACGTCCACGAGGAGATCCAACTCCTCGCCATCGACTTCTCCACCATGCTGTTCGACACCATCGCCCCGATGCCGACGTGGCGTGACTACTACCTCTCCCACGACCAGCGGCCGAGCTACCGGTACCTCCTGCGGATCCTCAAGGTGCTCCAGGCGGAACGGGGCGGCCGGCGCTGGGTGCTCAAATCGCCGCAGCACCTGGAACAGTTCCCCGCCCTGCTGGACACCTTTGCGGACGCCACGTTCGTGGTGACCCACCGGGATCCGGTGTCGGTGACGGCGTCGATGGTGACCATGCTCGCCTATTCGGCGCGAATGGGCCGGGACCGGGTGGACGTGGCCGGTATCGGGCGTTACTGGGCCGATCGGCTGGAGCGGATGCTGGCGGCGTGCGTGGCCGACCGTGACGTCTTGCCCGAGGACCGGTCCATCGATGTCCGTTTTCCCGAGTTCATGGCCGACGACATGGCCATGGTGGGGCGCATCTACGACCTGGCCGGGCAGACCTTGACCGACGGCAGTCGGGCCGCCATGGAGAAGTTCATGCTCGACCACCCGAGGGGCCGCCACGGCACCGTCGTCTACGACATGGCCCAACTCGGCCTCGACCGGGACGAGAGGCGCCGGGCGTTGCGCTTCTACACCGACCGGTTCGGGCTGGAGGAGGAGCCGGCGGCTCCACTTCCACGACGGCTCGAGAGCGGGTCGGCCGGTTAGCGTGCACCAATGGCTGTGTACGCGATCGGCGACCTGGTGCCCGACATCCACGAGTCCGCCTTCGTCCACCCCGACGCCACTGTGATCGGGCGGGTCACTCTCGGTCCCCGGTCGAGCGTGTGGCCCCAGGCGGTGCTCCGGGGGGACTACGGAGCGATAACGATCGGGTCGGAGACCAACGTGCAGGACGGGGCGGTCATCCACGCCACGGCCGACCTCGACACCGTCATCGGCGACCGGGTGGTGATCGGCCACCTGGCCCATCTGGAGGGGTGCGCGGTGCACGATCAGGCCCTGATCGGCGTCGGTTCGGCCGTCCTGCACCGGGCGGTGATCGGAAAGGGGGCTACGGTCGGCGCCGGGGCGGTGGTGACGAACGACTCCGTCGTGGCGCCCTCGGCCCTGGCCGTCGGTGTGCCCGCGGTCGTGAAGGAGGGCCGGTCGCGCGCCGAAGCCATCGACGTGATGGCTCAGGTCTATGTCGACAACTGTGCCCGCTACCGGTCCGGATTGCGTCGCTTGGACTGAATCGCGCCCTGGCCAGGAGACCCAGCCGGGCTGGAGCAGGCCGATCCCGGGTGGAAGCTGGGTAGGCTCCGGAGACCGTGGATTCAGTCGACGATCTCCTGCGGCGCATGCCGGTCCGGCCGCTCGTGGCCCAGCGGGTGCTCGAGAGTGTCGGGGACCCAGAGGTGTCGCTCGCCGCAGTGGCAACCATGGTGTCAATGGATCCAGGGCTGTCGACGAGGCTCCTGCGCCTGGCCAACTCGAGTGCGCGCGCCGGGCGGGAGCCCACCGTCTCGGTCGAACGGGCGGTGAGGATGCTCGGCATGCAGACGGTCCGGGCCGTCGTGGCGGCGGGGGCCTTCCCGTTGTTCCGCGACGACGTGGACCTCGGCCCGCAGGGCTTCTGGGGTCACGCCCTCGGGGTGGCGGCGGGGGCGGCCACCGCGGCGTCGGTGCTCGGGGAGTCACCGGAGGAGGCATTCACCGTCGGGCTGCTTCATGACATCGGCACTGCCATCCAGCACTACAGCGACCCCGGGGCCCATGCCGCCCTGGAGGCGGCGCGCGACCCCGCCACCCGTATCGAGCGCGAGCGGGCCTCCTTCGGTGCCGACCACGCCCGCCTGGGATCCGAGGCTGTCGCCCGGTGGGGCTTCCCGAAGCCATTGGTCGATGCGATCCGGGATCACCACGGGAGCCCCGGCGCGGTCAGCCGCCTGACCCAGGCGGTGATGATCGGCGAGGCCATCGCCGCCCGGATCGACGACGGGGCGCCGACCGAGCCGGCGCGGCCCCTCGAGACCATCCTGGGCCGGCTGCGGATCCCCAATCGGCCCGAGGCCCTGATCCGCGACACCGAACGCCGTTACGAGCGTCTGGTGTCGCTGGCCGAGACGACCCGGTGAGCGCGCTGCGCAGCCTGGCCGAGCGCGAGGCCACCCAGCTCCGCGCCTTTCGCGACTCCGATCAGGCGGCCCTGATGATCCGCCTGGTGCACACCGAGTGCCTGCTGGAACTGGCCCGGCTGTCCGGCGGGGGCATGGACATGGCCAGCTACGCCGGGATGGTGGTGGATGTCATCGAAGCGTTCCTGCCGGTGCGCTCCTGCCGGGTGCGCTTCGAGGTCGAGGGGCTGCCGGCCATCGAGGCGCGGCGGGCGCCGGCCGAGAGGAGCCAGCCGGTCGGCGCCGGACTGGCCCTCGGCGGATATGGGACCGGTTCGATCGAACTGGCCCTCGACGCCCCCGAGCTCGGACCGCCGGAGTTCGTCGAGGCGGTGGCCGAGCAGGTGGCCAGCGGCCTGCTCACAGTGGTCGAGACCGAACGCCTCCGCCGGCAGGCGGCGCTGGCCGACACGGCCCGGCTCACCAGCCTCCTGGCCGACGCCCCGAGCGCCGAGACGCTGGAACTGCTCGTGGAGGCACTGGCCTACCTGCCCAACGTCTTGGGGGTGGCGCTCGAGATCGTGCACTCGGCGCTGGGTGCCCCGGTGTCACTCAGCGCCGGCCTGCGACCCGACGGTGGCTGGGAGAACACCTCGGTCGAGGGCGGTTCGATCCGGATGGCGGCCCGGTGGGCGGACACCGCGCCCGCCGCCGATCGCAATGTGCTCACGGAGCTGGTCGAGGAGATCGCCAAGGCCCTGGGCAAGGCGGAGGACCGGCGGCGGCTGCTCGTCGAGGCGCAGACCGACCCGCTCACCGGGGTCGCCAACCGGCGCCAGGCCATGCAGGCCCTGGAGATGGCGGTGGCCCTGGCCAAGATCAACAACGACGTCCTCACCGTGGCCTGTTTCGATCTGGACAAGTTCAAGCAGGTCAACGACCGCTTCGGCCACGCGGCCGGAGATCAGGTACTGGTGAAGTTCGCCGCCCACCTGAGGGCCTCGGTGCGCCGCTCGGACACCGTCGCCCGGATCGGCGGCGAGGAGTTCCTGCTCATCTGCCCCGGTCTGGACGAGCACGCCGGCCAGGACCTGCTGGAGGAGATCGTCGGCACCACCCCCGAGGCCTGCCGCAGCGCGCTGGCCACCGACTGGGCCCAGACCACGTCGGCCGGCCTGGCGGTGCACCCGGTGTGCGGGTCGGAACCGGACCAGCTCCTGCGGGCGGCCGATGGAGCGCTCTATTCCATCAAGCACGACGGTGGAAATGCAGTGGGCTGCGCCGAGCGCTTCGACAGCCTCTGAGCGCCGTCGAGCGCCGTCCAGCGCCGCTCGGCACCACCCGCCCGGAGGTCGTCCCGCCGGCGGCCCGGTGGCCGCAGGTGGGGAACGGCGGGTGGGCGACCCCCCGTCAGTCGCCCGGCGTGGCCCCCGCCGGGGGTTCGACGTCCTCGTCCGCCTCCTCGCCGAGCTGCTCGGGCGCGACGGGCGCGACGGGCGCGACCTCAGCGCCGGTCACCCCGCTCAGCAGACTCTGGATGGCGCCGCGCAGGCGCCCCAGCTCCTCCATGATGTCGCGCCGCTCGGCCAGCAGTTTGGCGACCGCGGCCTCGTGGCTGGCCCGCTCGGCCTCCGAACGCTGTCGGGTGTCGGCGGCCAGGCGCTCCGCCTCCTCCACGATGCGGGTCGCCTCGGCGCCCGCCTCGGCCACCGTGGTACGGGCCGTCTCCTCGGCCTCGAGGCGGATCCCGTCGGTCTGGTGGCGTACCTCGTCGAGGACGATCTGGGCCCGCCCACGGCTCTCCCTGCGCTCCCTGGCCGCCTCGTCGCTGAGCCCGGCCACGGATCGGCGGGCCGCCTCCACGATGTCGACCGCCTGGCGGCTGGCCTCGTCGAGGCGCCGGTCGGCGTCGGCGGAGGCGCGCCGGCGGATTTCGTCGGCCTGGGCCACCGCGGCGGAGACCATCTCGGCGGTCCGCTCGGCCGCCTCCCGCAGGGCCTCGTCGGCGGAGGGAAGGCGATGCTCCTCCAGCTCGGCCACCCGGTCCCGGAGGGCCTCGATGTGGCGGGCCTGCTGCTCGATGGTCTTCTCCGCCTCGACGGCCCGGCTGTGGGTACCGGCCGCCCATTCGTTGAGCCGCTCGATGTAATCGTCCACCTGAAATCGGTCGTAGCCACGCACCGCATGGGCGAACTCGGGAACCACCGACTCATCTTCGACGGTCGTCATGTCGTCACTTCTCCTTCCGTGGTCCTGGAGGGACGGGTCAACGTGGCCCGGTAGGTGATACCCAGGGGCGGTCGCCCGATGACGCGACCGCGGTTGTCGCTTACAGGTTGTCACGATTCGCCCGAAGTATTCGAACCGGTCGTGGATGGGCGCACTGTGTATATTGACCGCGTCGGTTGTGACCCCAGCCGCCCATTTGTCCGGGACAGCGGACACGTTGCTCGAGGCCGAGAAGTGGTAGCAGCACGAATTCAAACCACCAACCGTGATCTTTTCGGCGCGTCCTGGTCCCGGTCACGATCGTGAACGCCGACGATCCGCCCTGCGACGTTTCGTCGCCGAGCGGTCCACTCGGTGCCGACTGGGAGACGTCGGTGGACGACTTCTTGGCCACCGTGGTCGGGGTGGCGGTCGACGGCCTGTCCACCGTGTCCGCGGCGAGCGTCTCGCTGGTCTCGGCCGGCGTTCAACGCTACGGGACGGCGAAGGCCCACCCGGTCGGTATCAAGGCCCTCGACGAGGCCCAGTACGGAGGTTCCGGCGGACCGGCCGTGGAAGCCATCGAGCGCGGCGTGGAGGTGCGCGTCGAGCTACCGGCCGAGAAGTGGTCCCATTTTTCCGCGGTGGCCGAGAAGGCGGCGGTGCGATCGGTGTGGTCCCTGCCGTTGCAGGTCGGTGGCAATACGGCCGGCACCCTCAACCTGTACTCGTCGGACCGGTCCCCATGGGACCCTCCGACCTCGGAGGCAGCCCGCCTTCTGGCCCGCCAGGCCACCGTGCTCCTGGCCCACGCCGCCGCTCTGGCCCACAGCGAGCAGATGAACGCGACCCTGCGCCGGGCGCTCGAGACCAGGACGGTGATCGGTCAGGCTCAGGGAGTGTTGATGGCCCGCCAGGGGACCACGCCCGACGAGGCGTTCGACGTGCTGCGGCGGGCGTCGCAGCGGACCAACCGCAAGCTGCGCGACGTGGCGGCCGAGATTGTGGCAGGGGTCAGGCAGAACCCTGGGTGAGGACAGGTGGGCCGGCTTTGGTTTACTTCTCGGGTGCTCACCCCTTACGACGACTACCCCATCCACCAGACGGCCGACCCCATCGCCCACCCGGCGAGCGGTGATCCGAACCAGTACGACCGCTACTTCTTCAACGGCTTCACGCCCGACGGTTCGACCTTCTTCGCCGCCGCCATGGGCCACTACCCGAACCGCGGCATCATCGACGGGGCCTTCAGCGTCATAACCGGCGGGGTGCAGCACTCGGTGTTCGCCTCGGGGCGCATGCCCATCGACCGGTCGGCCGAGATCGGCCCGGTGTCGATCGACGTGCTCGAGCCGTTGCGCAGCCTCCGGCTGAGGGTCGGGCCCAACGACATGGGCATCGAGGCCGACCTGCGTTTCGACGCCCGGACCCCGGTCATCGAGGAACCCCGCAACACCATCACCGCGGGGACCCGTCGGGTGATGGACTCCACCCGGATGACCCAGTGGGGCCACTGGTCCGGCTCCATCGATGTGGCCGGCGAGCCCATCACCATCGACGCGGCCTACGGGGTGCGGGACCGGTCCTGGGGCCAACGCAACGTCGGTGCCCAGCTGCCGACCACTTTCGAGCCCCAGGTGCCGCAGATCTTCTGGCTGTGGGCGCCCATCCACTTCGACCGGTTCTGCACCCACGTGGCCATGTTCGAGTACGCCGACGGCCGGCGCTGGCTAGAGCAGGGTTTGGTCGTCCCGGTCCTCGGAGAGGGAGAGCCGACCTGGGGCGCCCCGCCGGCGGTCGAGCATCTCTCCGGCATCGGCTACGAGCTGGATTGGATGCCCGGTACCCGCGTGGCCGGTTCGGCCGCCTTCTCCTTCACCTCCCCCCGACTCGGCGCCAGCCGCATCGAGCTCGAACGCCTGTACTCGTTCCGTATGCGCGGCATCGGCTACACCCACCCGGAGTGGGGGCACGGATCGCTGCACGGCCCCCTGGAGGTGGGCGGGGAGTCCATCGCCCTCGACGCCTTCGACCCGCTCGACCCGTCCTGCATCCACGTGCAGTCCGTGTGCCGGGCCCGCCTCGGCGATCAGGTCGGCATCGGCGTCCTCGAACAGCTCCACTTCGGCGCCCATGCGCCGACCGGTCTCAGCGGGATCCTCGACCCGCCGGTGAGCTGAGGAGTCGTCAGCGGAGGAAGCCGGTGGCCCCCAGGTCGACCACCTGGGCCGCCGCTCCGTTGGCCATGGTGGCGAACATGCGCTCCCCACGCTCGGTGCGTTCGACCATCAACGACGCAGCTACGGCCATGAAGAAGCCGGCGAAGCTGTGCCGCCGGTAGTCGTCCCAGCACCGGTCGAAGTCGTAGTCCCCGATGTCGTAGCGGCCCAGCTCGCGGTGGTAGCGGCCGACCATCTCCCGCTCGATGCGCCGGCGCTCGGCCGGGGCCACCGCGGCGGACAGGAAGTAGGAGACGTCGGCCGTGCCGCACCCGAGGTTGACCGTCTGCCAGTCGACCACGGTGATGGGGTGCCGACCGGATGGCTCGCCGAAGAGGATGTTGTCGAGGCGGAAGTCGCTGTGGCACACCGTGGCCGGCCCGGGCTCGGGGGCCAGCCACGTCTTGGCCCTCGACAGCTGCTCGCCCACCGCCAGGGACTCCTCGGTGAGCAACGCCTGGAAGCGATCGGCGAAGGTGGGCCACAGCATGGCCACCACCGGCCCGAGGTCGTAGGGGCTGGCCGCCTTGGCGGCCAGCCAGGGCACATCGAAGAGGGTCCGGTCACCCCACCGGGGCCCGTGCAGTCGGGCCGCCTGGTCCATGGCCAGGGCCACGTGGTCCGGCCGGCACCCGGCGATCTGGTCCCCGGGTGACGCGTCGATGTCCTCGAGGACCAGAACCACGTTCGGGGTGCCCGCCTCGATGGCCGCGTAGTGGCAGTGGGGCCGGTCCACGTCGACGGTGTCGGCCAGATCCTGGTAGAAGGCCACCTCTGTCTCATAGGTGAGGGTCTGGACGCCCGTCGCGCGACTGGTCTCCGAGCGCGACGCGAACTTGATCACCACCGACTCCGGGCCCGGCCCGGGCCGGTCGTAGGTGAGCCGGTAGCGGACGTTGCAGCCCACCTGGCCGGTCCCGATGGCGGTTCCGGCCACGTGGGTGACCCGGGACCCGTCGAGGGCACCGTCGCGGTCGAGCACCCGGGTCAGCCACTCGGGCCCGACGCCCTCCGGATCCCATATCGGCTCGATCATCTGTACCTCCCCCGACCGGGCATTGCCTCCGTGGGTCCTCCCGGCCTCAAACTACGCGCCGTCCGAGCCACGAGCGCAGCCGGAAGTCCCAGAGGAACCAGTCGAGGGGGAACCGCCGGAGCCGGGCCGGCAGTGGCCGGCGGGTGAGAGCCAAGGCGGCCATGGCCCCGTCGAAGCGGTCCTGTTCGATGGCCGACCAGGGCAGCTTCATGGCCCGGCGGAACTCGGGGGCCAGGAATCCGGTGGTGAGCCAGAGATTCAGCGCGCCGCCCGGGCGCCCGACCGGCGCCGGGAGGAAGCGCAGGGTGATCAGGTCCCACAGGTAGCGGTGGACCGCCGGATCGATGGCGACCTTCTCCAGGCCGGCGGCCCAGTAGGTCGCGAAGGCGGCCCGGTCGGCCGGCCACATCTCCGGACGGACCTGCAGCGTGGTACCGAGGGGGGCGGCCGAGCGGTAGAACTCCTCCGCCTCGGCGTCGCCCATGGGCCCCCAGAAGCGGTGGGCCACGTCCTCCGCTCCCTTGTACAGGCAGGCAGCCACCCACAGCTGCAATTCGGGATCGAAGGCATCGTAGGGGACCGGGCTGTCGGGCCCCGACCGCACCAGGGCGTGGGCCTCGTCCACGGCCCGGCGCATGTCGCGTCTCTCGGACTCGCGGCCCATGGTGGCCACCGCCAGGTACGTGAAGGTGCTGCGGAAGCGCTCGAGGGGGTGCTCGGTGAGCCGGCCCGATTCGACCTTGCTCTCCATGACGCCGTAGGCGACCGGCGGCCAGCTGAGCTGCATGACCACGTTGGCCGGCCCGGCCAAGAGCGCCGCGACGCCGTCCATGCGATCCACCGGGCCGGTCTCTCAGTCGGGTCCGCGAGCTGTCTGCTCGCTGAACACGGCTCCGGCGCCGATCAGCTCCTCGATGCGGGCCCGGTCGTAACCGAGCCCTTCGAGCACCTCCGAGGTGTGCTCGCCCAGCCGCGGGGCCCGGAAGCGGGGGTGGGCCGGGTGGCCGGTGAAGTCGGCCGGCGAGGCCACCATGGTCATGGAGCCGGACTCGTCGGCCACGTCGACCAGCCCACCGGCACCGGCGAACTGTGGGTCGGCGATCAGCTCCTCGACGGTCTGCACCGGGGCCCAGAAGAAGTCCGGCTCGGTGGCGAACACCTCGGCCCACTCCGACAGCGGGCGGGTGGCGAAGATGCGGTCCAGCTCGGCGATGAGCTCGGCCGCGTTGGTGGCCCGTTCGGCCGGGCCGGCGAAGCGCTCGTCGTCGATCCACTCCGGGTGGCCGACCACCCGGGCCAGCGGGGGCCAGTGACGGGCGCCCTCCAACCCGACGATCCAGAAGGGTCGGCCGTCGCCCGCGGTGTAGTTGTTGATGGCCGGATTGCCCATCGTGGTACGCGTCCCGACCCGCACCGGCAGGCCCCACATGAGGGCGATGTTGACGTCGAATCCGATCGTGTAGGCGCCCTGGCGCAGCAGCGACGAGCTGACCAGGTCCCCCTCGCCGGTGCGCTCCCGGGCATAGAGGGCGGCGCTGATGGCGCCGGCCATCGTCACTCCGGCCGAGTGGTCACCCATGCCCCCCCGCTGGAAGGGCAGGTTGCCGCCGGGCGGGGTCAGCGAGGCGGCCACCCCGCTACGGGCCCAGAAGGCGGCGATGTCGTACGCGGGTCGGCCGGCGTCGGGGCCGGCCAGGCCGTAGCCGGTGAGGACGGCGTAGATGAGCCGGCGGTTGCGGGCCCTCAGCACGTCGGGGCCCAACCCGGCCCGCTCCAGGGCGGCCAGGCGGATGTTGGTCAAAAAGACGTCCGCCCGCTCGATCAGCGCGTAGGCGATCTCCCGGCCGGTCCCCGTCGACAGGTCGACCGAGATGCTGCGCTTGGAGCGGTTGTCCAGTTCGAACACCGGGTTGGACGGGAGATCACCGCCGAGCATGCGGCGGAACGTGCGGGCCGGGTCACCGGTCGGAGGTTCGATCTTCACCACGTCGGCGCCCCAGTCCGCCATGACGCCGCCGGCCGCCGGACCGGCCACCCAGACGCCCAACTCGACGACTTTCACACCGGAGAGGGGACCGGTGCCTGCAGGGATCGGCATGAGGCCCGGACTCTAATCTACGGTTGAGCAGATACGACCGGGAGGGGATCCGCCGTGGCTGACATCGACTTCGCCATCTTCGACTGCGACAACCACTACTACGAAGCCCGAGACGCCTTCACCCGCCACCTCGCACCCGAGTACCGCAAGCGGGCCATGCAGTGGGCCCAGGTGGACGGCAAGACCCGCCTGCTGGTGGCCGGCCGGATCAACCGGTTCATCCCCAATCCCACCTGGAACCCGGTGTCGAAGCCGGGGGCTCTCGACGAGTACTTCAGGGGTCGTAATCCGAGGGGGGCCGATTCACCTGAGTTGTTCGGCGAGCTCGACGACCTGGCCGACCACCCCGAGTACCAGGACCGGGACGCCCGGCTGGCCCTCATGGACCGACAGGGCATGCAGGGTGCCATCTTCCTGCCTACCCTCGGGGTGGGAATGGAGCAGTCCCTGCGCCACGATCCGCCCGCCCTCGTGGCCGCCTTCGGGGCCTTCAACCGCTGGATGGAGGAGGACTGGGGCTTCGCCTACCGCGAGCGTATCTTCGCCGCTCCCTACATGACCCTGGTCGATCCGGAGGCGGCCGAGGCCGAGGTGCGGTGGGCCCTCGACCACGACGCCCGGTTCTTGGTGATGGTGGGCGGCCCGGTGGTCGCCAACGGGGTGGGGCGCTCGCCGGCCGACCCGGTCTACGACCGGTTCTGGTCGCTCGTCAACGAGTCGGGCGTCACCGTGTGCCTGCACGGGGGCGACAGCTACTACTCGACCTATCTGGCCGACTGGGGTGAGGCCAGTGAGTCCCAGGCATTCCGCCAGAACCCGTTCCGCTCCATCGTGTCGTGCGACCATCACCAGGACACCTTTGCCAGCCTGCTGGCCCACGGCCTGTTCCACCGCTTTCCCAATCTGCGACTGGCATCCATCGAGACCGGCTCGGCGTGGGTCTTCCACCTGTTCGAGAAGCTGAAGAAGTCGTTCGGCCAGACGCCCCGGGCCTACCCGGAGGACCCCCGCGACACGTTCCGTCGCCATGTCTGGGTGTCGCCGTTCTACGAGGACGAACTGGACCGGCTGCGAGAGGTCCTCGGGCCCGACCGCATCCTCATGGGATCGGACTATCCGCACGCTGAGGGCCTGGCCGAGCCGGCCAGCTACATCAAGGACCTGAAGAACTTCGACTACAGCGACCGGGACTGCCGCACGATCATGCGGGACAACGGGCTGGCCCTGTCGGTCCGTCGCCCCGCCTGATCGGAGCGAGCCCCGCTACTCCCGGGCCAGCAGCTGGTCCGGGAGGAGCCCGGTGAACGGCCGGAAGTCGGGGCCGGACCGCAGGTTGTGGCCGCCGTCCACGGCCAGGTGCTGCCCGGTGATGCGCGCCGATGCCGGCCCGAGCAGGAACAACACCGCGGCCGCCACGTCGTCGGGGGCCGAGACCCCCCCGAGAGGGGTGTTGGCCAGGTAGCTCTCGAACACCGAGCCGTCCCGGGGGATGCCCTCCATGATCTCGGTGGTGACGAATCCGGGCTGCACCGAGTTGAACCGGACCCCGGCGGGACCGTACTCGTCGGCTGCGTTGCGCATCATGGCGTCGATCCCGGCCTTGGCGACCGGGTAGGCGCCGAACACCGGGTGGGTGGCGGTGGCCGCGATGGACGACATGCCGACGAAGCTGCCGCCTCCCGCCGCCACCATCTTGGGTACCGCGTGCTTGACGCAGAGCATGGTGCCGACGACGTTGAGATCCAGCACCCGCCGGTACTCAGCGACGTCCTGCAAATGGTAGGGGGCCATCCCGCCGCCCCCTCCGGCGTTGGCCACCAGGCCTTTCAGGTTGCCGGCGAAGGCGACGGTGGCCTCCACCGCGGCGACCACATCGTCCTCGCTCGTGACGTCGGCCACGACCAGCTCCACCTTCAGGCCCTCGCCGGCCAGTGCCGTCGCCACCTCCTCGAGGCGGCTCCGGGTCCGGCCGCAGATCATCACCTGCGCCCCGTCGCGGGCGGCCGCGGCGGCGCAGGCCTTACCGATCCCGGTGCCGCCGCCGGTGACGAGCACGCCGTGGCCGGCCAGGGTTGCGCTGGATTGATGGGCAGGTGACAAGAAGGATTCCTCCTCGGAAGTGGATCGTCGGCTTTCTCGGTCGACCCGCTCGGTCGACCCGGGCATCGACTAGATCAGTCGACGACCACGGGGGGGCGGCCCAGGCCCTGCTGCTGGCACAGTGCCAGGTAGTGGGCCAGCGTGCCGGCCCCGTCGCTCACCGACTCGATGTTGCCGTCGGCATCCAGATTGAGGTTCATGCCGAGCATGTGGAACCACACCCGGGTGTCGTCCTCGATGCACTGCAGGGTGTGCACCGAGTTGGCCGGCTCGTAGAGGAACGAACCGGCACGGTTGACATAGTCGTACTCCTTGTACTTCCACCCTCCGGAGCTGGTGTAGCCCCACACCGGGCCGGTGTGACGGTGGGTGGCCACCTCGAAGCCGGCCTGGAAGATGTTCTCGATGATCCAGAGGCTCTCCTTCTCCCGCACCTGCAGGACGCGGATCAGGTTTCCGCCGCCCAGGTCGGCGAAGGGGATCTCGTCCACTCCGAGGTGTACGGCGGTGGGGGCGGTGCTGGTGTCGATGCTCATCCGGTTCTGGCTCCTGTCAGGAGGCGGTCGGGGCCAACCAGCCACGAAGGGGGCTGGCCGTTGGGCCGCGATGCTAGGCCTCCGGCCCGCTCCGGTGCAGGCTCGAGCATTACTACGTTGGACGCCCCTCACTACGTTGGACTCTCCTCGTAGCGTCTCAGGTGTGGAGGACTCGCGACAGGGGCCCACCGCCCGGTGGGTGGACCAATGGGTCGTGGCGCGCCTGGCCGCGGCCGGGTGCGTGGCCCCCGACGAGGAGGCGCGCGAGATGAGGGCCGCGGCCGGCGACGACCACGAACGGCTGGCCGCCATGGTCACCCGGCGCCAGGCCGGCGAACCGCTGGCGTGGATCACCGGATCGGTCTGGTTCTGCGGGCTCCCGGTGGCGGTCGAGCGCGGCGTGTATGTCCCTCGCCCCCAGACGGAGATCCTGGTGGCGGCGGCGCTGGAAGTGCTACCGCGGGCGGGGGTGGCGGTCGATCTGTGCACCGGATCGGGCGCGGTGGCGGTGGCCCTGCGGGCCGGTCGGCCCGGGGCCATGGTGCGCGCCGTCGACATCGACCCGGTCGCCTGCCGCTGCGCCCGCTCCAACGGGGTGGACGTCGTCGAGGGCGACGTGGCCACCACCCTCTCGGCGTCCACCACCCTCTCGGCGTCCACCACCCTCTCGGCGTCCACCGACCGCCTCGGCCGCTCCGACCTCGACGGATCAGTCGACGTGGTCACGGCCGTGGCGCCTTACGTGCCGAGCGGCGAGGTCGAGTTCCTGCCGCGGGATTTCCGGGACTGGGAGCCCCGCCTGGCCCTCGACGGGGGCGAAGACGGCCTCGGGGTGCTACGCCAGGTGGTGGCGGCCGCGGCCGGCCTGCTGCGGCCCGGCGGCGCCCTGGTGCTGGAGCTCGGCGCCGACCAGGACGCGCTGCTGCAGGCCGACCTCGCAACGGCCGGCTTCGATGTGCCGCCCCGGCGCTTCTACGACGACGACGGGGACCTGCGAGCCATCCGGGCGCGCTTCGGGGCCCGTCGTCGGGTAAGAGTGGACCCGTGAAATACGTGAAGCTGGGCCGGACCGGCCTCGATGTCTCCAGGATCTGTCTGGGCTGCATGAGCTACGGCGACGCCGCCCGGGGCGGCCACCAGTGGGTGCTCGACGAGGACGGGGCGCGCCCGTTCTTCGAAGCGGCCCTCGACGCCGGGATCAACTTCTTCGACACGGCCAACGTGTACTCGGCCGGGTCGAGCGAGGAGTTCCTCGGGCGGGCCCTGGGCCGGCTGACCAGCCGCGACGGGGTCGTCATCGCCACCAAGGTCCACGGCCAGATGCGCCAGGGACCCAACGGCGCCGGCCTGTCGCGCAAGGTGATCATGACCGAGGTCGATCACAGCCTGCGCCGTCTCGGGACCGACTACATCGACCTCTACCAGATCCACCGCTTCGATGCGCGCACTCCCATCGAGGAGACCCTCGAGGCTCTCGACGACGTGGTTCGGGCCGGCAAGGTCCGCTACATCGGGGCTTCGTCCATGTACACCTGGCAGTTCGCCAAGGCCCTCTACCTGGCCGACGCCCACGGCTGGACGCGCTTTGTCAGCATGCAGAACCACTACAACCTGCTCAACCGGGAGGAGGAGCGGGAGATGATGCCGTTCTGCGCCGACCAGGGGATCGGGGTCATCCCCTGGAGCCCGCTGGCCCGGGGCCGCCTGACCCGGGACTGGGACGACGTCACCAAGAGGTCGGAGAGCGATGCGTTCGGCTCCCGCCTCTACGACGCCGAGTCGTCGGACCGCACCGTGGCCGCCCGGGTGGCCGAAGTGGCGGAGTCGCGCGGTGTGTCGAGGGCCCAGGTGGCGCTGGCCTGGATGCTGTCCAAGCCTTTCGTCACCGCCCCCATCATCGGGGCCACCAAGCCTCACCACCTGGCGGACGCCGTCGCCGCGGTCGAACTGGCGCTCACCGAGGACGAGGTGGCCCGGTTGGAGGAGCCCTACGTGCCCCACGCGGTGGCCGGGTTCGCCTAGGCCGTTGCCTCGGGCCCGGCCCAAGGCGGTGCCTACGTGCTAGGTGGCCGCCTCCGTGGCGGCCAGCGTCGCGGCGGCCGCCTCCGTGGCGGCCAGCGTCGCGGCGGCTGCCTCCGTGGCGGCCAGCGTCGCGGCGGCCGCGGGAGCGACCCGGGCCCGCAGCAGGGCGGCCGACATCACCCCGGCGGCCAGGAAGAAAGCGACGATCAGCAGCGTGCCGTGCCGGAACGCGACCAGGGGGTCGGTCGGCGACACGTGGGTCAAGATGGCGACCAGCCCGGCCACACCGAGCACCGTGCCGACCTGGCGGGCCATGTTGAGCACTCCGCTGCCGGTGCCGAAACGCGCTGGAGCGACGGTGGCGGCACCGGCCGCCAGCAGCGACGGAATGGTGAGACCCACACCGGCTCCACCGAGGAGCTGGGCCGGCAGGAGGTGGGTCACGTAGCTCGGCTGCACCGTCATGGCGTACCACCACAGGGCCTGGGCCAGCGCGTTGGCGGCGCAGCCCAGCACCGCCACCCGGCCCGGGCCGCCGATGCGGGCGGCCAGGCGGGGGGCCACGATGCGGGCGAAGGGCAGCACCATCAGAGGTCCCGGGCCGATGGCCAGCCCGGCCCGGATGGCCGAGTAGTGCCAGACAACGGTGAGGAACTCGACCGAGTTGAGGACGAAGGCACCAAAGCCGGCGTAGTACAGGACCGACGCCGCTGTGGCCCCGCTGAAGGAGCCCGAGCGGAACAGCTCGAGATCGAGCACAGGGGCCCGGTGCCGGCTCGATCGCCACGCGGTGGCGGCCAGGAGGGCCAGCCCGGCGAGCAGGGCGAGCAGGAAGCGGGTCGATCCCCAGCCCCACGAGGGGGCGTCGACCAGGGCGTAGGCGACCAGGCCGACCGCGACAGCCAGTAGCCCGGCCCCGATCAGATCCGGGTAGTGGACCACGCCGGGCTCGCGGCTCTCGGGCAGCACGCCGATCGAAGCAGCCACCGCCAGCGCGGCAACGGGCAGGTTGACCCAGAACACCCAGCGCCAGCTGACCTCGACGAGCAGGCCCCCGACCACCGGGCCCACGGCGGCGCCGAGGGCGGCGAAACCGGACCAGGTGCCGATGGCCGCGCCCCGGGCCGGCGCCGGCACCGCGGCGAGGAGCAGCGAGAGCGAGGCCGGGACCATCAACCCGGCGCCCACCGCCTGCCCGATGCGCGCCGCGATCAGCAGGTCGGGTCCCGGGGCCACCCCGCAGGCGGCCGAGCCGAGGGCGAACACGACCAGCCCGGCGATCAGCACCGCCCGGCGCCCGACCCGGTCGGCCAGTCGGCCGGCCGGTACCAGCACGGCGGCGAAGACGATGGTGTAGGCGTTGAGCACCCACGACAGCGACCCCAGGTTCGTGCCCCGGAACGACCGGGTGATGGTCGGGAAGGCCAGGTTGACTATGAACAGATCCAGGCTGGACATGAACACAGCCAGCGAGAGGACGCCGACCACCGAGGCCACCTTCGGCTGGGAGGCGGCGCCGTGTCGGCGGGTGCGAGCAAGCGCGTCGGCGGCGGTCACTGGTCCGGGCATGGTTCCTCCTCGGCGACGATCGGTCCGTCCGGGAGGCGGTAACACCCGAGAAGGTCCGAAATCTGGACTCACCATACTGGTGGTCGCCGACAAAGTCCAATTTTCGGACCCACCTGCTACCATAGGGGTCGTGGCGCCTGATGCACCCGCTCGAGACCCGAGGGTCTGCTCCATCGCCCGCACCCTGGAAGTGGTGGGCGAGAAGTGGGCCCTGCTCGCCATCCGGGAGGTGTTCCTCGGGAACCGCCGCTTCGACGAGATGGTGCGCCGGACCGGCGCCCCCCGTGACACCCTGGCCGCCCGGCTGCGGACCCTGGTCGAGCGGGGCATCCTCGATCGGCGGCAGTATTCGGAGCACCCGACCCGCTACGAATACCGCCTGACCGATGCCGGCGTGGATCTCTACCCGGTGGTCATCTCGCTGCTGCGCTGGGGTGACGAGCACCTGGCCGGGGCGGACGGGCCGCCGCTGCTCCTGCAGCACCATGACGACCATCGCCTGGTCCCCCACCTCACCTGTGAGGCGTGCGGCGAGGCGGTCGATCCCCGCCACGTCCGGCCGGTGCGCCGGCCCTAGTCGCCCCGCCCGCCCGCCTGCCGGCCCGGCCCGGACCGCGAGTCACCCAGCTGTCAGCAGCAGGCAGCCGGCGATGGGGCCGCCGCCCACCCCCACCACCGCGACCTCGGGCCGGCGCGACACCTGCCGAACGCCGGCCTGGCCGCGCATCTGCAGGCACGCCT
>JAKBAX010000318.1 GCA_021808785.1 Actinomycetes bacterium | reverse complement strand
GAGCTCATCGCCGAGATCACCGGTCAGCCCATCGAGAGGCTCGCCACAGCCCGGGCGTCCGACAAGTAACCACCGGGGACCACCGGCCGCAAACCCCGACGATTGAGCTCTCGAGACGACCCGGCAGGGGCGTAGAGCGTGTCCGGTGGCTGTAAGCGCCGTGATCGGCTGGGAGGTCCTCGAGCAAGTCCGGCCAGGCGACGGTCGCTTTCTCCCACTCGCCCCGGGGAAACCACGCCAGCGACACCACCGACGAGCTCGAGATACGGACCGGCGTTCGGCTCGGAGCCAGCTCCGAGCTGGCGACCTGCCAGCCGATCCGCGGACCCGCCGAGTTCTTCCAGTCATCTGGGTCGTATCCGCAGTGGTCGGATCTCTGTCGTCCTGCAGCCCTTTGAGCAGCTGGATCACGACCTGGTCCGGGTCCCCGGTGCGCAACGCGACGTCTGTGCACGAGCCCATGTCCGCACCGGGCGGGGAGAGCCCGTAGCGTTTCGAGATCATGAGAACGATCCGCCTCCGGGTGACGATGAACGGGGTCGAGCCGCCGGTCGTGCGCGTGCTCGACGTGCCGGCCGGTGCCCTGCTGCCCGAGTTGCACGACCTGCTGCAGGCGGCCATCGGCTGGACCGACTCCCACCTCCACCAGTTCACGGCCGGAGACGTCAGCTACGGCATGCCTGACACCGACGCCGTCGACGACCAGCGCGACGAGACCAGCGTCCCCCTGCGGGCGCTGCCCGCCCGCTTCAGCTACCTCTACGACTTCGGCGACGGCTGGGAACACGAAGTAGAGGTGACCGGCGCCGGCGGCGAGCGGCCCGGCGTCGTAGCTGGAGAGGGCGCCTGCCCCCCAGAAGACGTCGGCGGGCCTCCCGGTTACGCCGAGTTCCTGCAGGTGCTGGCCGAGCCCGCCCATCCCGAGCACGACCACATGACCGAGTGGGCCGGAGCCTGGAGCCACACCTTCGACCTGGCCGCCACAGACCTACTCGTCCAACAGACCACCGGGAGAGTCCCGGCGCCGGTCCGTCTCCTGCTCGACGTGGCCGCCGACGGTGTCAAGCTGACCCCGGGAGGCCGCCTGCCGCGGACCGTGGTCCGCCAGGTCCAGGAGCGGTACCCGGACTGGTATCCGCTCGACCGCCCGGCTTCGATCGAGGAGGACCTTCTCCCGCTGGCGGCCCTGCACGACCTGTCGCGCGAGGTCGGCCTGCTCCGCCTGCGCAAAGGAATCCTCGCCCCTACCCGCGCCGCCGGCGACGACACCGAGGTGATCCGGCGGCTGCGATCGTGGTTCGGTCCCGTCCACGGCTTCACATCGCTCCTCGCCACCGACACCCTCGCCCTCCTCGCCGCCGACGGCCCGGCCAGACCTCAAAACCTGGCCAGCCGGCTGCTCCGCCTGCTCGGCGACCGGTGGGTCACCAGCGAGGAGCAGCGCCTCGACCAGCCCGCCATCCTCTCCAACCTCCACGGCCTCGAGCTCGCCCTGGTCGGCCTCGATCTGATCCGCACATCGGACGAATCCTGGACGGCCGGTCCCTCCACCCTCTGGCTGCTCCCACGAGCGACAGCCCTCGCCCGCATGTGGTCGCGCTGAACAAGTATCGCATCCACCCCATGAGAGGCGAACTCCGGGCAGACTCATCCGGTGAGCCGGACCCCGCTGGACGAGATGTTCGCGCTCGGCGACGCCGCGACCATCGACGAGTTCCACCGGCGGCTCGTGCTGTTCCCGCCGGTGGGAACAACGTGAACCGGCCACGCCCGGATCGTCTACCGTTGACGGCCGGAGAGCACGCCCATGGTCCAAAGGACACGGCCCGACGTTGACCGCCGTGAGGTCGGGAAGGTGACGAAGTCCGCGCTCGACCGCGTGGCCGACCTGCTCGGCGGGGTAACAGGGCAGGAGGCTTTCAGCGCGACGCGCACGGCGCCCGCCGGGGACCTGCACCTGGAGGTCCGCGGTGTCGGGCCGGTCGAGGTTCCAGTGAGCGAAGCCCAGGCTCGACGGCTGTGCGAGATCGCCCGGCCGGCCCGTTACGGGCGCGGGGAGCTCACGCTGCTCGACCGCGCGGTGCGCGACACCTGGGAGATCCCCAAGAGCCGGGTCAAGATCGACAAACGCCGCTTCGACCAGACGCTGGTCCCCGTCGTTGACCGTCTGGGCCAGGATCTCGGCCTGCCCGCCGGCCGTCTGCGGGCGGAGCTTCACTCGGTGCTGGTGTACGCGCCCGGCCAGTTCTTTGTCCAACACCAGGACTCCGAGAAGGACGACAGCATGGTCGCCTCGCTGGTGGTCAGCCTGCCGTCGACGTTCACCGGCGGGGCGCTGGAGGTGCACCACGATGGCCGGATCGCCACCTACCGGGGGTCGAAGAAGGCGTTGTCGTTCGTGGCCTTCTACCCCGACTGCCGCCACCAGATCAAACCGGTCCGCTCCGGTCACCGGGTCGTGCTCACCTACAACCTGCTCCTGCGCGCCAACAGCGATGTCTCGGGAATCGACCCGGACCCCGAGTTGACCGGCCAGCTCGCCAGCTGCATCGAGGAGCACTTCACCGCCCCGGACGCCCCCGGCCGGCTGGCCTACCTGCTCGACCACGAGTACACGCCCCGAGGGTTGGGCTGGTCACGGCTCAAGGGCGCCGACCACCGGTCGGCCGGGCTGCTGCGGGCCGCGGCCCAACAAGCCGGCTGCGACGCCACGCTGGGGCTGGTCGACGTGCACGAAACCTGGGACGCCTTCGAGGTCGAGCGGCGCTGGGGCCGGTCGCGCTATCGGCGATGGGAGGACTGGGACTGGGACGACGAGATACCCGGATCGTCAGGCGACGATGATTACGAGCTCGGTGAGCTGATCGAACGCGACACCATCCTGGAGGCCCTGATCGACCCGGCCGGTGCTGGGCTCGAACGAGTAGGCCTGCGGCTCTGCGACAACGAGGTCTGCGAGACCGTCTCCTCCGACGACCTGAAGCCGTACTCCTCCGAGTACGAGGGTTACATGGGCAACTGGGGCAACACCCTCGACCGCTGGTACCACCGCGGCGCGGTGGTCCTGTGGCCCCGCACCCGGGCCTTCGCCGTGCGGGCCGAGGCCTTCCCGACCGTGGCGCTCGAGACCCTGGCCGCCCGCGTCCGCAGGCGGGACCTGACCGGGGCCCGCGAAGCGGCCGCCACCCTGGCCCCCTTCTGGGACAAGGTCGCCGCCCGGGTGGAACACAAGGGCTTCTTCACCAAGGCGCTGCGCACCGCCCACCTGCTCGACGACGCCCAATTGGCGGGCATGCTGCTCCACCCGTTCCGGATCGAGATGATCACCACCGGCCATGCCAAGCCCCTCGCTGCGCTGGTCGAGCGATACGGCGAGCCGTGGGCCCGCGACCTGGTCACCGCCTGGTCCGCCCAGCGTCGCCGCTACCACCCCAAGACCCCGAACCCGAAGGAATGGATGGCCGCGCTGCCCGGCCTGACCGGCGCGTTGCAGAAGGCCGGCGAAGCCGGAGCCACAGCAGCCCGGATCCTGCTCGAGGACTCCTGGGCGTGGGCGAGCCCGTCGATCGAAGCCGCACTCGGGCAGTCCGCGCCGAGCCGGTGCAGCGCATCCCTGTCCGAGCTGACACGTCCGGTCGCGGCCGTCCTGGAAAGCGCGTCGCTGATCGGCGCTCAAGAAGTGCGCAACAAAGTGGTCGGATGTCTCTGCCGGGACGACGATGACGACCTGGTCGGCCTGGCCATCGGCGTCCTGCGCGCCACCCCGCAACCGGCATGGAGCGCCACCGGCCTCGACCGGGTCGTGACCCACTGCGCCGCGGCGCTCGAAGGCCGCCTGGCCCTGCCGCCCCGAGCGCCGGGCGACTGGTCGATGCAGCTACCGGCTGGATGCGGATGCGCACTGTGCGTGGAGCTTCGAGCATTCCTCGCCGACCCGGCCGGCACGAGCTACGAGTGGCCGCTCGCCAAGGACAGCCGGGCCCACGTTCACGGCAGGATCGACACGGCGGAAATCCCCGTGACCCACCAGACCCGGCGCACCGGGCGGCCCTACACCCTGGTGCTCACCAAGACCGACGCCGTCTTCGAACTGGACCGCCAGCACCGGGCCCGGGACCAGGCCGACCTGGACTGGCTCCGAGGCCGCGGGGCCCGGGCGAGCTCGAGCAAACGCACCGGCCAACAGCGGCCGCGGACTCTCGGAAAGACTTCTCCCTCCATCTGATACCGGAGCTCGAGCCCAGCCCCACCGACCCCCTACACCTGATCCTGCTCATGAAACACATCCGCCGGACCCTCCGCTGACTCGGCCTGTCACGGACGACGCGGCCGGTTCAAAGGGTCGCCATCGGCTCATCCGGATAGAGCAGACCCGTCCGTGTGGATTCCTATGGCGAGCGCTCGGCATATGTCGGAAAACGGCACTAGTAGCTGTCGAAAAGTTGCACTGGCTAGCGTCGAAAACTGGTATCCTGCACTGTGGCGTTTCCGACAGAGTACAAGCGTCGCATTGTCGACTCGCGTCTTCGCGATCTCTTCTCGGAACTGCCGGCACTCATGGTTACCGGGCCTCGTGCGACCGGCAAGACTACGACGGCAGAGAGACTCTCGCGGTCGGTTGTTCACCTTGACCGTCCTGCCGAGGCTGTCGCCTTTGAGGCTGATCCTGATGCTGCACTCGCTGCAACTGAAGAACCGGTCCTCTTGGATGAGTGGCAGGAGGTCCCCGGCGTCCTGGGCGCCGTCAAGCGCGCCGTGGACCGAGACGCACGATCGGGCCGGTTCCTCCTTACCGGGTCGGTCAGAGCGGATCTCGAGGCGACGACGTGGCCTGGGACCGGCCGGATCGTCCGAGTTCCCATGTACGGCTTGACTGTCGGCGAGCTAGAGGGCCGACTCAGTGCGGGGCGCTTCATCGACCGCTTCGCCGCTGGCGAGGCAATGCCGCTACCCGAGCGATGTCCCGACCTTCCTGGCTACATCGACCTGGCGCTGGTAGGCGGGTTCCCCGAGCCCGCGCTCCGCATGAGTGTAGAAGCCCGGATGGCGTGGCTCGACAGCTACGTGGACCAAGTGGTGACCAGAG
>JAKBAX010000317.1 GCA_021808785.1 Actinomycetes bacterium | reverse complement strand
TGACCGTGAGCGGCGACGGATCGGCGCTCTACGTGGGGGGTGACAACGGAGCCGGCACGGGCTCGGTCGTCCAACGCATCGCCACCGCCGGCGGGGCGGCCGGCGCGTTCGTCAACGTGCCCCTCACCACCGACGCCAACGGGCAGGGCGGCCTCACCGGTATGGCCCTGTCCCCCGACGGCGCCACCCTGGTGACGGCCGGCCAGTCGGTGGACCCCGCGACCGGAGTCGCCGCCGACCTCGTCTACCCGGTCGCCGTCGCCACCGCCGGTCTGGTCGTCGGCGGCCCGAGCACGGTGCTCGGTACGGTCCGGCCGGTCGGTCCCCGGGACGTGGCGGTCACCCCTGACCAGGCACCGGTGGCCAACCTGGCGCCGGCGTCGGGGCGGGTCGGGACACCGGTGACCCTGGACGCCGCCTCGTCGACCATCGCCTACGGTTCCATCGCCTCATTCGCCTGGGATTTCGGCGACGGGCAGACGGCGGTGACCGCGGTACCGACTGTCAGCCATGTGTTCTCCTCGCCGGGGACCTACTCGGTGGCGGTCACCGAGACCGATGCGGCCGGCACGTCGGTGCCCCCGGCCCCGTTCGCGGGCGGCCCGGTCGACGGGCCGGGCACCACCGCGTTCCTCGATGCCGGCCCGGCGGCCCGCATATCGGCGCCGGTCGCCATAGGTCCGGCCATCGGTCCACCCCCACCGTTGCCAACCACCACCACCAGCACCACCGCTGTGTCTTCGACCACGACCGTAGCGCCCCACCACACGACGACCACCACCGTGTCGCCGGGCCGGTACCACCCCAGCATCCGGCTGACGCCACGGGTGGGGGACCCGGGGACCATCGTGGCGGTGACCGGACAGGGCTTCCCGCCGGGAAAGGCGGTGACGGTCTCCTGGGCGCCGGGATCGGGGCAGTTCACGGAGATCGCCGACCTGACCGGCCACCTGGCGGCGCAGCGGTTGTACGTCCTCACGCCCGACCTGCTCGGACCCCGCCAGGCCCGGGCCACTGTGCTGGGCGACCCGGCGACGGCCAGTGCCCCGTTCCTGGTCGTACCCGGCACCGCCGAACCGGGCCGGGCCGGAGACGTGCTGTTCCGCTCCGAGGGCCCCTGACCGGAGCCACCGGCGGTGGTCGTCAGCCCGCTTCTATCCGGTCCGGGGTCCCGCCGCCTCGCAGGAGGGCCTGGGCCAGCTCGGACCGGCTGCTGATCCCCAGCTTCAGGTAGGCCCGGGCCAGGTGGGTCTCGACGGTGCGGACCGACAGGCACAGGCGGGTGGCGATGGCCGGGCTGGGCAGGCCGCCGGCGGCCAATCGGGCCACCTCGCGCTCGCGGCGGGTCAGGGTGGGAGGGGCCAGGGCCAAAGCCAAGCCGAGTGGCGGGGTGCTGTCGGCCTCCGAGCCGAGCAGGAAGTGGCCCCGGGACGTCGATGCCGCGGCCCGGCGGGGCTGCCCGGCCGAGGTGTGGGCCTGCCCCGCCTGGGCCGCCGCCTCCGCGGCGTAGAGGGCCAGCCCCATCTCGCCATACCGCTCGGTCACCGCATCGAGAGCCTCCCCGCTCCCTTCGGCGAGCCCGAGGGCGGTGGCGTGGTCGGAGATGACGGCGACGAGCGGTCCCTCCACCCACGAGGCCAGCTCGGCCAGTCGGGGGGCCGGCCGGGCCGAGCCCAGGCGGACGGCGGCGTGGAGGGCTCGGATCTCGGCCGCCACGATGCCCCGGGCGCGGGCCGTCGAGGCCCCCTCGTGCATGAGTTGCACCGCCTCACTGAGATAGCCCTGCGCGGCGGCCAGCCAGCCGGAGGCCACGGACCATCCGGCCGCGGTACGGGTCGGCCCGTCGGAGATGGGCCGGGCCAGATCCAGCGCGTCGCGGGCGCCGTCGGTGTCGCCGGCGAGGGCCAGCGCCTCGGCCAGGGTCAGCTGGGCGGGCACGCCGATGCTCGGGGAGTTGACGGCCCGGAGGGCCCCGGTGCCCTCACCGAGCCAGTTGATGGCCTGCTGCAGGCGGCCCCGGCTCATGGCCACCACCCCGAGGGAGACGGCGGCCGCCCCTTGTGAGAAGCGGTCCCGGGTGCGCACCGCCACGTCGTAGCGGCGGCGCGACAGCCGTTCCACCAGGTCCATGCGCCCGGCCAACTGGAGGGTGAGCACCCGGGCGGTGATGGCCCAGGAGGACAACACGGCCATCTGGTCGGTGTCCCCGGTCATCAGGTCGAGCACGCCGAGCGCCCGCTCGGTGCGCCCGGTCCAGGCCAGCCCCATGGCCAGGGCGGAGCGCGCCGTCACCTCGGCCTGGGCCGAAAGTCGGTCGTCCCCGAGCAGGCCGGTGGCGATGCTCACCGCCTCTTCGGGGCGGCTGGCAAAGCCGAGCAGGCCGGCCCGCACCCCTTCCAGCCAGGCCCATTCGGGGCGGTCGCCCAGCTGACCCTGGGCGTCGTCGAGGGCGGCCAGGGCGTCGTCGAGGCGGCCCAGTCCGAGCGCGAGGATCGACGCCCGGAGGATGGCCATCCGGGCGATCTGGTCGTCGCCCTGGCCCGGTTCCTCGCCCAAGGTGGAAAGGGCGCCCTCGAAGCGGCCCATGGCCCGCTGGGCGTCGGCCAGGGCCAGCACCCCCTCGGCACCGGCGCCGGCCCGGCGGGCCTGGCGGGCCAGCCACTCGGCGTGGCGCCACTGATCGTGCTCGGCCGACCGCCGGCTGGCCCGGACCAGGGCGTCGGGGTCGCAGTGCACTCCGGCGTGCAGCCTCCAGGTGACGATCCGCACCAGCTCCGAGTCCCCCCGCCCGTCGGCCTCGAGAGCGTCGGCCAGGCGCCGGCCGAGCTCCACGGCCCGATGGACGGGCAGGGATTGGCGCACCGTCTCGGCCGTCACCGGGTGGGCCACCCGCGCCATCTGCTCGCCGCGGTTCAAATACAGGTCGATCAGCCCCCGGTGGTGGAGGGTCTCTACCGGCTCCGAGCCGGCCAGGCCGATGAGCACTCTGAGCGCGAGGGGAAGCGGTGCACCGTGGGCGACCAGCTCCAGGGCCTCCCTTTCACCCGGAGAAAGAACCGCCAGCCGCTCGGTGAGCAGCTCGGCCAGCCGGGGACCCACCTCCAGATCCCCCTCCAGGCGCCAGGCACCGTCCCGGAGGGCGATGCGCCCCTGGCGCAGGCCGCACAGGACCAGCTCCCGGGCGTAGAGGGGGTTGCCGTTGCTCATTCGCCACACGGATTCGGTCAGCTCGCCCCCGACCGGGCTCGGGGCCCGGCGGCCCGTCCCGGTGAGTGGGGTGGCCGCCAGCGGCCCCTCCTGGACCAGCAGCCCCCCGACCAGCTCGGCCGTATCGTCGTGGCCGAGGGGATGTACGTCGATGCGCTCGGCCAGTTCCTCCTTCCAGAGGGACCGCAGGGCGGACTCGATGGGCATCCCGGACTGGACCGCCACCACGACGCTGGCCTCCCCGGCCGTCACCAGCTGCAGCACCAGGGTGGCCGTGTGGCCGTCGAGCAGGTGGGCGTCGTCGACCACCAGGAGCAGGCGCCGGCCGGCGGCCCGGCGCAGCACCGCGGCCCGGAAGCTCTGAAGGAGGGTCAGCGAAGCGAGCTCTCCGTCGGTGACGCCCGTGACATCAGGGACGTAAGGGGCAAAAGCACAGAACGGGATCTCGGGCTCGGTGGCGGTGCCGAAGAGCCACAGCACCTCGTAGCGCCCGGTGGCCTCCATCTCCTCCACCAGGGCCCGGGCCAGAGAGGTCTTGCCGACGCCCGGCTCGCCGGCGAAGACGACCCCCGACGCGCCCCGTTCGATAGCCCGGCGCGCCGCATTGCGCTCCGGTAGCCGCCCCACGAGCCGGCGATCGAGCCTCCTGGTTTGCCCCACCGCTTCCGATTATCCCCCCAGTGGCAAGCCCCGGCCAGACCGTTCACTGAGAATTCACTGTGAAATGGTCATCCAGTGACCTTTGGCCCGGCCGGTCCGCCCGCCGGTAGTCTTGGCCCCACGATCGGGAACCGGACCCGAGGCGCATTCCACCCCCGGTAGGGACACTTTCGTAGCAATCGAGCAACCCGTGGTGGCCGAGGGGCCGATGGCGCGGGTCGAGGCAAGGAGCATGCATGGCCGAGAAGATCACGATGCAGTCGGATGGCACTCTGTCGGTACCGGACGAGCCCATCATCCCCTTCATCGAAGGCGACGGCACCGGTGTCGACATCTGGCCGGCGGCCAAGCTGGTCCTCGATGCGGCAGCCAAGAAGTACGGCCGGACCATCGCCTGGAGAGAGGTGCTGGCCGGTGAGAAGGCGTTCAACCAGACCGGTGACTGGCTGCCGCAGGAGACCATCGACATCTTCCGCGAGTACCTGATCGGCATCAAGGGACCGCTGACCACCCCGGTCGGGGGTGGTTTCCGCTCCCTCAACGTGGCCCTGCGCCAGATCCTCGACCTCTACGTGTGCCTGCGCCCGGTCCGTTGGTTCCAGGGCGTCCCCTCGCCGGTCAAGCGCCCGGATCTGGTCGACATGGTGATCTTCCGGGAGAACACCGAGGACATCTACGCCGGGCTCGAGGTCCAGGAGGGCACCGACGAGGCCAAGCGGATGATCACGATGTTGCACGACGAGTTCGGCTGGGACATCCGCCCCGACAGCGGCGTGGGCATCAAGCCGGTGTCGGTCACCGGCTCCAAGCGGCTGATCCGGGCGGCCATCAACTACGCCGTCTCCCACAACCGCAAATCGGTGACGCTGGTCCACAAGGGCAACATCCAGAAGTTCACCGAGGGCGCCTTCCGGAACTGGGGCTACGAGCTGGTCAAGGAGGAGTTCTCCGACGTGGCCGTGGGATGGGACGATTGCGGCGGCCAGCCCGGTGACAAGATCCTGGTCAAGGACAACATCGCCGACATCACTCTCCAGCAGGTCCTCACCCGGCCCGACGAGTTCGACGTCATCGCCACCACCAACCTCAACGGCGACTACCTCTCCGACGCGCTGGCCGCCCAGGTCGGCGGCATCGGCATCGCCCCGGGCGCCAACATCAACTACGTGACCGGCCACGGCATCTTCGAGGCCACCCAAGGCACCGCCCCCAAGTACGCCGGC
>JAKBAX010000030.1 GCA_021808785.1 Actinomycetes bacterium | reverse complement strand
ACGAGGGTCGATCAGCCGCTTGCGGAAGACCGGGCGGACCTCGATGTCGAAGATCGCGAACGCCTCCTCGAATTGCGGCAGCGACGCCACCAGGCGGCCGGCCGCGTCGAACACCAGCGACGCCCCGTCGAAGACCAGCTCGTCCTGGCCGCCGACACAGTTGAGATAGATGAGGCCACAGCTCGCGTCAGCCGCCCTGGTGGCCAGCATCCGCTCCCTTTCACCGACGCGCCCGACCGAAAAGGGTGAGGCATTGATGTTGATCACCAGCTCGGCACCGGCCGCGGCCTGGGCGGCGATCGGTCCCGACGGGCTCCAGGCGTCCTCGCAGACGGAGATACCGACCCGCACCCCGGCGATGCCGAACAGCTGGGTGGCGCCCCCGCCCCGGGCGAAGTACCGCTGCTCGTCGAACACCCCGTAGTTGGGCAGCAGCTGCTTGTGGTACACACCCCGGATCTCTCCGTGGGCGCACACCGCGGCGGCGTTGTAGAGATCCATGCGCTCGTCGACGAAACCCACCACGGCTACGCAACGCTCGGTGACGGCGGCGATCTTGCCCATGGCGGCCATGTTGTCGGCGACGAACCCGGGCTTCAGGAGCAGGTCCTCAGGGGGATAGCCGGTGAGGGCCAGCTCCGGGAACACAGCCAGGTCGGCCCCCGAGTCACCGGCCTGCCTGACCGCCGCGACGATGCGCTCGGCGTTGCCGTCGAGGTCACCGACCACCGGGTTGATCTGGGCCAGCGCGACGCGTAAGCGGCTCACACCGCCAGCGTAGGGCCCTCCCGTGCATGGAAGCGGTCCATGAGGCTCCGGTGCCCTTGTCGGACTCGGGGCAGACTGTTGATCGTGAGTCGTGCCGTCCCGCCCTCGCGGCGCCGGTTCCCCGGGCCACCTCCGGGCCGGGCGACCACCTCCGCCGCGGAGGGGAGCTGGCCCCCCGCCGGTATCGACGGGGGCGCCGACTCGCCGGCGCTCGGCTGGTTCTCCTCGGCCCGGCCCGACACCGCGGCCCGGCTGGAGGCCGACCCGGACCTGGCCGGGGCGGTGGCCGCCGCGGTAGGGGCCGGGCCATGGCTGGCCAGGATCTGCGCCAACGACCCACTGGCCCTCGACGTGCTGGCCGACCTGTCGGGCCCGGTGGTACCGGTGGTGGAGTCGGTCGAGCCGTTCGAGCGGGTCCGGCGGGTGCACGACCTGGGTGTGTTGCGCATCGCCGTGCGTGACCTGCTCGGGCGCGACGGCTGCGAAGCAGTCGGTCGGGCCCTGGCCGAGCTGGCCGGCGCCGTACTGGCCGAGTCCATCGAGCTGGCCGGTCCGGCGTCAGCCGGCCTGGCCGTCGTGGCCCTCGGCAAGCTCGGCGCACGCGAGCTCAACTACTCGAGCGACATCGACTTGACGCTGGTCGGTCCGGACCGGTCCGGAGCGGATCAGCCGCCCGACCCCCGCCCCTTTCTCGAGTTGGCCCGCACCGCCTGGCGGGTCGACCTCGATCTGCGTCCTGAGGGCCGGTCGGGTCCGCTGGTCCGCAGCCTGGCCGCCTACCAGGCCTACTGGACGCGCTGGGCCGAGCCGTGGGAGTTCCAGGCCCTGCTCAAGGCCCGCCCGGTGGCCGGAGACGCCGTCCTCGGCGCCCGCTTCGCGGCGGCCGCCGCCGATCAGGTTTGGGGCCGCCCGTTCGGCGCCGACGAGCTACGCCAGCTCCGGCATCTGAAGGCCCGGTCCGAGCAGCAGCTGCTGCGGCGCAACCTGGCCGACCGGGAGCTGAAGCAGGGTCCGGGGGGGATCCGCGACATCGAGTTCTCGCTGCAGCTCCTGCAGCTCGTGCACGGCCACAGCGACCCATCGTTGCGGGTGGCGGCCACCCTCGACGCCCTCGACGGCCTGGCCGCGGGCGGCTACGTCGCACCCGGCGACGCCGACGCCCTGGCCACCGCCTACCGGTACCTGCGAACCGTCGAGCACCGCCTCCAGCTCTACGGGGGCCAGGCCTCGCACACGCTGCCGCGCGCCCCCGACCGCCGTCGCCACCTGGCCCTGGTCATGGGCTACCGGGCCGTGGGCAGCCACAGCGCCGAGAGCCAGTTCGACGAGGATCTGCGCCGCCACCGGGCCACCGCCCGGGCCATCCACGAGCGCCTCTTCTTCCGTCCCCTCCTGGAGGTGTTCGCGGCGCCGCCGGGCCGCCCGGCGACCGCTCTGTCGGAAGAGGCGATCGCCGAGCGACTCTCGGCCTTCGGTTTCGCCGACCGGGCCCGCACCGCCCAGGCGGTGTCGGAGCTGACCCGCGGCTTCAGCCGGATGAGCCAGCTGATGCAGCGGATGCTCCCGCTCCTGCTCGACTGGCTGTCCACTGCGGCCGATCCCGACCAGGGTCTGCTCGGGCTGCGGGTCCTCGCCGAGGGGGCCCAGTCCCGGGATCGGCTCACCACCGTGTGCCGCGAGTCGCCCACCGCGGCCCGCCAGCTGTGCCAGCTGCTCGGCGCCGGACCGGGCCTGGCCCGTGACCTGCAACGCCACCCCGAGGCGCTCACCGGTCTGGCGTCGGGAACCTTCCCGGCGGCGCGCCCCCCAGGCGATCTCCGCGAGCAGGCCGGCCGGTCGCTGTCGTGGCGGTCCGGCGCCGGTTCGGTCGAGCTCGGACTGCGTCAGTTCACCCAGGCCGAGCGGCTGCGGATCGCGGCCCGTGACATCCTCGACCTCGATGACCAGCAACAGGTCGGCCGGGCCCTTTCGGATCTGGCCGACGCCGTCATCGCCGCCGCCTTGGCCCAGGTCGGACCAGACGTGGCTTTCGCCGTCATCGGCATGGGACGCCTGGGCGGCCGGGAGACCGGCTACGACAGCGACGTGGACCTGTTGATGGTCTGGGACGACCCCTCGGGGCGCGCCACCACGGTCGGCCAGCAGGCAGCCGAGTCGGCCGCCCTGGCCCTCCTGCGCAGCATCGGGGGCGTCACCCCCTCGACCGGGGCCTACCGCGTCGATCTGAGCCTGCGCCCGGAGGGACGCCAGGGCCCCCCGGCCCGTAGCCTGGCCGCCTACGACGCCTACTTCGAGCGGTGGGCCGAACCGTGGGAGCGCCAGGCGCTACTGCGCAGCCGCTTCGTGGCCGGCGACGAACGGGTCGGCTGCTCCTTCGCCGAGCTGGTCGAACGCTTCGTGCGAGACCGGCCCTTCACCGCCTCGGACCGCCTCGAGATCCGCCGGAGCAAGGCCCGCATGGAACGCGAGCGGGTACCGGCCGGCGACGATCCCAAGTTCCACCTCAAGCTGGGCCGCGGCTCGATGTCGGACGTCGAGTGGACGGTGCAGCTGCTCCAGCTGCAGCACCGCGTCCCCGGGGCCGGCACCCTCGAAGCCCTGCACCGGCTGGCCGGGTCGGGCATCGTGACCGGCGAGGACGCGACCATCCTCGAACAGTCCTACCGCTTCTGCGCCGGGGCCCGGAACCGACTGACCCTCATCCGCGACCTGCCCGGCGAGTCGCTCCCGGCTCCCGGTCCGGTGCTCACCACATTGGCCCGGAGCCTGGGATCCACCGCCACCGGTCTGCGCAATGAGTACGCCCGGGTGACCCGCCGAGCCCGGCGGGTGATGGAGCGGCTGTTCTACGGCACCTGACGGCCGGACCGGCGTCCGTCAGAACCTATATGAGCGCTGACGGCACCGACGGCAGCTATGTTCGAGCCGGGTCGGGGTCAACCGGACGCCGATTCATTTCGGAGGGAGACAAAAGAGTGCTCAAGGGCTTCAAGAACTTCCTGCTTCGTGGCGATGTGGTGGTCATTGCGATCGGCCTGATCGTGGCCACCGCCTTCTCCACCCTGATCAAATCCTTCACCAGCAACCTGATCAATCCGATCATCACCAGAGCCCAAGGCAAATCGTCGGTCGGGCTAGGCGTACAGCTCGGCCAGAAGGGTTATCAGCCGACCTTCTTCAACATCGGAGCGTTCATCGCGGACGTGATCTACTTCGCCATCTTCATGGCGGTGATCTACTTCGTGATAGTCATCCCCTACCAGAAGGTTTCGGCCAAGCGCGGAGTCGTCGTCTTCGGTCCCCCCGACCCGGTCAAGGCGTGTCCGGCCTGCCTGTCAGACGACCTGCCGCTGGCCGCCACCAAGTGCAAGTACTGCGGTACCGAGATGGCATCGCAGATGCCGGCCTAGGCATCCCCTGCAGCTGCGGTGGGGCCGGATCGCCGGACCGGCCCACCGCAGCGACGCCGGTCGGGGTCAGATGACCCCGATCAACACCAAGATGGCGGCGGCCACCACCACGACAGCGACGGCCACGCCGGCGACCGCCCACAGAGGGGGAGCCGGCAGCCGGCGGGCCGTCACTGCGGCGGGCGTCGGGACCACCGACATCGGGCGGGCCGGCCGGTCGGGTAGTTGGTGGACGCCCATCGTCTGCTCGTACACCGAAGTGGTGTCAGGCCCTTCGGAGGGGTCGGGGTCGACGAAGGTCGGCCGGACCGGCTCGTAGCTGGGCGGCGGCGGGGGGGGGGGGGGGGCGCTGGGCCGCGGCGGCTCGTAGCTGGGCCGCGGCGGCTCGTAGCTGGGCCGCGGAGGAGGTGGGGGCGCGTCCCGGCCCTGCAGCGCATCGAGCGGGGCCACCACGTTGCGCGGGGCCAGCTCGGGATCGGCCAGCGACGGCCGCACCGGCGGGGCCGGCGGGGCCGGCGGGGCCGGCGGAAGGAGGGGTGGGAGCGAGGAAGGGCGTTGGGTGGTCGGCCGGCCGACGTCGGTGCCCGGGCCGGCCGGGTCGCGCTGAGCGGGCGGTTCGCTCCGGCCCTGGTGCTCGACCGAAGGGGCGACGATCCCGGGCGACGACAGGAGGGCGTCGGTACGGTCGGCCGCACCGGATGGCGGACCGGTGGGCGACGTCTGGTGGAGACCGAACCCGGCACCGCCATTGGTGGCGCCCACTCCCATCGGGCCCCGGAACTGATGCTCGGCCTCGGGGTGGCGGCCCTCCTGTCCCCAAGCCACGAAGGTGGTCTCGGCCCACCCCTGGGCCGCTTCTATGCGCTGCAGCAGCTGGGCGAATTCCAGCGCGCTACGGGGTCGGCGGTCCGGCTCCTTCGAGAGGGCGCTTTCGAGCAGGTCGGCCAGGTCGAGCGGCACGTGTTCGGCCCGCAGCGGCCGCACCGGGTCGCGGAGAATCCGCAGGATCACCGAGGCCGGCGCTTCATTGTCGTAGCTGGCGAACGGGGCCCGCCCGGTCAGCAGCTGGTACATCGTCGAGGCCAGCCCGTAGATGTCGGTGGCCGGCGACAGGTGCTGACCCTCGAGCATCTCCGGCGCTGCGTGCAAGGTGGTGAAGCCGAATACGCCGGCCGTCAGCTGGGCCGACGCCTGGAGAGCGGCCACGCCGAAGTCGGCCAGCGCCGGCTCGCTGAACTGGGTGATCAGGATGTTCTGCGGCTTCATGTCCCGATGCAGGAACCCGTTGCGGTGGGCCGTCTCGAGGGCGCCGGCGATCTTGATGCCGATGCGGGTGACCTCGACCGGATCGATGGGACCCCCGGTGCGCAGTTGCTGGCCGAGGGACTCCCGGCACAACTCGAGCACCAGCACCGGGCGGCCGTCCAGGGTGCTCGACGGCCGGTAGAGGGTCACGATGTTGGGGTGGTCGCTCACTGCGGCCAGGGCCTGGATCTCGTGGTTGAAGGTCTCGAGCAGCTGGGCGTGGATGGTGTCGACCTTCAGGATCTTGAGGGCCACCGGGCGGCCCGTCTCCACCTCGACCGCCTTGTACACGGTGGCGAACGCGCCTCCGCCGATCTCCTGCAGATCGACGTAACCGGGCAGAAGGGAGCTCCCCGTGTTGCGGGCCTTGCGTAGCACCGGCATCGAAGCTACTAGCGCCGGCTTCCCGAGGGCCGGACCGGTGCGGAGCCGACGAGGAGCGAGGACCGCATCCGCTGGCGGGTATCGAGTCCTGCCATGACCCGCCGGCGCAGGTCCCGGGCGTCGGCCCACGCCCTCGAGGCCTCCTCGCCCATCAACGCGGTCCTGGTGGAGAAGATCGCCCGGTCAGCCACCCGCGCCAGCGCCGCGACACGCTCCACGTACTCCGAGCCGAAGTGGTGGCCGACCTCGCCGGCCACCTCGGCCGCGGTGGCCCCGGGGACGGACCTCATGCCGGCCCGATCCAGGCCGTCGAGCAGTTCCAGCCACGCCCCGACGGCCAGCAGGTGCGGGTCGGTGGAGTACCGGCAACGACGACGCCAGGCCCGGCGGACGGCGGCCTGGCCCGGCCCGGCCAGAGTCAGGAGGGCGATCACGGCGGCCAGCGCGATGGCCGCCAGCACCCATGGCGAGGTGGGATTCGGGTGGGGGACGGTGATGTGCCCGGGCGGCGCCACCGGGTGGCCCCCCGTGATCTGGTTACGGGGCACCGCGTCGGCCTGGCGGGGCGCGATGGTCGTCGCCGGCGCCGAGACCGACGCTGGGGGCGCGGTGATGGCCGCGGTGGTGGCATCAGGGGTCGGGTCGCATATCACCCAGCCGTACCCGGCTACAGGAATCTCCACCCAGGCCCAGGCCTGGCGATCGGTGACCGTGTAGTCCCCGGCCGCCACCGTCGGTGCGGACGAGGAGCGGGCCAGCCGGAAGCCGGTTACGACCCGGGCCGGTACCCCCAGGTAGCGGGCGACCATGGCGTAGAAGGTGGCGAACTGTTCGGGCGTGGCCGCCCGGTCGACCGTCACCGCGTTGATCACCTCCGACAGTGACGTGCCCGACGAGGAGATCGGGCCGGCAGTGGTGGTCGTGGTGGTCGGCGGCTCCTTGGCGGCCGACTTCGCGGGCGCCGTCGTCGGCGTGGTTGCGGGCACGGGCCGCGTCGGGTCGACCCGCTTCTCCTTGGTCTGCAGCGCCTCGGCCACTGCCTGCAGGAAGGCCAGCGACTGGCCCGGCCGCACCCCGCCGGTGAGAGTCGCGACGAAGCGGACGGTGGTCGCCAGGTCGGCGGCCGTACCGGACGGGATGGCCACATCCTGCGCTCCCAGCACCTGGTCGATCCCATCCGCGGGGGCGAGCTGGTCGAGGGTCTCGGTGGGCACGGAAGACACCACCGTGTAGGACGGATGGGCGGGGGCGGCTTGGGCCAGCAGCATCCCGGTGGCCGGGTCGGTGGCCGTGCTCAGCTGGCTGACCGCGACAGGGCGGTCCATGGCCGGCAACAGCGGCACCGGCAGGCGACCGGTGACGACGACGTGCTGGGTAACGATCTGATTGCCAATCACCGCGGCCGCCGGCACCGGGCCGGGGATGCGACCACCGGTGGGCCGGAAGGTGGCCGAGAAGCGCCACTGCCCGCCGTCGTAGTCGTCGAGGTAGGCCAGCCCCATGTAGCCCGGCGACTTCTTGGACAGCTCGACCGACAGCTCACCGATCGGCTGGGCCCGTGGATCGCCATCGCGAAGCCGGCCCATCGTGTCCACGGGGTCGGTGATCACCGGCGCTGTGGTGGGAAGGGAGCGGCGCAGGTAGGCCGGCTGTCCCTGCAGCCCGGGCACCACCGGGGTGAGCGCAGCCAGCACAGCCGCCGCCACCCCGGCCGCTGCGACGCCGATCAGAGCGGCCCGGAACCGGGACGGGGGACGGACCTCGGAGTCGTGGTCCTCCTCTGTCGGCGTGGTGATCTGCAACCGCAGGCTGGCCGCGACCGCCACGAGCACCAGGAGCACGGGCCCCGCGGCCCGGTCGCGGGTCGGGGCGGATGACGCCGCGGCGTAACAGAGGACGTACAGGCCGACGGGCAGGATCAGGGCGGCCGGTACCGCCCTGCGGCGGCGGGCGGTGCGGATCAAGCTCTCGCTGGTGGCCGCCGCCGCGACCCAAACGAGTACGACCAGCGGGCTGATCAGGACCCGCCCGCCAGACAGCGGGAGGGTCTCGGTCAGGACGCGGTTGGGGCCCTGCGTCAAGGCGGTGACCACGCTCTGGGGATGGGGACCGGCGGCGACCAGAAGCAGCAACCCGAGCGCCACCGCCGACGCCGCGAAAGTGAACACCGGCGCCAGGCGCAGCAGCCGGGCGCCGATCTGGGCCATCACGGTGGCCAGCGCCGCGGCCGCTACCAGCAGCCCGGGCCCGCCCGACACCCGGTAGGCATGGAGGGCGGGCAGGCCGGCGACGAAGCAGGCGGCGGCCACCAGCGCGGCCAGCATCACCTCGAGCACCGGTGTGGATAGAGCCTTTGACACCCCGCGACCGAGAGGCGACTGCTGCACGGCTCGCCGCAGGAGCTGGGCCGTGCTCTCCTCGGCGGCGGCCGGGCCGGGGCCGGTCATCTCCGGCGGCACCGTACCGATCGGGCCCCCCAATCTCATCGGGCGACCACCGTGTTCCACCTCCGGGCGGCCTCGTCGGCGGTCGCCGCCTCGGTCACGATCAGACCGGGGTGAGCCGGCACCCGGCCCGGCCGGTCGACCAGGGACATGACGATGACCCGGTCGAAGCGGCGGCGCAGGGCCGCAATGCCGGGCAGGCCGACGTCGTCCACCCGGCCGGTGACCACGATGAGCGCGGTGCCGCCCCGGTCCCGCCGGAGCAGAACCAGCTCGGCGTCGAGCGACCCGGCGTCGGTCGGCTGGACCTCGGTGAGGAAGTCCACGATGGCCGTCGGGTCCCGGTAGGCGGCGCCGCCCAGCCGCTCGCCGGCCGTGGTGCGCAACTGCACCGGCGCCTTGCCCACCGAGAGCGACGCGATGACCGAGGCGGCCGTGTCCACCGCCTCCTCGAAGGTGTCGGCCGAGTAGCGCTGTGGATCGAGGTCGAGCAGTACCACCGTGTAGGGCTGGGCGGTGTCCACGTTGTGGCGCACCACCAGCTGCCCGAGGCGGGCCGTCGACGGCCAGTGGATGGTCCTCAGGTCGTCGCCGACCACGTACTCGCGCAAGCGGTGGAACGTGACCGTTCCCTGCGGAGAGGTGTCGCTCGACGGCCCCTCGAGATTGCGGGAGATGCCGGTAGGCAGAGGCAGCAACGAGAGAAGCCGCGGATGGACGGCGATCCGCTGCGGCTCGCCCAGGCGCTGAGTGGTGCGGCACAGGCCGAACGGGTCGGCGCGCGGAATCTCCACCGGTCCGACCTCGTAGACGCCGCGGGCGGCCGTCGGCAGCCGGTAGGTACGCAGACCCCGCTCCCCTCGCCGCAGCCGGGGCAGGCGGGCCCGGATGGGTCGGTCCCCCAGCCGCTGCTCGATCAGGATGGGAGCGAGCGTCCGCCGTCCCAGGTTGGTGACGTGGATCAAGGCGATGGCCGGCTGGCCCTTTTCCACCCGGGCCGGCTCCACCGCCCTCTCCAGGCTGATGCGGGGCCGGCGCAGCACGAAGACCAGCGAGCCGATCACCAGGACCAGCAGACCGGCCCCGAGGACGGCGACCGGCGGCCAGTGGGCCAGGAGGCCGAGGACCAGGAGGGCGGCTCCCACTGGGACCGCGCCATAGCCGAAGCGGGTCAACGCACCAGTGTTCTCGGCACCGGTACCGCCTGCAGGGCCCGAGCCACGATCTCGGCCGGGGTACGGCCCTGCACCTCGGCGTCAGGGCGGAGGATCACGCGGTGGGCCAGGGTGGCCTGGGCCATCGCCTTCACGTCGTCGGGGGTCACGTAGGACCGGCCGGCCGCGGCGGCCGCCACCCGGGCGGCGCGGAGCAGCGCGATGCCGCCCCGGGGCGATACCCCCAGGCGGACCTCGGGCAGGCCCCGGGTATGGGCGCAGAGGGAGACGATGTAGTTCTCGATGGCCGGCGCCACCTCCACGCTGCGCTTGACGAACTCGATCATCTCGAGCAGCTCCTGCCCGGTCATGACCGGTGACAAGGTGGAGACGGTCGCCTCGTCCTTCTCGCTACGCAGCACCTGGGCCTCCGCCTCCGGGCCCGGGTAGCCCACCTCGATACGCATCAGGAACCGGTCCAGCTGCGCTTCGGGCAGGACATAGGTGCCTTCCAGGTCGATGGGATTCTGGGTGGCCACCACGATGAACGGCCGGGGCACGCGGTACACGGTCGCGTCAGCGGTGACGGTCCGCTCCTGCATGACCTCTAGCAGGGCCGACTGGGTCTTCGGTGAGGCCCGGTTGATCTCGTCGCCGAGCACGATGTTGGAGAAGACGGGTCCGGGTCGGAAGGTGAAAGTGGTCGTCTTCTGGTCGAACACCGACACGCCGGTCACGTCGGTGGGCAGCAGGTCGGGGGTGAACTGGATGCGGTTCCAGGTCAACGCCACTGACGCCGCGATGGCCCGGGCCAGGGATGTCTTGCCCACCCCCGGCACATCCTCGATGAGGAGGTGGCCCTCGGCCAGGACACAGCCCACGGCCGCCCGAACCACCTGGTCCTTACCGTGCATGACACGGCTGACGTTGGCGACCAGGCGGTCGAACTGTTCTACGAACCCCTGCATTTCGGGACTGGTGCTCATCGGCTCCTCTTCTCGGAGTGCTTGCGGTGTCTGGTTCCCAGCAGGGCCGGCCCGACGGTCACCGCCAGGAGGGCCAAGAGGATCCCGACGACCATCCACCGAGCCGCCGGATCCGCGGGGGTGATGGGTGCCGGGAGTGAGCGCGACGCGGCCAGGGCGGTGGGCCCCGACCGGGACCGAGCGGCCGCCGCGGCCCCCCTGGTCGTGGTCGTCGTCGCGGCGCACGAGGAGGTCGTGGTAGTGCCGCTCGACGCGCAGGGCGAGACGGTCGTGCTGGTGGTGCTGGTGCTGGTGGTGGTGGTGGTGGTCGACGTGGACGTGGTCGAGGTGGTGGCCGGGGGCGGCGCGCTACCAGGAGTCCCGGCCCAGGTGCCCTGCTGGCCCAGGTACTCCCAGGTCGCGTCGACCACTATCTGGGCGACCCGGACGCAGTGCTGCGGCAGCTGGACGTCGACCGGGTACACCGGCGGGGTGGAGGGCGATTGCTCGGACACGTAGCACGGATCGGCCGACGGAGGGACTCCCTGCTCCCCAACCGAGAAGGTCCAGTTGCCGCCGCCCTGGAAGGAGTCGTTGGGGGTTATCTCGACGGTGTACTGCTTTCCTAAGACGCCGCACTGGTAATCACTGCAATCGGTGAAGGCGGCATTGAACGAATACGTGGGCTGGGTTCCGATGGCGAAGGGGGAGGTGATCACCGGCGAAGGGCCGCCGTAGGGATCCGGGTTGGCACCGTCGGCCAGGCTGAACGAGATAGTGCAGTCACCCCCATGGTCCACCAGATCCGGTACGGGGAAGACCATTTGCCGGCTGGGGCCGACCGGCGTGGGCGGGTAGGGACCGAGAGTGGCCCCGCCGGCACCGCCGCACTGTACGGTCGGTCCGGCCCCGGGCGAGTTGGCCGAGGTGGCGGCTACGGCCGTCGCCCCGCTTGGCACGTCGGGCGGCAATATGACAGTTATAGTGCCACTATTTGGGTCCGAGGGGCTGACGGAGCCGATGGCCGTGGTCCCCCCACCGGCCAGGTCGGCCGGCCAGGCCAGGGTCTGGGAGAAGGGCGAGCCCTGGACGGTGACGGCCGCGTCCGGATGGCCGGCCGGATAGATCTCGACCGACGGCGTATAGGTGACGCCGGCCGGCAGGCCGGGGACGGTCACGCTGGTCTGGCCCACCGGGCCGATGGTGCGGGGCGGAGAGATCCCGCCCAACGTGTAGACGAACTCGGCTTTCTGGGCCGGAACCCCGAAGACCGACTGCGGATCGCCCGATGACTGCAGCGTCAAGGTGGCCGTGATGGTGTTGGTGGCCGGGTCCGCCTGGCCCTGGCCGCCAATGGTGATAGCGGCCGCGTCCGGCTTGCCGTAGGCCTCGGTGCAGGATCGGTCGCTGGTGGCATTGCCGGTCAGGCCCGACGCCAGACTGCCCTGGATGCTGAACGACACCGAATCGCCGAGAAGCTGGAGCTGCGTGGCGCTGATGGTCACCGAGTCCTGGTCACCGGGGACCTGCACGGAAGGGGGTGAGCCGACGAAGCTCCCACCACAGGCGGCGCCGATCACGGACCACTGGTCGGCCGGTACGACGCAGTTCTTGTTGACTGCCTCGGTGCAAGGGTCCCACTTCACGACCCAGTCGCCGTTGCCATCGGCTTGCGTCTGCACGCTCAACGGGGCGTCCGGGCCGCGCGCCGAGGTGGTGAAGGTCGCCGGGTTGGAAGGGGTCGACTGCCGGTTGATGTAGGCGGTCACCACTACCTGGTATGTGGTCGAGGGGCGCAGGCCCTCGAACAGGTACTGGTTCTGCCCATACACGACCTGGACCGGCTGGGCCGGCTGATGCCCTCCGGTCAAGGCGGTGACCTGCACCGCCCACGAGCTCGGCTCACAGTCGGTCTGGTCGAGGAGCTGGTAGGCCCACTGCACCAATACCGTTCCCGACGACGGCGTGACAGTGGTTACCTGGGGGGCATAGGGCTTCTGCGTGGTATTGGCGCAGGTGACCTGCTGGCTCACCGCCTGCGCCACTGGCAGTGGGGTCTTCTGGGCTCCGGCCGATCCCGACCCGCCCTTGCTGCCCTTACCGGCGGTGGTCTGCGGCGTCTTCACGTCGAGATCGGCCGGACCGGTGGCGCTGACCGTGACCGCCTGGGTCTTGTTGACGACCGCCGGTGGCCGCGAGCCGTCGGTGAAGACGACCACCGCCTCGAGGCTCTGTGGGTTGTTCACCACGACCCTTGGGCCATCGAGCAGGATCTCGGCGCCGGTGAAGGTCGGCGTCTCCCGACCCAACCGGGGATAGCGGGCCTGGCCCACCAGGGGGGCCATCCGTCCGCCGGCGATGTCGATGGTCCAAAGAGTGGCGTTGCCGACCGAGTTGAGGTCAAGGGTGTAAAGGACCCCGCCGGCGAGCACCGGTTCCGCCGGGTCGGCTCCCGACAGCGACGTCAGCGGGTAGGGACCCGACAGGGCGCCGGTCGTCGACACCCCGAAGAGCTGCCAGCGGCTGGCGGAGCGGGCCAAGAACCACATCACCGCGCCGGCACCTTGGACGGGCAGGAAGCTGGTGGCGGCCGAGGTGAACGGGGTGGCCACCCGGACCCCCTCCGGCGGCCGGGGCCCCCGCGGGGCGGCCGGGTCGTACAGCTCGACCTGGCCGGGTGCGGCGGCGGCCACTCGGGACGCCCCCGCCTCGAGGGCAAGAGAACCGCACGATGTCGCGAAGTGGCCCCGTGTGCTGGAGACGAGCCCCTGACGGCTGGTGGCCACCGGCGTGAGCTGCTGGACCTGGCACCCGGTCGGGGGGCCGACCAGGGTCCACAGGTCAGACCCCGATACGGCCACCGACCCCGGTTGCATCCCGACCACGCCGCCCAGCGCACGGTACCCGAGCGGCGAAAGGGCCGCCGTCGGTGACGCGGTGACACCCCGACCCGAAGCACCCGACGGAATCGACGACGACGAAATCTTGGCCGCCTCCAGGACGGTACTGCGACCGATCAGCGACACCGTGGTGCGGGGCGCGCTACGCACGATGTAGGCGTCGCGGCCAGCCGCATACCCGCGCGCACCGAACGACGCGGCCAGCGCTCCCAGACCGACGCCTGGACCATTCGGATCAGCCACGTAGTTATCGGCGTCGAGATAGTTGAAGGTCCCGTTGCCGGAGTTGACCAGGACCGTTCCGCCCGCCACAGGTACGGACTGGACACTGCCGTCGTTCGAGGCGCCCACCTGGGCATTGACGGTGGGAAGGCGCACCGTCACCTGGGCCGTGGCCAGGTCGATCACCGTGGGCGCCCTCGCGTCCTCGAGGACCAGCGATCCGGCAAACAATCTCGGGCGTTGGGCGGCGACGGGCGTGCCGGACGCGGCGGCCCAAACCAGGCTTCCCACCACGAGCACGACCAGGGCCAGGCCGGTCAGCACCCCGACTCGACCAAAGGGGGGCGGCCCCCCCTGATCCCGACCGGGAAGCCCGAAGCGGACCTTTCCTACCGAACCGTCAGGGCTTGTCACTGTCCGAGCACTTTGCTCCCCGCCGTCATGGCCGGGGAGGGTATCGGATCGGACCCCACCGTTGGCCGCCGGCCCAGATGCCGACCAACCCGCCCCGGAGCCGTCGACGGCTGCCGATTTGTCCCACTCTCCTTCATCGGCCGGTCAGGTGGGGAAGGTGAAGTGGCGAAAGCTAGGCGAACTGCCTGATCTGTTCGCCCCGGCGGGCGATGTAGTCGAGCACCTCCGTCGCCTCCCGGTCCGGCAGGCCGATCATGATCTCGGTCACCCCGATCTTCTCCAGCGTGGTGACCGTCTCCTCGTCGGCCTTCGGCCCGAGGAGCACGATCTCCGGTCGCCCCTCCCGGCCTGCGTCGTCCCACATCCGGTTGAGCATCTGCACCGACCCCTCGACGTCCTCTTCGCGCGGCGTGCTCAGCCAGCCTTCGGCACTGCGCACCAACCACGAGAAGGCCCTTTCGGTCCCGGACGCGCCGAGCAGTAGCGGGAGCCGGGCCTGGGTCGGCTTGGGCCAGGCCCAGGCCGGACCGAAACTGACGAACTCGCCCGCGTAGGACGCCTGGTCGTCGGTCCAGAGGGCCCGCATGGCCTCGACGTACTCGCGCAGCATGGTCCGGCGCCGGGTGGTGTCGACCCCATGGTCGCGCATCTCCTCGAGATTCCATCCAAAGCCGGCCCCGAGCACCACCCGCCCGCCCGAGAGATGGTCGAGGGAGGCGATGGTCTTGGCCAGAGTGATCGGGTCGTGTTCGAGCGGCAGAGCCACACAGGTTCCGAGCCGGATCTGCTCCGTGACCGCGGCGGCCATGGCCAGCCCGACCCATGGATCGAGGGTGCGCATGTACCGGTCGTCGGGCAGGCTGGCGTCGCCGGTGGCCGGGTGAGCGGTTTCCCGGCTGGCGGGGATGTGGGTGTGCTCGGGGACGTAGAACGACGAGAAGCCGCTCTCTTCGGCCGCGGCGGCCGCCTGCGCCGGTGTGATGCCGCGGTCACTGGTGAACAGCGTGATCCCGAACCTCATGTGGCTGGCCTCCCCTCCGACCGGCGCCTGCGACCGGACCGGAAGCTTACCGAGGGTGCCTCGAGGCTTCGGCCACCTCGGCGGCCACCCCGACACATGTCTCGCGCCGGGTGTCGCACAGCCGACCACGATGGGCCCTTCGGTGATTACCCGCTCCGGGCCCTGACCGATCCGGCCGGCCTGCTCCAGGGTTTACCCGGGCTTCCCCACAGGTAGGGTCACATGGACCGATCGCGCCAACGGGGTCGGCCGGTACAGGGTGAGCACTACAGCAAGGACAGCGCGCATGCCACTGGGCCTTCCCGAGAGCATTCAGGGATTCCTCTTCGACATGGACGGAGTGCTCACGCGCACCGCCACCGTCCATGCGGCGGCCTGGAAGCAGGCCTTCGACGAGCTCTTGGAGGAGAGGGACGGTTCCGGGTACGTACCGTTCGACTCCCACACCGACTACGACCGCTATGTCGACGGCCGCGCCCGGCTGGACGGCACCCGGGAGTTCCTGGCCTCGCGCCGGATCCGACTGCCCGACGGCTCGGAGAGCGACCAGCCGGGGCAGCCGACGCTGCACGGGGTGGCCAACCGCAAGAACCAGGTGCTGTTGGAGAAGCTTCGGACCGATGGCGTCGGCGTGTTCGAGGACGCCGTCCGCTACGTGAAGGCGGTGGCCGCCGCGGGCTACAAGCGGGCGGTGGTCTCGGCCAGCGCCAACACCGCCGAGGTCCTGGCCGCGGCCGGGATCGCCGACCTCTTCGACGCCCGCGTCGACGGGGTCGTAGCCGCCACACGACAGTTGAAGGGCAAGCCGGCGCCCGACATGTTCCTGGCCGCAGCCGAGATGCTGGGGCTGGAGCCGGCCCAGGCGGCGGTGTTCGAGGATGCCCTGGCCGGCGTGGAAGCGGGTCGGGCCGGGCACTTCGCCGCGGTCGTCGGGGTCGATCGCGTCGGCCAGGCCGACGATCTCCGCCGCCACGGCGCCGACGTGGTGGTGTCGGACGTGAGCAGCCTCCTGGCCGGTGAACCGGCGTGATCACCCATCGGTCGTTCAGCGTCGAACCCTGGGTCATCAGGGAGATGGAGCTGGATCTGGACCTCCTGGCCCAATCCGAGTCGGTCTTCGCCCTCTCCAACGGTCACATCGGGATCCGGGGCAACCTGGACGAGGGCGAGCCGCACGGTCTGCCCGGGACCTACCTGAACGGGCTGTACGAGAACACGACCATGCCCTACGCCGAGGCGGCCTATGGCGATCCGTCGACCGGACAGACGGTGATCAACGTCACCAACGGCAAGATCGTCAGATTACTGGTGGACGACGAACCCTTCGACGTCCGCTACGGCACCCTGACCCGCCATACGAGGGTCCTCGACCTGCGGGCCGGAACCCTGACCAGGGAGGTGGAGTGGACCTCCCCCGCCGGCAAGCGGGTGGCCGTCCGCTCGACCCGCCTGGTGTCGCTCACCCAGCGGGCCATCGTCGCCATCCGCTACGAGGTCGAGGCGGTGGATCCGGTGGCGGTGGTGGTCCAGTCAGAGCTCATGGCCAACGAAGCCCTGCCTGCTGCGCCCACCGATCCCCGCTCGTCCCATCCCCTCGACCGGGCGCTGGTCGCCGAGGAGTCCGCGACCAGCGACGCCGGGGTCCTCCTCATCCACCGCACCCGGCTGAGTGACATGCGCGTCGGCGCGGCCATGGTCCACAGCGTCGAGGGACCGGACCAGACGCTGGTCGAATCGGATGCCGGCGACGACGTGGCCCGGGTTACCGTAGCCACCGCCCTCAGCGCCGGCGAGCGGGTGCGGCTGACCAAGCTGGTGTCCTACGGGTGGAGCAGCAGCCGGTCCCGTCCCGCCCTGCACGACCAGTTGGTCGCCGCCCTGGCCGGGGCCCGACGGGTGGGATGGGACGGCCTCGTGACCGAACAGCGGGCCTTCCTCGACGGCTACTGGGCCGGCGCCGACATCGAGGTGGAGGGCGACCCCCAGGTGCAGCAGGCGGTGCGGTTCGGCCTCTTCCACATCGTGCAGGCATCGGCCCGGGCCGAGCAGCGCTGCATCCCGGCCAAAGGGCTCACCGGCCCCGGTTACGACGGCCACACCTTCTGGGACTCCGAGACATACGTGCTGCCGGTGTTGAGCTATACCTATCCCACCGCCGCCCGGGACGCGCTGCAGTGGCGGGCAACCACCCTGCCGATCGCCGAGCGCCACGCGGCGGAGCTCGGGCTGTCCGGGGCGGCCTTCCCGTGGCGAACCATCGACGGTGAAGAGTGCTCCGGTTACTGGCCGGCCGGCACCGCCGCCTTCCACATCAACGCCGACATCGCGGACGCCGTGGTGCGCTATCTCGACGCCACCGACGATGCCTCATTCGAGACGGAGGTGGCGCTGCCTCTACTGGTCGGCACCGCTCGCCTGTGGCGCAGCCTGGGCCAGCACGACATGGAGGGCCACTTCCGCATCGACGGCGTCACCGGGCCGGACGAGTACAGCGCCGTCGCCGACAACAACGTGTTCACCAACCTCATGGCAGCCCGCAATCTGCGGGCTGCAGCCGACGTGGCGACCCACCACCCGGCCCGGGCCCACCGCCTCGAGGTCACCAGCGAGGAGGTGGCCTCGTGGCGGGATGCGGCCGACGCCATCGTCGTCCCCTACGACCCCCGCCTCGGCGTCCACCCCCAGAGCGAGGGCTTCACGGACCACGCCCCATGGGACTTCGAGGGCACTCCCGCCGACCACTACCCTCTCATGCTCCACTACCCGTACTTCGACCTGTATCGGAAACAGGTCTGCAAGCAGGTGGACCTCGTGCTGGCGATGGTGCTGTGCGGCGACGCCTTCTCCGATGAGCAGAAGGCCCGCAACTTCGAGTACTACGAGGCGTTAACGGTGCGCGACTCGTCTCTGTCGGCCAGCATGCAAGCGGTGATGGCGGCCGAGGTCGGCCACCTCGACCTGGCCCACGACTATCTGGGCGAGGCCTGCCTCATGGATCTGCGCGACATCGAGCACAACACTGCAGACGGGCTCCACCTGGCCTCGCTCGCCGGCGCCTGGACCGCCCTGGTAACCGGGTTCGGCGGCCTTCGGGCCGGTGACGGGATCATGCGTTTCTCGCCCCGGTTGCCGGAAGGGATCACCGCCCTGCGGTTCAAGCTGCGCTACCGGAGTCGCCGCATCGGGTTGGAGATCGGGCCCGACCGAGTCCTGTACCGGCTGCTCGAAGGGGAGCAGATGAAGATCAGCCACCATGGTGAGACCATCGATCTCGGCGTCGAGCCGGTCGAGAGGGAGGTGCCCCCCGTGACCCGCCGCCCAGGGCCGAGCCAGCCGCCGAAGCGGCGGCCGGCTGCCCACCACGCCAGTGCCCGCTCGGCGCAGACGTGAACCGCGACGCAGCTGTGGGTAGGAGGTCCTCCCCTCCCTTCCCCTGATCGGTCTCGTCGTTTGATCGGTCCCGCCGGCATGCTCAGACGCGTACCGGAAACGAAGGGTCGGAGCCAGGCCGAGATGCCGGTCGAGATCGAGCCCGGCGCATCCGAGGCCATGCAGCCGGTGACCCGCCACGGCTGAACCGGAGGCTCGCCGCTCCGGCCAGAGCCACGACCACGACAGAGACCACACCGTCGGCGAAGTAGTGGTTCCCGGTGATGACCACCACGGTGAGTGTGAACGCCGGATAGGCCAGCGCCAGCCAACGCCAGGGCGAGGCCAGCACGTAGACGAGCGACGCGGCGATCACGAGGGCCCAGGCCACGTGCACCGAAGGCATGGCCGACAGCTGGTCGAGGCCGGGTCGGGCCGTCGCCGGATAGACCGTCGGGCCGACGAGCCGACCAACGTCGACCACACCGAGGCCGGGGACCAGACGCGGTGGCGCCACCGGAATCAGGGCGATGATCAGGCTCACCCCGGTGGACAGGGCCAAGGTGTTGCGCACCACGGGGTAGCAGTCCCGGTGGCGGGCGAACACCCAGACCAGGCACACCCCGGTCACCACCACGTGGAGTACGACGTAGTACACGTTGAGCACGCGCAGCAGCCCGTGGGCCGGGAGGAACAAATGCTGTACGGCCGCTTCGCTCGGGAAATGAAGCCGGTGTTCGAGCCGGTAGATGCTCCGTCCTGTGGCGATGGCACCGCGGGCCCGGCCGAGCGACAGGCCGCCGGCCAGCTGCCACAGGCCGTACAGTCCGAACATCACCGTCAACTCCCGGGTCCACGCCGACACGGCGCGCGCCGCTCGGGAGACCCGGCGGGCCAGCACCCGCGTGGCCACGGCCGAACCGGCGGCGGCATAGGCGGCGTCCTCCCACGGCAGCCACTGCATCGAGCAGCACCGTAGCGCTACCCTGTCCTCGGAGCGCCGGGAAGTCTGGTCGGCAGGAGATCAGACATGTCCGACACCATCCCCTTCGCCGCCGACATAATCATCGTTGCCGCGGCCGGACTGGGCGTGCTGGTCGCCCAGCGGGTCGGTCAGTGGACCCGGATCCCGTTCTCGGCTCTCGTCCTGGCCATCGCCGCCATAGCGGTGGCGGAGGTGCCCGGGTTCCACCGGCCGTCCGAGACGGTCGTCGTGCGAATCGTGACCGTCGCGCTGATCGCCGTGCTGTTGGCAGGGATTCCTGGCCGTCTTCATCGTCGGCGTCGCCGTCGGCGATGCCGACGTGGAGCACAGAGCCGAGATCGAGCAGTTCCATGGCGCCCTCGGCAGCATCGGGGAGATGGCCGCGTTCGTAACCCTCGGGCTGACCGTGCCCCTGGCGGTCCTCGGCCGGCTCGACGTGTGGGCCCCCGGGATCGCCCTCGGTGTGGCCCTGGCCGTGGCCATACGACCGATCGCGGTCCGGCTGTGCCTGCTGGGTGCTGCCATGAGCAGGCCCGAGCGGCGGTTGGTGCAGTTCGCCGGGCTCGAGGGAGCGGTCCCGATCCTCCTCGGCACCTACCTCCTCACCACCGACCTGAGCACCGCCGACCGGCTGTACGGCCTCATCATCGTGGTGGTCGGCTTCTCGGTGGTCGGCTTCTCGGTGGTCGTCCAGGGCGGATTGATCGGGCCGGCTGCCTCCCGCCTGGGCCTGGTTTCCGAATCGACACCGTCTCGGGACAGGGAAGGCTCCGGCTCGGAATAGGCCCCCGGGCCGACACCCATTCTGCTGCCTGCCGGCGTCATCGCCCGCCACCGGATGGCAATATCGGCGGTAGATGGTACTCCCGCAGCCGTTGACCACCACCGCGATGGCGACCGACGGCCGGGCCGTCGCCCGCGATGCCACCGGCAAAGTGGTGTTCGTCGAGGGGGCCCTGGCAGACGAGACGGTCGCGGTGGAGATGACCGACGACCGCTCGCGCTGGTCCTCGGCGCGGGTGGTCGACGTGCTGGCCGCCTCCCCCGACCGGGTGGCGCCCCCGTGTCCTCATCGAGCGGCAGGCTGCGGTGGCTGTCCCTGGCAGCACGTAGATCCTCCCGCCCAGCGCCGCCTGAAGTCATCGCTCGTGGAGGAGTCCCTCCGGCGCCTGGCCGACATGGAGTACGTCCCCCTCCGGCCGACAGTGGAGTTGGAGCCCTGGGCGTGGCGGACGACCATAAAGGCCGGCGTCATCGATGGCCGACCGGCGCTGCGGAAAGGTCGAACCCACGACCTGATACCTGTCCCCGGGTGCCTGATCGCCCATCCGCTGCTACTGCCACTTCTCGACGGCCCCATCCATCCCGGTGCCGAATCAGTGGTCCTGCGCGGCGGCGCTCGCACCGGCGAGCGCCTGGTCGCCACCACACCTTCCCGGCTCCCCACCGCCCTTTCGGCCGATGTCCAACAGCGGCACTACCACGAGAAGGCGGCCGGACACTTGTGGCGGGTATCGGCCCGGTCGTTCTTCCAGAGCCGGGCCGACGGGGCCGACGCCTTGGCGGACCTCGTGGCCGATGCGGCCGAGGGGATGGGGCTCACGAGCCCGGGCCGGGCCGTGGACGCCTATAGCGGCGTGGGCCTCTTCGCCGGCGTCCTGGCCCGGCACGGCTGGGAGGTCACCGCGGTCGAAGGGTCGAAGGCGGCGGTGGCGGACGCCCGGCACAACCTGGGCCGACTCGGCGTCGAGGTGGTCGGAGGCGACGTCACCCGCTGGGCCGCCCCACGAGCCGACCTCGTGGTGGCCGATCCCAGCCGGGCCGGTCTGGGGCGGACCGGAGTGACTTCTCTCACCTCGACCGGGGCGTCCCGGATCGTGCTGATCAGTTGCGACGTGGCCAGCATGGGCCGCGACACCGGTCTGCTCACCCGGGCCGGTTACGGCCTCTCGGCAGTTACGCCCGTGGACCTGTTCCCGCACAGTTGGCGGGTGGAGGTGGTGAGCGTGTTCGACCGCCGGCCGTAACCCCGGTGCCCTCCCGACGACCTGCAGCATGTGGGCCAAGCGGCCTACGTGCGAGGCCTGGCCCAACGGGCCGGATAAGCCCATGCCGGCCAGGCGTCGGACACCAACCTGCTTCGATGACCGCCCGCCCATGAGAACCTGCTGCTGGCGCGCCCTCCGTCTGCCCCCGCCTTTTTCTGTTGTATCCTAGAAGAAGCCGAGGAGGGCAGCGCTGGTGGACGAGTCGCTCTTGTACGAGGCGAAAGCCCTCGGGGATCCCACGCGCCACAGGATCTTCCGTTACATCGCCGATGCGAACGGCCCGGTGGGAGTGGCCGAGTTGACCGACTTCGTGGGGCTCAACCACAACGCGGTGCGCCAGCACCTGGCCGTGTTGAAAAGCGCCAACCTGGTGCTGGAAGAGGTGGAGGACCGGCTCCGCCCTGGCCGCCCCCGCCTCCTCTACCGACTCCACCCCGAGGTGCTGGAGCGCTGGGGGACCACCGGGGCCTACTCATGGCTGGCGGGCCTGCTGGCCGGAGCGGTCCGGCGGCACGAGCAGCCACGCCAGGTCGGCCGGCAGGAAGGACACCGGCGGGCCGCCGAGCTGCCGGCCGACGCCGACCGGATCGACCTGCTGGAGAACGAGATGACCAGGCGGGGCTTCCGCCCGAGCCGGACCGAGAAGGGCACACGGGTGGAGCTCGTCCTCGGGCGGTGCCCCTTCGCCGACGTGGCCGAGTCCGACCCGGCAACGGTCTGCCAACTGCACTTGGGGCTGGTCGAGGGACTGACCGCGGGCCTCGGCGGCATGGAGGTGGAGCGGCTGGTGGCCAAAGAGGCCCGGCGGGCCGGTTGCCGGCTGGTGGTGCGCAACCTTGCGTACAACCCGGCGGGCGTGCCCGACCCGACCGTGCCCTGATCAATCGGCGGGATTCGATCAGCTAACTAATGACCGGTAGGAGCAGCGCGGCGTTGTCCCTGAAGAACTTGGCCACGATGTCGTCACCGAGACGCCGGAGTCGGGCGTCGTAGATCCGCTTGGAGTCGATGCCGCCCTCCTGGTGGGGGAAGTCGCTGCCGAAGCACAACACATCGGCCATCCACGGGTGGCTCTCGATGTAGCGATCGACGGCCTCGAAGGGGAACGGTACCACCCGAACGCTGACCGACAGTCGTTCTGAAGGCAGCATCGAGTAGGCGGCGTACCGAGACCGGAACTGGGCGACGACGTCGTCCAAGCGCTGCCCGAACGGGCCGACCCAACCGGCGGTGAGCTCGGCGATACCGAAGCACAATTTGCTGTGGCGCTCGAAGACGCCCCCGAGGATCATCGCCGCCAGGAAGCTCTCACAGGCGAACGAGAGGGTGGCGCAGCGCCAGGGCTCGATGTGGAACTCCGGGCTCGACGTATTCGAGGGCGCGAACTCCGGGACACCGGCGGCCCACACCGTCGTCCTCAAGAAGCCTCGCTCGACAGTCACGTGGTGCACGACAGGAACCCCCGCCTCGGAGACCAGGCGCCAGAAGGGGTCGAGACGGCGGTCGGCGGGGGACATCCCGCCGGGAGGCAGTCCGGCCGGGATCATCAGCGCCCGTGCCCCTGCCGCCAGCACCGCTTCAGCCTGGTCGGTCAGGCCTGCGACCGAATCCCCCATCGCAACGGCAACCGGCCGGACCCGGCCGGAGCACGCGGCTGTCACCCGGCCGACCCAACTGTTGTGCAGATCGATCATGACACGTCCGACCCGGTCGAGGTCCACCTCGGACCGATCGAAGCCCAGATGGCGACCGACATCCGGGTCGGTGAGGAACAGGTACCCCATGGTGGCCATCGTTGGATAGACGAGTTGGCGTTCGATACCCATCTGGTCCAGCACTGGGACCCTCCGGGCGAGGTCGATGGCCGAAGGGGCGTCGGGACCTTTGAGCTCCCAGACGTTCTCACGCGTGATCGCTCGCACGTCGCCGGCGATATCCTCCCGCACCATGGCGTTGGGGCCTGCCCCCCTCAACAAGGCCATGCCGCTGAACAACTGTACGTACTGAGCCATCTCCTCGCCGAACACTTCGGGCCACAAATGGACAGGGACCATCTCGTGGCTGTCGGCGTCAAGGGCGTGCTCGAGAAAAGGCCGACGGCTGCTCGCTACTTCGGCTGGTTCACCCATCGAGGATCCCCCTCCTGGTCGGACGGCCAACACCACGTCTCCGGCGCGACCTCTCCACCCCCTTCACCGACGTGTCCCCCGGTCTCTCGTCACCTCTGGGCTCGAGGAGCCGGCAGAGCAGATCGACGGTCCGATCGGTCGATTGAGCCGGGGCCGACGTCGGCACGTACTCCCCGACCAGGATGCAACCGAGGAGCAGATCGAACACGGCGTCGACGCCGACCCGGGGGTCGACCGCTTCGGGTCCCGCCCGTTGGAGTATCTCCGCCAGAATTGGACGCCACGATACCGACAGCCACTCGTCCCGGGATCGTCCGAGCTGCCCCTTCTGGTATTCGGCGAGCAAGAAGGGGAACGCGGCTCGGGTCACCGGCGACGTGTACGCCGCGTGCAAATCCCGGGCGAACCTTCTGAGGTCGCGCCGCAGATTCCCGGTCGCGGCGCCCATCCTGGGAGTGGCGAGTACAGCAGCATCTTCGATGAGCCGGATCCGATTCCGCCACCGGCGGTATATCGACGATACGGGGACGCCCGATCGCTTCGATATGGCCTGCACTGTCGTGGCGGCATACCCCTCGTGGGCGAGCAACTCCCGAACTGCGTCCAGGACCGCTTCGGTGATCGAGGCGTCCCTGGGCCGACCCCCGCGGCGAAGTTCACTTCTCTGAGCATCGGCCATTGATTCGCTAGCCCCATTCTAGGAACCGCTCTCACCGCCATGTCAAGAGTCGTTGCCCAGGAGGCGACCGATCACAAACCTTGACATCTCGCTCCCGATACGCGAACGTCATTCCGTTATCACTCAACCCACGGCTGTCGAGTCGGCCCGCGGTACCGTCACGCCGAGTGTCGATAATCACGTTGACCGGGAGACCATGAGAGAAGCAAGAAATCTGGTCTGGATCACAGGAGCGACCTCAGGTATCGGCGAGGCCCTGGCCCGCACCTGCCCCTGGCCTGAGACCGATGTCGTCTCCCTGTCGCGCCGGCCCCACCCGGATCTCGCCACCGTGCACTTCGATCTGGCCGCCCCCGAAACCTGGGACGCTGTCGGAGATCATCTGACCGAGCGGCTGGCGTCGTTCCGCGGGGAGCGGGCCGTGTTCATCCACAACGCCCTGCACTTCTGGGGTCGTGCATATATGGGTGAGGGTGATCACTCCACCCATGTCGACGAGTTCACGGCCAACTGCGTGGCGGCCATGGCATTGGGCGACTGGTTCCTCCGCGCCTCGGTCCCGGCCGTCGGCGCCGGGGTCGACGTCGGCCTGGTCATGATGTCGTCCGCCGCAGCCCGGCTGGTCTATCCCGGCTACGCCATCTACGGTGCATCCAAAGCGGCGATCGAGCAGTGGGTCCGGTGCGTCCGTTCGGAGCGAGAAGACCGCGGGAGAGGACCGTGGGTTTCGGCCATCCGACCTGGATTTGTGGACACGCCGTCCGCCCGCCGAGAAGCCGAGCTTCCGTCTGACACCCATCCGGGCGTGCCCGGCATCGCGGAGGCGCTACGGGAGGGCCGCGTCCTCACAGCCGATGAGTCGGCCAGGCTCATCTGGGCGGCCATCCCCGAGCAGACGAAAGCCAAGCCGCTGGTGCTCTTCGGCGAAGCGGTCGGCGTCACCACCAGCTAGCGGTACGTCGTGACATTCGACCGCAACCTTCTGGCCCCCAACGCGCTGGCCCACTGGGCGAAGATCGACCCCGGCGGTATCGCCCTGGAGCACGTCGACGGAGACCGACTGACCTTCGGACAGCTGTCCGACGACATGCGACAGTGGGCCGCGGGCCTGAGCCGGGTCGGGGTGGGGCCAGGGCATCATGTCGGGACCTTCCTGCCCAACTCCTTCGATGGCTTCCGGGCGGTCGTGGCCATTGGCTGGCTCCGGGCGACGGAGGTACCGCTCAATACCGGTTACCGGGGTCGCATGCTGCACCATGCCATGGCGTTGGCCGACGTGGCTACGCTCCTGACGACCAGCGCGCTCGCCCCCCGGGTAGCCGAAATCGCGGGAGATCTCCCTGCCTTGCGGCGTGTCGTCGTCGTGGACGTCGACTCCCCGAATCGGCTGGCCGGCTACGGACAGGCGACGGTGCTCGGTCGGGACGCGCTCGAGGCGACCGGGCCGGAGCCCGATACGAACGGCCCTGATGTCTGGGATACCGCGGCGCTCATGTTCACATCTGGGACGACCGGCCCGTCAAAGGCAGTTGTCTGCCCCTGGGGACTCGGTTACCAGGGATGGTCCTATGCCCCGGAGGAGGCCGTTGGGCCGGGGTCGAG